>JAFBAK010000134.1 GCA_019247795.1 Hyphomicrobiales bacterium | reverse complement strand
GCCGCGACAGCGTTGGCGACACCGATTGGGCTTGCATCCGCACAAGGCAAGCCGCTGATGTCGAGCGGTGGAGATCGAGCGCAAAGGAGGCGAGGCGTGCGCAAACAAGCGAAACGATCAAGGCCCGGCATCGAGGTGCCGCGGCTGGAACATGTGTTCGATGCCAGGATCAGTGTCGCTGCGCCTTACGAGATCGGCCCCACCCCCTCGGGAGAACGCCGCATCATCGCCATCACTGGTGGTCGTGTGGAGGGGCCCGGCCTGGAGGGTGCCGTGCTCCCTGGCGGGGCCGACTACCAGACGATCGCGGCCGACGGCCTCACGCGTCTGCACGCCCGCTATATCATCGAGACTTCGGAGGGCGAGCGCATCTATGTCGAGAATGATGGGATTCGCTTCGGCCCAAAAGAAGCGCTCGATCGCCTTCGGCGCGGTTTGCCGGTGGATCCGGCGCTGATCTATTTTCGCACCGCGCCGCGGTTTGAAACGCAATCACCGCGACTTGCCTGGATGAGGACGACGCTTTTCATCGCATCGGGCGAAAGAACTCCCGACGAGGTTCTGTTGAACGTCTATCGTGTCTGAGGAGAGCGGCACCGAAGAGGTCGGTGCATGCACGAACGGCGGTGTATGCGGCATCCCCGCCCGCCCGCGTCACTGGCTGTTCTTCGCGAAAACCTTTTGGGCATCTTCAATCGCCTGCACTGCGGCCTTGGGGCCTTTCCAGCCAAGGATCTTCAGTTTCTTGTCCTCCAGTTCATCGGTGGCGATGAAGAACTTCTCGAGCTCCTGTTGAATCGGCGGTGAGAGGTCGCGCACATCGCGCAGGTCCTGCTCCGCGTGCGATCGTCGCGGCACTGCGAACACTCGGTCATTGCGTTCGACCTTTCCTTTGCTCCTCTGCTCGATCTGCAGGACGCCGATGACACGGCAGGCGACGACAAGGCCGGGGAAGGTCGCCGCGTCATGGATCAGCATGGTATCGATCGGGTCACCGTCGTCCGCTCTCGTGGAAGGCACGAACCCCCAATCATGCGGGTAGGTCAGGCCGGCGAGAAGGCCTTTGGTGAGCGTGAAGGCCTTCAGTTTCGGCTCATAGGCGAATTTCGCGCGGCTGCCGCGAGGCGTTTCGACGACGACATGCACATCCCCGTCCTTGGTGAACGTCGGCAGATTGGTGAAATTCGCCATGAGGATTTTTCCACGATTACTGGTTGCAGCGCTGTGATTCGGGAGAGTTGTCACGAACGAACACAATAAGCGTCGTCGCGCAAAAAGTTCCAAAGGTTTTGCAAAACACAAAGCCGAAGCGGCCGATCCGTTATCGCGGACCATTACGCGCGCGGCTTGCACGCCATCGCGAGAGGGGATGCCAGCCCTGCAGATGCCGGATTTGCTCTGCAATGCCGCGATCGCGCCGCGGCGGTCGCCGAAGTCAAACGCCGAGATGGCGGCGCAGCACCTGCGGGTTTGCCTTGAGCTCGCCGATCGGGGCCTCGTGCACGATATGCCCGTTGTTGATGATGTAGGCGCGCTGCGCGAGCGCCAGCGTGGCCGCGAGGTTTTGCTCGACGAGTACCATCGTCTGTCCGGCATCGACCAGCTTGCGACAGGCCGCCATCAGGTCGCGCACGATCACGGGCGCCAAGCCTTCGAAGGGTTCGTCGAGGAGAATGATTTTTGGATCCCGGATGAGGGCGCGCGCAATGGCCAGCATCTGCTGCTCGCCGCCGGAAAGATCCGTGCCGCGGCTGCCGCGACGCAGCTTCAGCCGCGGAAACATGTCGTAGATACGCTCGATCGGCCATTTGTTCGGCGCGCTGATCGCCGCCAGCACCAAGTTTTCCTCGACGTTGAGACTGCCGAAGATGCGCCGGTCCTCGTGCACGAGCTGCATGCCCGTCTGCGCGATCGTGTGGCTTTTCTTGCCGGCGATCTCCTGGCCGTCGAACCTCACCGAGCCCGTGCGCGGCCTCACGACGCCCATCAGGCTCTTCAAGGTTGTCGACTTGCCGGCTCCATTGCGGCCGATGAGCGCGATCACCTCGTTGCGCTCGACATGCAATGAAATGTCGAAGAGGATATGGCTGTCTCCGTAATAGGCGTTGAGCCCCTTGACCTCGAGCATGCTCATTCGGCCGCCAACCCTTCATGCACGCCGCCGAGATAGGCTTCCTGCACTTTCGAGTTGCGTTTGACCTCATCCGGCGTGCCGTTGGCGAGCACGCTCCCCTCCTGCAGCACGGTGACGCTTTCGACGAGCTCGAAAAGCAAATCCATGTCGTGGATGATGATCATCGTTCGCCCATGGCCGATCGACTTCAGCAGAGCGACGGTCTCGATGCGCTCTGCCGGGCTCATGC
>JAFBAK010000163.1 GCA_019247795.1 Hyphomicrobiales bacterium | reverse complement strand
AAGGCGCTTCTGAGGGTCGCTCTCACGCGCGGCCTGATCGAGAAGCTTGTCGACCTCGGGATTTTTGTAGCGGGGCGTATTCGTGACCGGAATGCGGCTCGAATTGAAGAGCTCGCCGACGAAATTGTCCGGATCGCCATTGTCGCCCGTCCAGCCGACCATGAAGATGCCCTGGTATTTGCCGGAGCGGATAGTCGCCAGATTGGCGCCCATATCGACCTTTCTGACATCGGCCTCGACGCCGACCTTGGCGAGATAGCCCTGGATCGCCGTCGCGAGATCGGGGCCTGCGGGATTATAGCCGCGCGGCGAGTTGTAGGTCAGGAACTCGACCTTGAGCGGGAGCTTCACGCCCGCATCGGCGAGCATCTTCTTGGCCATGTCGGGATCGTATTTGTAGCCTTGAACGGACTTGTCGAAGCCCCATTGGCTCTCCGGCAAGGGCGAGGTCATCGGCACGGCGAGGCCTTGGAAGAGCGATTTGTCGATCGCGTCCACATCGACCGCGTGGTTCAGCGCTTGGCGCACCCGCTTGTCATTGAAGGGAGGCACATCGCAGGGAAGGCCGACGCCGCTGATCGCCAGTCCGGGCTGGGTCACGATCTGAATGTTGGGGTCGCCGCGCATCGCGGGCACGAGTTGCGTCGACACGTCACCGAGGATCTGAATGTCGCCGCGCTTGAGCGCCAGCAAAGCCGCCTGTGGGTCGGGGTATTCCTTGAAGACCAGGTGATCGACCTTCGGCTTGCCTCCCCAATAATTCGGGTTGGCATCGAGCGAGACCTGGTCGCGCTGGCGCCAATCCTTGAAGATGAACGGGCCCGAACCCACCGGGTGGTTGCGGAAATCCTTTCCGTATTTGGTGACCGCGGTCGGGCTCACGACGCCGTTCCACACCATGGCGAGGCTTGCGAGGAATGCCGCCGAGGGCTGTTTCAGCTTGAACTCGACCGTGTCGTCGTCGACTGCCCGATAAGAGGCGACATCCTCATAGGTGAAGTCGATCATGCTCTCGACGGGCCCGGTATTGAATATCGAGTCCGGGCTCTGCTTATTCAAAAGGCGATCTATGCCTTGCACATATGCCTTGGCGTTGAAGGGCGTGCCGTCCTGGAAAGTGACGCCCTTGCGCAAATGAAACGTGTAGGTGAGGCCGTCCGGGGAGATTTCCCATTTCTCAGCGAGCCCTGGGCCGACTTCCGTCGTGCCTGTCTTATAGTGGGTGAGGCCGTCATAGACCGTGGCCATCACGAAGCCGGAAGTGTTGTTGAGCACGGCCTCCGGGTCGAAGCCGGTCGGGTCAGCCGCGATGCCGATGACGAGCGTCGTATCGGCTCGCGCCGGAGCCGAGGCCGCGAGCAAAGCCGACGCGGCGCAAGCGGCCGCGTAAAACCAGGATTTTTTCATTGCGCGATTCCTCCCGTGAACAGGACAGCGGTCGTCTTTTCGCGCTGTCGGGGCCGCAAGTCCATAGCAACTTTAGCACTCTTGAGCCGTGATGTCGTGACACCGCCTGGAGGCTTCCGGACAAGGCTCAGGCGCTCGGCGCAACAGCGAAGCGTGTGCCGAGCGCGGTTGTCGAAACGCTCAAATCGCGGCGACAAACCCGTCCCGGCGCGGATCGCAAGCGCCCGCGAGCACGCCTGTCTTGGTGTTGCGCGTGATGGCGTGCATGCCGCCGACCGCCATGGTCCAGGCAAGCGGCGTTTCGACCTCGTGCCCGCGCCCGCGCAACTCATCGAGCGTTGCGGTTGGAAGCCGCGCCTCGATCTGAACGCGCCGCCCGTCCCAGAGACGGGCGCGCGGCGCGTCGATCGCGTCCTGGAGCGGCAGGCCGTAATCGAGATGCTGCACCATCACCTGCGTCTGCGTTTGGCAGATGCCGTAGCTTCCCGGCGTTCCGAGGACGAGGGTGAGCTCGCCGTCGCGCGTCGCGATCGAAGGCGCGAGCGGCAAGGCGAGTTCGGCCTTTGGCACGAGATGATTGCGGCCGCCCGCGACGACTTCGCCCCAGTTGAGGAAGTTGTTGAGGCAGATGCCGTGCTCGGGCACGACCACGCCGCAGCCGAACGGCGAGCCGAGGCTTTGCGTGATGCACACCGCATTGCCCTCACGGTCCGCGGTCGAGAACGAGGTGGTGTGTTCATGCGCCATCGAGACGGGTTGCGGCACCATGAACTGTTCGGTCGGCCCTTCGATCGGCTTGCCGTCGCGAAGACGTTGGCGGAGGTGGTCGACCTCGGCGTCACCGAGGGTTTTTTCGAGCAGCTCCGGATCCGGGTTGTTCTTGGCGATGCGAACTCCCGCGGCCAACCTGATCGCGCGATACGTCGTATCGAGATGGTCGACGCCGTTGCGCTCGAGCCTGTTGAAGTCGATGCCGTCGAGGATGCGCAGCGTGAGAAGATATTGAAAGGATTCGGCGGGAGGTGGAAGGGTGTGCACCTCGAGGCCTTTGTATCTCGACGCGATCGGATCGAGCCAGCGCGGCTCGAAAGCCTCGAGATCCTCGAGGCTGAGGCATCCGCCGGTCTTTTCCGATTTCGCCACCACCGCGCGCCCGAGCGTTCCGCCGTAGAGATAAGCCGGCCCTTCCGAGACGATCGCCTCGAGCGTGCGCGCCAGCGCCGGTTGGCGCAGCACGTCGCCCAGGCCAACGCGCTTGCCGCCATTCATGTAAAGCGAGGCCCATTCGGTGAAGAGGTCGGTGCGCGTGCGGGCAAATTCGGCATTCACCTCGTTGATCGTCGCGACATTGTATTCCGCCAGCGGAAAACCCTCGCGCGCGAGCTTGATCGCGGGCGCAAACACCTCCGCCAGGGCTTTTTTCCCATGCGCGCGCACCAGCTCGCACCACCCCGCAAGATTGCCGGGGGTGCCGCATCCTTGCGCACCGCGCGCAAGCTCGGATCGTTCCTTGTATTTCCCCTGTGGAAAGCGGCTTGGGACGCGTGTGACAAAATCGAGTGTGCGGATTTTGTTCTCGGCGGCGATGCGGCAGGTTGCCATGCCCATCCCGGCAAGGCCCGACATGTAGGGCTCGACGACATTGAGCGCTGCGGCGGTGGCGGCCGCTGCGTCGAAGGCGTTGCCGCCTTCGGCAAGCAGGCGCGCGCCCGCGAGCGCCGCATGCGGGTGCGCGGCCGCGACGATACCGTTGAGCGACGCGACTGTCGGACGCTTGCCATCCATGGTTTCCTCCAGTTGTGATGATGTTTCTATTCAGCCTCAGCCGACCAAATGGCAGGCCACTTCATGACCGTGACTCGGCTCGGTGATTCTCGGCCCCACCGTGCGGCAGATCGCCATGACATGGGGGCAGCGCGTGTGGAAGCGGCAGCCCGTCGGGGGATGAAGCGCGCTCGGCACGTCGCCCGACACCCGCGCACGGGCAGCTCGTGCGCTCGCGCGATCGGCCGGGTGGGCCACGGGAACCGCGGCGATCAGGGCCTGCGTGTAAGGATGCAGGGGGTTGGCGTAGAGCTCACCTTTGTTGGCGATCTCGACGATCTTGCCGAGATACATCACCGCGACGCGGTTCGAGATGTGCTTCACGACGCTCAGGTCATGGGCGATGAAAAGATAGGTGAGGCGAAGCTCCTCTTGCAGGTCCTGCAGCAGATTGACGATCTGCGCCTGGACGGAAACGTCGAGAGCCGAAACCGGCTCATCGCACACGACGAGCTTCGGCCGCAGGACGAGGGCTCGCGCAATGCCGATGCGTTGGCGCTGGCCACCTGAGAATTCATGCGGAAAGCGATCGCGCGAATGCCTCGGCAGCCCCACGAGACGGAGCATCTCGCTCACCCGATCGCGCGTGGCCGCGTCGCGCTTCGCGCCGTGGATCAAAAGCGGCTCCATGACGATGTCTTCGACGGTCATGCGCGGGTTGAGTGCGCCATAAGGGTCCTGAAAAATGATCTGCATGGCGCGCCGCTTCTCGCGCAGCGCTTTTGCGGGAAGCCCGGTGATCTCCTCGCCCTCGAAATGGATGGTGCCCGCGGTCGGCTCGATCAAACGGATGAGCAGGCGCCCGAGGGTCGATTTGCCGCAACCGGATTCCCCGACGAGGCCGAGCGTCTCGCCGTGAGCGATGCTCAAGGAAACACCGTCGACGGCACGAAGCTTGCGGGTGCGGCGCGACAGCAAAGCCCCTTCGCCCGAAGCGAAATGCTTCTCGAGCGCTTCCGCCTCGATGAGCGCGCTCACGAGCACGTGGCTCTGATGCAGGCGGCGGCGTGCTCGCCCTGTATTCCGAGGAGCGCAGGAATTGCGGCGGTGCAGGCCTCGACCCGCAATGGGCAGCGAGGCGCGTAGCGGCAGCCGCGCGGCCGCCTCGCAGGATCCGGAAGCGTGCCCGGAATGGCGGCAAGGCGCGCCTTGTCCTGCTCGATCGAGGGCACGCATTCGAGGAGGCCGCGCGTGTAAGGGTGCAACGGCCTGTCGAAGAGCGCATCGATGCGCGCTTCCTCGACGATGCGGCCCGCATACATCACCAGCACGCGGTCGGCCGTTTGTGCGATCACCCCCATGTTGTGCGTGATGATCACGATCGCCATGCCGAATTCATCACGCAGATCCATGAGGAGATCGAGGATCTGTGCCTGGATGGTGACGTCGAGCGCCGTCGTCGGCTCATCGGCGATGAGGAGACGGGGACGGCAGGCAAGTGCGATGGCGATCATGACCCGCTGGCGCTGACCGCCGGAGAGCTGATGCGGATAATCGCCGAGCCTTTGTGCCGCCGAAGGAATGCCGACGCGGGTCAAGATCTCGACGGCACGCTCGCGCTGTGCCCGAGGCGAAAGGCGCTCATGGGCACGCAAGGTCTCCATGAGCTGCTCGCCGATGGTGAACACCGGATTGAGCGAGGTCATCGGCTCCTGAAAGACCATGGCGATGCCCGAGCCGCGGATCTTCTGCATGCGCGTCTCGGAAAGGCGGGTCAGCACCTCGCCCTCGAAGCGCACCTCGCCCGAGGCGACACGCGCCGGAGGGTTCGGCAAGAGCCCCATGATGGTGAGGGCAGTCACGCTCTTGCCGCTACCCGACTCGCCGACGATGCCCAGGATTTCGCCCTCGCCGAGCGTGAAGCTCACATCCTCGATCGCCGTGATCTCGCCGCGCCCCGTCTTGAAGGCCGTGGTCAAAGCCTCCACTTCGAGCAGGCTCATGGCTGGATCCTCAGGCGCGGGTCGAGCACATCGCGCAAGCCGTCGCCCAGAAGATTGAGGCCGAGCACGGTGATCATCAGCGCCACTCCCGGGATGGTGATGATCCAGGGCGCCTCCGTCATGTATTGGCGGCCTTGCGCCATGATGTTCCCCCAGGTCGGCGTGGGCGGCACGGCGCCAAGACCGAGGAAACTCAGTGTGGCCTCCGAAAGCACCGCATAGGCGAAGAGGAAGCTCAGCTGCACGATGAGCGGCGCCAAGGCGTTTGGGAGAATGTGATGGCGCAGGATGCGCCAATGCCCCGCGCCGGCGGCAATCGCGGCCTGCACATATTCCATTTCGCGCAGGACGATCACCGACGCGCGCACGATGCGCGCCGTGCGCGGGATATAGGCGACGGCGAGCGCAATCACAGCATCGGTCGTCGACGGTCCGAGCACGGCCGTGATGCCGATGGCGAGCAAGATCGCGGGGAATGCCATGAGAGCGTCGTTGACGCGCATGATCGGGTTGTCGAGACGGCGGAAATAACCGGCGAGTGCGCCGATGAGCGTGCCGAAAACGGCGTTCAGGGCGACAACCGCAATCCCCATGGCGATCGAAAGCTGAGCGCCGTAGATGACGCGCGACCATTGGCTGCGGCCAAAATTATCGGTGCCGAAGGGATGGTCGGCGCTCGGCGGCAGGAATTTGAAGCGCATCGCGAGTCGGTTCGGGTCGTCAGGAGCGATGAGCGGCGCAAAAGCAGCCGCAACGACGATGATTCCGAAAAGAGCAAGACCCGTGAGGAAGAGACGGTGATGCAGAAGACGCCCGAGCGTCACGACGAGCGGGCGTTTTCGCTCCGACGAGTTTGCCTCCTCGCTCTGCTCTTGCGCCTCCATCCGCATCTCAGACGGGATCATAGCGAACCCGCGGATCGAGGATAGCGTAGCCGATGTCGACGATGAGGTTCACGAGAACCAGGAGGGCGGTGACGATCAGGAGACCGCCTTGCACCATCGGATAGTCGCGGTTCAGGACCGCCTGCGTCAGCAACTGGCCGATCCCGGGGATCGAGAAAAGCGTCTCGGTGACCACGGAAGCGGAGATCAGAAGGCTCACCGTGATCCCGATAACCGTGGTGATCGGGATCAGGGCGTTCGAGAGCGCATGCTTGAACACCACGAGGTGGCGCGGCAGGCCCTTGGCCCGCGCAGTGCGGACGTAATCCTGGCGCAGCACTTCGAGCATCGTCGAGCGCGTGATGCGGGCGAGCAGCCCCGCTTGCAGCAAGGCGAGCGAGATCGCCGGCATGGTCGAGGTGCGCAGCCAGCCCAGGGGGTCATCGGTGAAAGCGATGTATCCGCCGGTCGGCAGCCAGCGCAGATGCACGGCGAATAGAAGAATCATGAGGAGGCCGAGCCAGAAGCTCGGCATCGAGATGCCGAGCATGGCGGCGACCATGGCTGCCTGATCGACCCATGAATTTTGCCGGAGCGCGGCGAGGATGCCGCTGGCGAGGCCGAGCAGCAGCGTGATGACGAGCGCATAAGCGGAGAGCGCCAAGGTCACGGGCAGGCGCAGGAAGGTCGCCTGCACGACCGGCTGGCCGAGCAGGAGCGAGCGCCCGAGATCGCCGTGCAAGAGTCCCGCATACCAGCGCCAGAGCTGGACCGGCAGCGGCTGATCGAGCCCGAGATCGGCGCGGATCGCCGCGATCTGTTCCGGCGTGGCGCTCAACCCGGCGATGACCGCCGACGGATCGCCAGGGACGAGGCGCATCAACGCAAAGGTGATCAGGCTCACCATCAAAAGGATCGGCAGCGCGCTCGCGAAGCGTCTGAAAATGAGCAGCGTCAACTTCGACTCCGCCCGGCACACGGCCCTTGACGCAAGTTTGTGCGGGCGCGACTGGATGAAACGATCAGCGCTCGCTCCCGATAACTCATTCTCTTACGTGCACATCGCATTCGCCCGGCAAGGTTCGATCTCAATTCGAGAACCATACATTCGACATGCGCGGAATGCGGAAAGGCTTGAAGCCTTGCACATTGGCCCGCGTCGCCTGCACCTTGGTGAACGAGCCGAAGGGCAGGGCATAGACGCGCTCGAGAACGAGCTTCTGCGCGCGTGCGAAGGCCTCCTGGCGGCCTTCGGCTGTCGGTTTCGTATTCATGTCGTTCCAGTCGGCCACGAGGTCGGGATCGTCCTTGCCGTCTTTCGGCATGTAGAGGGAGGAGGGCGGCGCCAGAAATGCAATCGTGTCGAGCGGCCCGAGCGCGGGCTGCGTGCCCCATCCGGTGTAGAAGAAGTTCCACCCCGTATCGGGCTTGAGCGACATGTTCACCGAGGTCGGCCAGTCCGTCACCTTGAGCTCGGCGTTGATGCCGATCGCCTGCAATTGCTGCTGCATGACGAGGGCCGAGTTGTACATCGGTGCGTAGTCCTGATTGGTGAGGAGGACCACCGGTTCGCCCTTGTAGCCCGATTTTTCCAGGTATTTTTTCGCGAGCGCCTGGTCGTGCAGATTGTAGGTTTCCTTGCCCGCATCCGTGTAGGTCGGCTGGTTGGGATATTGAAAGCCGACATTGAGCTTGTAATTGCCGTCGGACGCCGCATCCATGATGTCGTCCATGTCGAGCGCGGCCTGCACCGCTTTGCGGAAATCGAGATTGTCGGTCGGCGGTTTCGAGGCATTCGGAAGCGCGATTTGGATCCACCAATTGTTCAACGGCAAAAGCGTGATGTTCTTGTCCGTCTTGAGGTCGGCCAGAGCCTTTGTCGGCACATCCTCGACCCCGCTCAGCTCACCGGTCTTGAGGCCCGCGACGCGTGCGCCTGGCTCGGTGACGATGCGAAACGTCACCGTGTCGAAACAGGCCTGCTTGTAGCCGCCGAAACCGGTGCGATCCTCGAAACTCGTGTTCGGCACGTAGCCGTCGTAGCGCTTGAGCTTGACGTAACTGCCGGGCACGAAATCGACGAGTTCCCAAGGCCCGGTGCCGATCGCCTTCAACTGCTGGGGCGGCGCATCCTTCTCTTCGGCGGGAAAGATCACGATCGGGACACTGAACGAGCTCAGTTGATCGATGAAGGTCGGCTGCGCCTTCTTCATATGCACCACGAAGCTTTGCGGATCGGGCGTCTCCCAATGGTCCACATTCGCGAGCATGCTACGGATCAAGCCGACCTTGTTGTAGCGCTCGAATGAAGCCGCGACATCGGCCGATGTCAGCGGCTTGCCATTGTGGAATTTGATCCCCTGACGCAGCTTGAAGCTGTAGGTGAGATGATCGGGGGACTCTTCCATGGAAGCGGCGAGGTCGAGGATCGGCCGGTTGTTCTCGTCGCGCGTCATCAATGTCTCGAAGATGTTCATCGCGATGTTGCGCGTGGAGATGGTTGAAGAGGTCATCTGATCGAGGCTGTTGACGTTCGCCTCCTGACCGAAGACGAAATCCCCCCCGGTATGCGGACATTTGAACGGCGCGGCCTCGGACGGCACGGTGAAGGTGAGGCTCGCCAGGATGCCCAGTGAGAGAATGCTCATCGAGAGAACCCTCATCGAGGTCATGAGGCCGATCGGTTTCAAACGCCAGTCTTCCATCGTCATCTCCAAAGTCGCGCTCGGGCCGATGCATGAAGTCTGCGGATGTGGGCGGCCCCGGTCAAGTCGCTCGCGCGGGTACGCACGCGGCTTTGCCTCTCGCTGCGCTCACGGTAAAGCTTGCGATCCCGGCGATCGCGGTGAAAACCTAGGGTGCCGGACGTCCAAGTCACCCACTTGAAGGGCGAAAGATGAGCCTCGTCGAACTCCCGATCACAGGATATCTCGATCGCTTCTCGCATCGGCCCGGGGAGAGCTTCGCCGCTTATATCGGCATGCGCGCGGCAGGCCCCTATGAGGCGCGCCTCGTGCGCATCGTCAGCGGCGATCCCAATCCTGCAGGGCCAACGCTTCGCTTTGAAGATTTGTCGCATGTCTTTGCGGAGCGCTTCAGCGGAAGGCATCAGGAGAT
>JAFBAK010000036.1 GCA_019247795.1 Hyphomicrobiales bacterium | reverse complement strand
TTGAAGGTCGCAGGCTTTTGGGTGCTGTAGTAAGTGCCGTTGATCTCGATCGAGGTGAGCTTGCGGCTCGCATGTTCGAGCTCGCGCGATTTCGGCAGCTCCTTCGGAAAGAAGGTTCCGCGCCAGGGCTCGAAAGTCCACCCGCCGACACCGACCCTGATCATGGCTTACCTTTCCGGCCCCCGGCCGACGTGAGAGTCAATCGACGCGCCCGGCTCCGCCGCGAGGCCTGCTGTTCGGAACTTGCCCTTCCGCTTCGCGTTTCGAAGGCGCGGGCCGCGCGAACGGCATTCCGCGAAGGAAGCGATGCGCGAGCGGCCCAAAATCCGGGAGGATCGCCCATGCCACGCGGGGATAAATCGAGCTACACCGACAAGCAAAAACGCCAAGCCGAGCATATCGAACAAAGCTACGAATCGCGAGGCCTCCCCGACAAAGAGGCCGAACGGCGCGCCTGGGCGACGGTGAACAAGGAGACAGGTGGCGGCAAGAAGAGCGGCTCGGGGCGAGGCAAGCCCATGGATACCTCGCCCTCGCGGAAAGGCGGCAAGATCGGCGGCAAGGCGTCGGCCTCGCGGCCAGCTTCGGCCCGCTCGGCTTCGGCCAAGAAGGCGGCGGCAACCCGAAAGCGCAAAGCCTCGCGCTGACTTAGCTTCGCTCATTCCCGCGAAAAGCGGGAATCCAGATTTCCAGGGCAGGGGTAAGCTGGGTGCCCGCTTTCGCGGGCATGAGTGGAGGATTTCCAGCGGTTACCGCTTCGTTCATTCCTCCACAAAACGAACACCCAGAGCTATAATTACGACTGGATTCCTGCATCAGCGCATGCGGGCGCGGGAGATCATCGTGGCGAAAGAGCGCATCGAAAAGGATTCGTTCGGCGAGATTGCCGTGCCGGCCGATCATTATTGGGGCGCGCAGACGCAACGATCCTTGCAGAATTTCCGCATCGGCACGGAGAGGATGCCGGGCGAGCTGATCCACGCGCTCGCCCTCATCAAGAAAGTCGCGGCGCTGGTCAACGAGGAGCTCGGGCTTCTCGAGCCGCGCCTGGCGAAGGTCATCGTCACGGCCGCCGGGGAGGTGATCGCCGGAGACTGGGACGCCGAGTTCCCGCTCGTCATCTGGCAGACGGGCTCGGGCACGCAGACCAATATGAACGTCAACGAGGTCATCGCGAACCGCGCCAATGAGATTCTGGGCAAGCCGCTCGGCTCGAAATCGCCGGTTCATCCCAATGACCACGTCAATCTCGGCCAATCCTCGAACGACAGTTTCCCGACCGCCATGAACATCGCGGGCGCGGTGGAAATCTCGAGGAGGCTGTTGCCGGCGCTCGCGCATCTGCGCGATGCGCTCGCGGCCAAAGCCGCCGATTTTGCGAAGATCGTGAAGATCGGCCGCACTCATCTCCAGGATGCGACGCCTGTGACGCTCGGCCAAGAGTTCTCGGGTTACGCGGCGCAGCTCGAGCTCGGCATCACCCATATGCGCCAAGGCCTCGAGGCGCTCTACCCCATGGCCCAAGGCGGGACGGCCGTGGGCACGGGGATCAACACGCACCATGAATTCGCGACCCGCTTCGCGACGCGGCTCGCGGCGGAAACGAAGCTTCCTTTCACCTCGGCGCCGAACAAATTCGCCGCACTCGCCTCCCATGACGCCATCGTGTTCGCGCACGGCGCCCTCGTGAGCGTCGCCGCCTCCCTCTTCAAGATCGCAAACGACATTCGGCTTCTCGGCTCGGGCCCGCGCTCGGGCCTCGGAGAGCTGATCTTGCCGGAAAACGAGCCCGGCTCCTCGATCATGCCCGGGAAGGTGAACCCGACCCAGGCCGAAGCGCTCACCATGACGGTCATGCAGGTCATGGGCAACCAGAACACGATCTCCATCGCGGGATCGCAAGGGCATCTCGAGCTCAACGTCTTCAAGCCGGTGATGGCACATGCCTTCCTGCAATCGATCCGGCTCATCGGCGATGCCGCGGTGAGCTTTGCGGATAATTGCATCGTCGGCATCAAGCCCAATATTGCCCGCATCGAGGAGCTTCTGTCGCGCTCCCTCATGCTGGTGACGGCGCTGACCCCGTTGATCGGCTATGACAAGGCCGCCGCCATCGCCAAGGCAGCGCATCAGAAAGGCACGACCTTGCGCGAAGAGGCGCTCGCCTCGGGCGCCGTGAGCGAAAAGGACTACGACCGTCTCATGCGGCCCGAGACGATGGTGTGATCAGCCGGACGATCGTTTCTCAGGCGGCCTGGCGCGAGGCAGCGGCCTCGGCGCGCGCCGCCTCGATATAGATGTCCCGCAAGCGACGTGCGGCGGGGCCTGGCTGACCGCCGCCGATGCGCTTGCCATCCACCTCGATCACCGGCTTCACAAAGCTCGTCGCGCTCGTGATGAAGCACTCTTGCGCGGCAAACACCTCGTCGAGCGTGAAGTTGCGTTCCTCGATCGCTAGCGCCTTCTCGCCCGCGAGACGGATCACCGATTGGCGCGTGATGCCCGGAAGAATCGCGTGTGAGTTCGGCCGCGTCACGATCTGGCCTTTGTCGGTGACGATGAACACCGTCGAGGAGCCGCCCTCCGTCACCACTCCGTCCTCGTGCATGATGGCTTCCTGGCATCCGGCTGCCGCGGCCGCCTGTTTCGCCAGCACCTGGGCGAGAAGCGCGACGCTCTTGATGTCACGGCGCGCCCAGCGGATGTCGGGGACGCTCAAGAGCTTGATGCCGGACACCGCCTTCGGATCGCTGACGATCTCGCGCGCCTGCGTGAACATCACGAGGCTCGGCTTTGCGGCTTCCGGGAAGGGGAACTCGCGATCGGCGGCGCCGCGCGTCACCTGGAGATAGATCGAGCCTTCGACCAGCTTGTTGCGGGCGATAAGCTCCTTCTGCAAGGCGACAATCCGTTGCTTCGGCAGGGGCATCGGGAGGTCGATCTCACCGAGCGAGCGCGCAAGCCTTGCGAGATGCGCCTCATTGTCGACGAGACCGCCGTCGAGCACGGCGCTCACCTCGTAAATGCCATCGGCAAAGATGAAGCCGCGATCGAAGATCGAGATCTTGGCCTCTTCCTCGGCGAGGAAGTCGCCATTCACATACACGGTGCGGGACAAGGCCGGCTCCTCGTTCTGATCCATCGGAGAAGCCACATAGGCCGCAAAACACACCGCCGCAAATCCCGGCATACAGTTTCTCTCGCAGATTTCTCTTGCAGACTTCTCTTGCAGACTTCTCTTGCAGATTTCTCTTGCGCCGGCCGGCTTGCGGGCCTTTTATCCGCGCCGCCGATGACGCAGTGTCATCCAGCCGACCCGGAGACCGCATGCCGAAGCTGACGAAGGATGCCGACGGCGTCCATGTGAT
>JAFBAK010000401.1 GCA_019247795.1 Hyphomicrobiales bacterium | reverse complement strand
TCTCCCGAAATTGTAGGCGTTGAGGAGAAAATAGCGACTGCTCAAAACTTTTTGCAGCTCGCGAGAAGCTGGCGAAGCTTGTCGCCGATCGCCTTGAGCGGCACGATCTTGGCGAAGCCCTTGCCTTCGATGCGCATTCCGCCAGGGCCCGCAAGGGCGGTGAACATGGGATTGCGCGAAGCCACCGTCACGGCAAGCATCGTACCGCCGCTCGTCGGATCCGGCGTGACGGTTCCGGCAAAGCTCGACCGGACGCCGCCAATGGTGAGCGAGAAGGATTGGCTCTCGTCGATCTTGGCCTTGCCCGCGTCCAAGAAGACGCTGATCCTGATGTCGCCGCTGCGCTGACCGCAAGCGAAGGCGATGACCGGTTCGGACCCGGCAAGGCCATAAGAAAGGCTCAGCGCCTCGTTGCGTCGCGCGAGCGCCCAACCCGGTTCGGGCACGGCTGGGGCCGCCGCAGGGGCCGTTCCCCGGGCGGGCGCGCGAGATTTCGGGGGCGCCCCCTGCGCGAGGGTGCCGAGCGCGAGGCTCGAAACCAGCAAGGCGAGCGGCAATCCGGTTTGGAATCCCTTGGGCATGCGTCTCTTCCCGCGTTCGCGCCTTCCGGTGTCGTAAACGTCCGGAGCGCCGGCGCGCAGTCTGGCACGGCTTGCGGCGCGCGCCCACCCCCGCCTCGCCGTTCGCGCCGTCGGCGAGGAAGGAGGTCTCGATCCCTCACGCTCGTTGGCAAATTGAGATAACGGTGCGGCAACGCCACAAAGCTCGTGCGCAATGGCGAGGTTAAGCGGACGACCGGCCCGCCGATGAGGATGCGACCTGAACATGGCCAAGAAGCAACGCGCCGACATTCTTCTCGTCGAGCGCGGTTATTTCGAAAGCAGGGCCCGGGCTCGTGCGGCGATCGAGGCCGGGCTGGTGACGGCCGATGGGGAGATCGTGCCGAAGCCGTCCGTCGCGCTGCGCGAAGATACCATTCTCGAAGCGTGCGCCGCTCATCCTTATGTCTCGCGCGGAGGGGTGAAGCTCGCTGCCGCGCTCGACGCCTTCGGCTTCGATCCGGCAGGGCGCGCCTGCCTCGATATCGGCGCCTCGACCGGGGGCTTCTCGCATGTGCTCCTGTCGCGCGGCGCGCGACGGGTGGTAGCGGTCGACGTTGGCCGTAAGCAGCTCCATGCGATGCTCAAGGGCGAGCCGCGTCTCGTTTCGCTCGAAAGCCAGGATATCCGCACCTTCGAGGCCGCGCGGCTCGAGGAGAAGCCGAGCTTCATCGTCGTCGATGTGAGCTTCATCTCGCTCACCCATGTGCTGCCGGCCGCAACACGCCTCGCCGCACCCCGCGCCTTCCTGGTCGGCCTGGTCAAACCGCAATTCGAGGCCGCCCGGGCGCAAATCAAGAAAGGCATCGTGCGCGATCCGGCGGTGCATCAAAAGGCCTGCGCGCGCATCGTCGAGGCGCTCGGGGCACTCGAATGGACCGTGCTCGGCACGATCACGTCACCGATCCGCGGAGGCGACGGCAACCTCGAATTCCTGGTCGGGGCTCGCCGTGGCTAAGGCATTCATCGTCTCGCGAATGGGCGCACGCGCCGACGGCAAGCTTTTGGGCCACGAGGGCCTTCACCTGCCTTTCGTCCTGCCAGGCGAGGAGGTGATGGCGCGCGAAGACGCTGGCGGGTTGCGGCTTGTCTCGATCGAGCGAGCGAGTCCCGATCGCATCCCTCCGATTTGCCCGTATTTCGGGGTCTGCGGCGGGTGCAAGCTGCAGCATTGGCGCCTCGGGCCGTATCTCTCCTGGAAACGCGAGCTCGTCGTCGAGGCGCTCGCGACGCAAGGCATCGAGGTGAGCCCCGGGCCCATCATCGACGCACATGGTGAGGGGCGCCGCCGGGTAAGCTTTCATGCGCGCCGTTTCGGGCGAGAGGTGCGCACGGGTTTCATGCAGGCCGCCTCGCATGACCTCGTTGAGATCGAGGTTTGCCCGATCCTCGCCCCCGGTCTTGCCGACGCACCCCGCATCGCGTCTCGTCTCGCCGCGATCCTAACGCGGTCGGGAAAACCGCTCGACATCGCGGTGAGCGAAAGCCGATCGGGGCTCGATGTCATGGTCAAGGGTCGCGGTCCCTGGACGGCCGCCGAGCGCGACGAAGCGATCGCGCTTGCGGCGAGCGAGGATCTGGCGCGTCTTTCGAACCATCACGAAGTGATCGTCGAGCGGCGACCGCCCCTGGTCGCGATCGGAGACTGCCAGGTCCTGCCGCCGCCCGGCGCCTTCCTGCAAGCGACCGCGCGAGGCGAGGCCATCCTCACGGAGCTCGTCGGCAAAGCGCTCGCCGGCGCCCGCCGCGCCCCGCGCCGCATCGCCGATCTCTTCTGCGGCATCGGGCCGTTCGCGCTGCGCTTCGCCCTCGCCGCGCAGGTACGCGCCTTCGATGGCGATGCGCGTGCCCTGGCGGCTTTGCTGAAGGCGGCTCGCCGCACGCAGGGTTTGAAGCCGCTCGAGGCGCAAGCACGCGATCTTTTTCGTCGGCCCCTGCTTGCGACGGAACTCGCGGAGTTCGACGCCGTGATTCTCGATCCGCCGCGCCAGGGCGCGCAAGCGCAGACGCAGGAGCTTGCCCGCTCGAAGGTCGCTCGCATCGTCTATGTCTCGTGCAACCCGTCGACCTTCGCTCGCGACGCCCGGATCCTCATCGAGGGCGGTTATCTCATCGACACGCTCACGCCAGTCGATCAGTTTCGCTTCAGCGCGCATGTGGAGCTGGTCGCCGCGTTCCGTCGCCCCGACGGGCGCCCTCGATAGGGACCCTTACCCCCGATGGGCGGCCTTCGTTCGGAGGCACGCCTCCACGTTCCCCGATCACGCAGGCCGGCCCGGAAGGCCTCGTTCCTTCAACGCCGCCTCGATCTCGGTGAGCACCTCCGGGTCCTCGATGGTCGAGGGCGCGGTCCAGGCTTCGCCGTCGGCGATCTTTCGCATCGTGCCGCGCAGGATCTTGCCCGAGCGGGTCTTCGGCAAGCGAGGCACGGTGACCGCCATCCTGAAATCGGCGACCGGACCGATCTTCTCGCGCACGAGCGCGACGAGCTCGCTCTCGATGTTCTGCGGGGAAGCCGTGACGCCGCTCTTGAGGACCGCGAAGCCGCAAGGCCTCTCGCCCTTGATGGCATCGCTCACCCCGATGACGGCGCATTCGGCGACCGCCGGGTGGGCCGCGATCACTTCCTCCATGCCGCCGGTCGAGAGACGGTGGCCCGCGACATTGATGATGTCATCGGTGCGGCCCATCACGAAGACGTAGCCCTCTTCATCGAAGAAACCGGCATCGGCCGTCTTGTAGAAGCCGGGGAACTCGGCGAGATAGCTGTCGCGCATGCGGTCATCGGCCTGCCAAAGCGTCGGGAAGGAGCCCGGCGGGAGCGGCAGCTTCACGACGAGCGAGCCCATGGTCATCGCGGGCACGGGACGCGCGGCCTCGTCGACGACCCTGAGGTCGTAGCCCGGCATGGCGACGGTCGGTGAGCCGTGCTTCACAGGGAGGAGGCCGAGGCCGAGCGGATTTCCGGCGATGCACCAGCCGGTCTCTGTCTGCCACCAATGATCGATCACGGGCTTCTTCAGGATGCGCTCGGCCCAGGCCACGGTATCGGGATCGGCCCGCTCGCCGGCGAGGAAAAGCGCCCTCAGGCACGAGACATCGTAGCGCTCGAGGTGTTTTGCCTCCGGGTCCTCCTTCTTGATGGCACGGAAGGCGGTCGGCGCGGTGAAGAAGGCGCGCACTTTGTGTTCGGCGATGACGCGCCAGAAGCTTCCGGCATCGGGCGTGCCGACGGGCTTTCCCTCATAGACAATGGTGGTGCAGCCGGCGATCAGCGGCGCGTAGACGATATAGGAATGGCCGACCACCCAGCCGACATCGGAAGCCGCCCAGTAGGTGTCGCCGGCCGCAACCCCGTAGAGATTGCCCATCGACCAGTTGAGCGCGACCATGTGCCCGCCATTGTCGCGCTCGACGCCTTTCGGCTTTCCGGTCGTGCCCGAGGTGTAGAGCACATAAAGTGGGTCCGTCCCAAGGAGGGGGACGCAAGCGGCTGTCTTGCCCGCCGCCTTCGCCTTGTCGACCGTCGCGGCCCAATCGTGATCACGATCCGTGAGCAGGTCGGCCTCGCATTCTGGCCGTTGAAAGATGAGGCATGAGGAAGGTTTCACGGTCGCGAGCCGGATAGCCTCGTCGACGAGCGGCTTGTAGGGGACGAGGCGTCCCGGCTCAATGCCGCACGAGGCCGCCATGAGGAGCGCGGGGCGGCAATCCTCGAGCCGCGTCGCGAGCTCGCGCGCCGCGAAGCCGCCGAACACCACCGAATGCACGGCCCCGATGCGCGCGCAAGCGAGCATCGCGATCAGGGTCTCGGGAATCATCGGCATGTAAATCAGCACGCGATCGCCCTTTTCCACGCCGAAGTCGCGGATCACGGCCGCGAGCGTCTCGATCTCGCGCTTGAGCTCGGCATAGGTCAGCTTGCGGATGGCACCGGTGACCGGGCTGTCATGGATGATGGCGGTGCGCTCGCCGTTTCCGGCGGCGACATGCCGGTCGACGGCGTTGTGGCAGGTGTTGCACACCCCGTCGGTATACCA
>JAFBAK010000399.1 GCA_019247795.1 Hyphomicrobiales bacterium | reverse complement strand
TGAGCTCGAGGCGCATCTGGCGTCCCGAACCCCGCAATGGGCTTCGGACATTTGCGGGGTGCCGGCCGGCGAGATCGAAGCTTTCGCGCGCGCCGTGGGCGAGACGAAGCGCAGTTTTTTCCGGCTGGGCTATGGTTTCACGCGAAGTCGCAACGGCGCAGCGCAGATGCACGCGGCGCTCTGCATTCCCGCGGTCACCGGCGCATGGCAGTATGAAGGCGGCGGCGCGTTCTTCAACAATGGCGCCATCTGGGGATTCAGGAAGACACTGATTGAAGGACTCGACGTTCTCGATCCGCGCACGCGACGTCTCGATCAGTCGAAGACCGCGCGCATCCTCACCGGCGATCCCGAGGCGCTGAAGGGCGGCCCGCCCATTAAGGCGATGCTCATCCAGAACACAAATCCCGTCACGGTCTGCCCGGATCAGACGCTCGTGCGGCAAGGCTTTGCGCGCGAGGATCTCTTCGTCGCGGTGCATGAGCAGTTCATGACCGAGACGGCCCAAATGGCCGATATCGTTCTCCCGGCCACCATGTTCATGGAACATGACGATCTTTATTACGGCGGCGGGCATCAGTATATCTCGGTGGGCCCCAAGCTGATCGACCCTCCGGGAGAATGCCGCTCGAATCACGAGGTGCTGCAGGGCCTGGCAGAGCGGCTTGGCGCCGATCACCGCGCCTTCAAGATGTCGGCCCGCGAGATCATCGATGAAACCTTGAAGCACAGCGGCCACGGAGACATCGCAACGCTCGAGGCCGATCTCTGGCGCGACATACAACCTGATTTCCGGACTGCGCACTATCTCGACGGCTTCGCCCATAAGGATGGTAAGTTCCACTTCAAGGCGGATTGGTCGAAAGTCGCCGTTTCGAATGATGGCCTGATGGGCGCCTGGCAAGAAATGCCCGCCCTGCCCGATCACTGGGCGATTATCGAGGAGGCGGATGAGGAGCATCCGTTCCGCCTGGCGACGAGCCCGTCGCGCAGCTTCCTCAATACGAGCTTCAATGAGACGCCGTCCTCGAAGGCGCGAGAAGGCAAGCCTTCCGTGATGATCCATCCAGAAGATGCAGCACATCATGCGATTGGCGATGGGGACCCCGTTATTCTCGGCAATCGACGCGGCGAGACGATCCTCACGGCAAGGCTGTTTGCGGGCGTCCAGCGCGGTGTCCTGATCGCTGAAAGCGTCCACCCCAATCACGCGCATATGGGCGGGCGTGGCATCAACATGCTCACCGGAGCCGACCCGGTCGCGCCCCATGGGGGCGCCGCCTTCCACGACAACAAGGTGTGGGTGAAGAAGGGAGAGGTGAGCAGCATAGGATGAGGTCAATAGGGCGTTGCGTTCTTCCTCCCCTGCTCACTCGCAATTCACACAATCACTGAGCAGCTCGCGCAAGCGTAGATCGCGCGTGAGCGGCACCTTTCCTCTCACGGCATCCAAGCAACCCTGGAGCTCGGAATTCGCGGCCCACTCCTCGTCGATCAATTCTTCGCGGACGATGCGCGCGAAACGGTGGCTTTGCCAACCATGCCACGAGGGAAGGCCTGCTGCTTGAAGCCGCACGGATTGCTCCGCCTTCTCGCGAAATATCTCTTTCGCGCGAAGCGGGAGATGAAAACAGGCGAAGCTGTCTCGTCGCGACCTTCTCGGCCCGACCCCTTTGGCGGTGTGGTTGCCGGGGCCGATCTGCAAACCGGGTAGCGCGCGCAGGATGTTCTTGCGCTGATACGGCGCTTCCACATAGGCGTATTCGCCGGCTTCGACGCTGAAGCGCGCCTTGCGGAAATCACCGAGCTTTGCGCTATTGCGATACACCGCCGCAAGCACGGCTCGCGGATCGCGGCGCAGCTGCCCGCGATGCTGAATGAAATTCACGACCGGGACCGAGATTAGATCGGCGCGAGAAGCCGTGATTTTCGTCGTAAGACCGCCAGGCGCCCACCAGAATTCATCTGCATCGAACGGCAGAAGCCAGCTCGCGCCCATCCGCATCGCCTCTTGGGCAAGCTCGGTAACCAATTGCGCCTGCTGGAAGCCGATATCTCCTGTGCGGCGCCAATGAATGCGACGGTCCCATCGAGCCAGCTTCTCGAGCTCTCGCGCCGTGCCGTCGGTCGAGCCGTTATCGGCGATCAGGACACGCTCGATGCCTTGCCGAAAATGATGCCGCAAGTTGATCTCGACGAGATCCTCCTCGTTGCGGACGAGCGAAATTCCGACGAGCATCTAGGCGCGGCCGCCTCTTCCGGAAGCGCGATCAAGCCTCACGGGATCGATCGGGCTTCGCTTTCGAAAAACGGGCCGGCTGTTTGCCACTTCATGCTCGTGCTTTGCGTCGCGAGCGACGTCCACAGTTTCGTTATCGCGTCGCGGTTGAAGTCGCAACGCGATCGGGTAAGGAATGGCGGCCTCGTTGCAAAAGGAGTTCGCCGTGCGTCGTCTTTGCGTCATTCTCATCGCCACCGTCATTGGCTTGCTTGCGGTCTCCCCGATCGCGGCGCTTGCCGGTG
Organism: Hyphomicrobiales bacterium; assembly: GCA_019247795.1. Taxonomy (GTDB): domain Bacteria; phylum Pseudomonadota; class Alphaproteobacteria; order Rhizobiales; family Beijerinckiaceae; genus GAS188. The sequence goes on along the minus strand of JAFBAK010000399.1, from coordinate 14,399 downwards.
CCTCCTCGAAAAATTTACCACCGCCCGACCCGACGGCGAAGAACCTCACGCCTTACATGATTTCATTGCGCGCCTTCGACGCATGCCTCATCGTGCAATCTCGTTTGCAGGGGACGACGCGCGAAGCGGTCCACACGCCGTGCTCCTGCTACGCCAAGCTCACCGTGAAGAACATGTCGAAGGATGAGCTCGATGCCTTCCGCGAAACGGGCTACTTCAACGACTCGGCGCGCCAGAAAGCGCTCGAGGCACTCGACAGCTGCAAGCTTCCGCGCCCGCCCTTGGGATAGTCGATGATCCTTTCGGAAAGGCAGTTCTTCCTTTTCCGCCTCCTGTCTTAGGCGCGTCCTCATGCGCAACGATCGCCGTCCTCCGTTGAGCTACGCCGCTGCCGGCGTCGACATCGATGCGGGGGCCGAGATGGTCGAGCGCATCAAGCCGCTTGTTCGTGCGACCGCGCGCCCCGGAGCGGATGCCGAGATCGGCGGCTTCGGTGGTATCTTCGATCTCAAGGCAGCGGGCTTCAAGGATCCGGTGCTGGTCGCCGCCAATGACGGGGTGGGCACCAAATTGAAGATTGCGATCGAGTCGGGCCTCCACGATACGGTCGGCATCGATCTCGTCGCCATGTGCGTGAACGACCTCGTCGTGCAAGGGGCCGAGCCCTTGTTTTTCCTCGACTATTTCGCGACCGGCACACTCGATCCGGCCGAGGGCGAAAAGCTCGTTGCCGGGATCGCGGCGGGCTGCCGGGAGGCGGGTTGCGCGCTCATCGGCGGCGAGACGGCCGAGATGCCGGGGCTTTATCACGGGCGGGATTATGACCTCGCGGGCTTTGCGGTGGGCGCGGCCGAACGCGGCGAGCTTCTTCCGCGCTCGAATATCGTGCCGGGAGATGTCGTGCTGGGGCTTGCCTCGTCGGGCCTGCATTCGAACGGCTTCTCGCTCGTGCGGCGGATCGTCGAGGCAAGCGGATTGGGCTGGAACGATCCGGCGCCTTTCGACACCCGGCGCACCCTGGCTGAAGCGCTCCTGACTCCCACCCGCCTTTATGTGAAGAGCGTTCTTGGCGTGCTTCGCGATGCAGAAGCAGGGGACGGCGTCAAGGCGCTTGCCCACATCACCGGGGGCGGTTTTCCGGAGAATATCCCGCGCGCCTTGCCGAAGACGCTCGGCGTCACGCTCGACCTCGCGAGCATGCCGGTCTTGCCCGTCTTCCGTTGGCTCGCCGCCGCCGGTCCGGTTGCGGCCGACGAGATGCTGCGCGCCTTCAACTGCGGCATCGGCATGGTCGTGATCGCCTCACGCCACGCGAAAGCGGCGGTCCGAGATGCCTTCGAGGCGCAGGGAGAACGCGTCATCGCGATCGGCGAAGTCGTCGAAACCCGCGGCGCTCGCCTCGCCCATACTGGGCGGCTCGCCTTGTGAAAGGCTCCGGCGAAGCTCGCAAACGGACCGCCATCCTGATCTCGGGTCGAGGCACGAACATGGCGGCTCTCATCGAGGCGGCGCGAGCGAGCGGCTACCCGGCACAAATCGTTCTCGTGATCTCGAATGTTCCCGATGCGCCGGGACTTGCGCGTGCCGAGGCTCGAGGCATCGCGACGAGAACGATCGACCATCGTACCTTCGGCAAGGACCGGGAAGCCTTCGAGCGCGATGTCGACCGGGCACTCGAGAGCCATCGCGTGGAACTCGTGTGTCTTGCCGGTTTCATGCGGCGCTTGACGCACTGGTTCGTCGGGCGTTGGCAAGGTCGGCTCCTCAACATTCACCCTTCCTTGCTGCCCGCCTTCAAGGGGCTCGACACACATGCGCGTGCGCTCGCCGAAAAGGTCAAGCTGCACGGCGCGAGCGTGCATTTTGTCACGGCGGGGCTCGACGAGGGTCCGGTGATCGCTCAATCGGCAGTCCCGATCTTTGCAACCGATACCGCCGAGATGCTTGCGAGCCGCGTGCTCGACGTGGAAGGGCCGCTTTACGCCGCGTCGTTGCGCTTCGTCGCGTCCGGCGAAGCAAGACTCGAGGGTGCGTGCGTGATCTTCGAAGGCGCAGCCCTTCGCTGAGGTTTTCAGCGCCGGGGACGCGCTTGCGAGCGCAAGCGGAAATCGCGTACGTTTTCCTTGAGCATGCTTTTTCCGCCGCCGGCGGCGACGCGCTTCACCAGCTCCGCACTTCGATCACGCGCGACGCGCACCGTCATATAGGCGCCGCCGCTCGCATCCTCTTCGGAGGAGAGCACCTCCGCATTCTCATAGACCCAAGCGCGGCCGCGACCATCGGCTCCGGCCATGGCGAGGTTGAAAATATCCCGATCGCTGAACAAGAAATCCTCGATGGCGGCGAGAAGATCGCTGATGCCCTCCCCCGTCAGAGCCGACACACCGATCGCCTCAGGGATTGCCGGGCTCTGCGTACCACCATCCGTCTTTTGGATGAGATCAATCTTGTTCGCGACTTCGAGAATGGGGTGGGACGCGCGATCGAGCCCGAGCTCGGCGAGCACATCCTCGACATCCTGGCGTTGCGCCTCGCTTTGCGGATGAGAGGCGTCGCGGACATGGACGATGAGATCCGCATCGAGAACATCCTCGAGCGTCGCCCTGAATGCCGCGATCAATGACGTCGGCAGCTCGGAAATGAATCCGACCGTGTCGATGAGGTAGATGCTTTCGCCATGGGCGAGGCGAATGAGCCGCGCAGTGGGATCGAGCGTCGCAAACAGCATGTCCTTGGCGACGACGCCGGCAGCGGTGAGGCGGTTGAATAGCGTCGACTTGCCGGCGTTTGTGTAGCCGACGAGGGCAACCACCGGGTGCGTGCCGCGCCGTCTTTGGCGCCGATGGAGCGCGCGCGTGCGCTTCACCGCGTCGAGATCGCGCTCGATCTTGGCGATGCGCTCCCCGATTTGTCGCCGATCGGCTTCGATCTGCGTCTCCCCGGGTCCGCCAAGAAAGCCGAAGCCGCCACGTTGGCGCTCGAGATGCGTCCAGGAGCGCACGAGCCGGCTCTTCTGATGGGTGAGATGCGCATGCTCGACCTGCAGCGCGCCCTCGCGGGTGCGAGCGCGCTCGCCGAAAATCTCGAGGATCAGCGCGGTCCGATCGATGACCTTGGTGGCGAACGCTTTCTCGAGATTGCGCTGCTGCACGGGGGAGAGCGCGCAGTCCATGACCACGAGGCCCACATCTTCCGTCTTCACCATTTCGGCGAGCTCCGCGACCTTGCCGGAGCCGATGAAAGTCGCAGGGCGGATCGCCGTCACGGGCACGATGAGCGAATGAGCGACGTCGAGCTCGATCGCATCGGCGAGTTTCGTCGCTTCGGCAAGCCGATCCGCGGGTGATCGGGCCTGGGGAAGACCCGATTGAAGCGCGAGGGGCGCCTTCATGGATCGCGTCGGCGGTGAAGCTTTCGCGGGAGCGCCGGTACGTGTCAGGTAGGGGCCGACGATGAGGGCGCGTGTCGTGGCGCCGCGCGGGGGTCGCGTTTCGGCCCTTCCGGATTCGGTTGCCTTCATTTAGATCCGCGCGTGGCGAGGCGACAGCGACTCTGCCATCCGGTGTTCTCGCATCACGCGAGCACCCTGCAGCAGTTCACGAGCCATGCCTCATCCCTTGTCTGCTCCCTCTTCGGCGGGATCGTAGAGCTGCACGGGCGCGGATGGCATAATGGTCGAGATCGCATGCTTGTAGACAAGCTGGGAATGCGCATCGCGACGCAGAAGCACACAGAAGTTGTCGAACCAGCTTACGATTCCCTGCAGTTTGACGCCGTTCACCAAAAATACGGTCAAGGGAATCTTATGTTTACGGACGTGATTGAGGAAAGCATCTTGCAGGTTTTGCGGTCGATCGCCGGCCATATTGATCACCCCAATTTTTCAGTTTTGTTGCTCGCGCGGCTTCACTCGCGCCACGTCTCACCTTGCGGCTGATCTTTGGTCTGGCCCCGATAAACGGTCCCCCATCCATCGCAAAAGGCCTGACCACAATTCTCCACCAACATCGTGCTCTACTGCCGTCAAGCAAATTCACATAAGGATCAAACCTCCTCAATCCCAGGACCACGGGGCAGTGATGCAATTATGGCAGCCTCAGAAGAATTCCAGGCTGACCCGGAAGATCTGTTCGACTTCCTTGTATTTTGCCGCGGTCGCGAACACCACCAGGCGGTCATGCGCGGCGATCACGGTGTCGCCGGTCGGAGCGAGGACCTCCCCCTGCCGGAACACCGCCCCGATCCGAATCCCTTCCGTGATGTCGAGGTCGCGCAGCGGCTTTCCGACGAGCGCCGAGGGTGCAAGCGCCTCCGCCTCGATCATCTCGGCACGTCCCTGCTCGAGCGAGAGCAGTGCCCGAATCTTACCCCGACGGATGTGCCGGAGCGCCTTGGAGACCGTCAGCGCCGTGGGGTCGATCGCCGCGTCGATCTTGAGATCGTTGATGAGCGCGCGATAGCCGGGAGCGCTGAGGAGCGAGGCCGAACGGCGGCTCCCGAGCTTCTTCGCGAGCGCGCCCGAAAGCAGATTTGCGGCATCGTCGTTCGATGCGGCGAAGAAGATATCGGCGCCGTCGACGCCGGCGTCGCGCAGGATCGTCTCGTCGAGCGCGCTGCCGAGAAGCGCAAGCGAATGGGGAAGCGCTTGGGCCGCGGCAAGCGCTCGTTCCTGCACGGTGTCGATGAACCGCACCTTCACATCGGGAATGGCCTTGCCGATGAGCCCACCGGCATGCACACCGACATGTCCGCTGCCGGCGATGATGACGCGACGCGGTGCGCGCATGTCATAGCCGAAGAAGGTGAGCACCTCGCCGATCTTCGCCGCCGCCGCGACCACATAGGCGGTGTCGCCCGCCTCGAGCACGTGCTCGGAGCCGACAACGCTCACCTTGCCCCCGCGCTTCTTGCCGACCACGGTGGCATCCAGCCCCGGGAAGCGCCCGTTCACCTCACGCAAAGGCCCGGCGACCGCGGGCGATCCGGAAAGGCATTCCACCGAGAAGCCGAGCACCTGCCCTCGGCAGAAGGATCCGCTCTCGCCGACGCCAGGCATGGTGACGAGCCGCGCGATCGCTTCGGCGACCTCGATATCGGGCGAGATGGTGGCATCGACAGGCACGCGGTCGCGAGCGAAGAGATCGGCCCAATCGCTCGTGCGATAGGCCGCGGCACGCAAGCGGGCGATCTTGGTGGGCACGTTGAACAACGTATGCGCGACGGTGCACGCTGTGATGTTCACCTCGTCGGACGGAGTGACCGCGAAGACGATGTCGCAGTCGGCGGCACCCGCGCGGTGAAGCACGTCCGGGTGGGAACCATGACCCAGCACGGTTGCGACGTCGAGCTCGTCCCCGAGCCTGGCGAGGACGTCGGAAGAGAGGTCGATCACGGTGACGCTGTTGCGCTCGTCGGCGAGGCGCTCGGCGATGGCGCGGCCGACGGCGCCGGCTCCGCAAATGAGCACCTTCATCGGATGCGAGCCCCGGGCGATATCCTTCGTCGATCGGCTTGCGAAGGCCGCCCATGGTGAAGGTCGCGCGCCCTCGGCCCAGGCGGATGAATTCCGCCGATCGCGGCCAAAGCCGTTCGCCTATGCGCCATGGCCCCTATCCCACCCCGAGAGTCTTCAACTTGCGATGCAAGGCAGAGCGTTCCATGCCGATGAACTCGGCGGTACGCGAGACGTTTCCGCCGAAGCGGCTGATCTGGGCGATAAGATATTCACGCTCGAAGATCTCCCGCGCCTCGCGCAGCGGCATGGCCATGAATTTCTCCCCGCCCGCGCCGTTCGGCGAGCTCGGCACGCGCGCGCCGACTTCCTGAGGCAGCATGTCGGCATTGATCGCGGCATTCGGATCGCCGCCGCACAAGATCATCAGGCGCTCGACATTGTTGCGAAGCTCCCGCACGTTCCCCGGCCACTCATGCGATTGCAGGATGGCGAGAGCATCTTCCGCCATGCCCCGTTTCGGCAGGCCGCCGGTCGCGGAAATCTGCCCCATGAAGAATTCGATGAGATCGGGGATATCTTCGCGCCGTTCCGAGAGCGAAGGCACGCGCAAAGGGACAACCGACAAGCGATGATACAAATCCTCGCGAAAGCGTCCCTCTGAAATCTCGGCGGCAAGGTCGCGCGCCGTCGAGGAGATGACGCGAACGTCGACATGCACGCGCGTCGAGCCCCCGACGCGCTGGAAATTTTGATCGACGAGAACCCGCAATATCTTGCTTTGCGTCTCCTTCGGCATGTCCGCCACCTCGTCGAGGTAGATCGTGCCGCCATGCGCTTCTTCGAGCGCGCCGGTGACTCGCTGCCCGTTCGGCCCCTGCTCGATGCCGAACAGGGCGATCTCCATGTTCTCGGGCGTGATCGTCGCGGCGTTGATGGCGACGAAAGCGCCTCCGGAACGGCTCGAAAGCTGGTGGATCGTGCGCGCCGCAAGCTCCTTGCCGGAACCCGGCGCGCCGGTGATCATCACCCGGGCGTTGGTTGCGGCGATGCGCTCGAGAGCGCTGCGCAATTGCACGATCGCAGAGGAGCGCCCGATGATGCGGCTCGCCTGCACGGATTGCGTCTTCAGCTCCTTGACCTCGCGCTTCAGGCGCATGGCCTCGAGCGCGCGATCCGCCACGAGGACAAGCCGATCGGCCTTGAAGGGCTTCTCGATGAAGTCATAGGCACCCCGCCGGATCGCCGCCACCGCCGTCTCGATATTGCCGTGACCCGAGATCATGACGACCGGAAGATCGGCGTGGACCTCCTTCACGCGATCGAGGATTTGCAGCCCATCGAGGGACGAGCCCTGCAGCCAGATGTCGAGGAAGAGCAGATGAGGCTTGCGCGCCTCTATGGCCTTGAACGCCTCCTCCGCGCCATCGGCGCTGCGCGCGCGATAACCTTCATCCTCGAGAATCCCGGCGACGAGCTCACGGATGTCGGCCTCGTCATCGACGATCAGAATATCGGCCCCCTTCACGACAGGCCCTCCGGCTCATTTTCGACGGACGCGGTCTCGAGCGTCGAGGCCTTGGGCATAGGCTGCACCACCTCGTCCGAAATCGCAGACGTCTCGCTTTCGAAGTTTGCCGGAAACCAAAGTCTCACCCAGGCTCCGATCTGGTTTCCTTGCGCGTCGAGGTGATCGAGAAGCTCGATCCCCCCGCCATGTTCCTCGAGAATTCGGCCGACGATTGCAAGGCCGAGCCCCGTCCCCTCCTTGCGCGTCGTCGTGTACGGCTCGAGAAGCTTTTGCCGTTCGCTCTTTGGGAAACCGCGGCCCGTGTCCCTCACGTCGATGTTGATGATCTCGTCCTTCGATTTCGTCACCGTCACGATCACTTTCCCGCGCTCCCCGCCCGCCTTCGCCTCCATCGCTTCAGTGGCGTTCTTGACGATGTTCGTCAGCGCCTGGCCGATCAGGCGATGATCGAAGCGCGCCTTGAGCGGCGTGTCCGGAACGTCGACGACGAAATCGATATCGGGTCGCGCGACCTGCATCAGGAAAATGACGTGCTTTGCCACGTCGGTGACCTCGCTCTCCTCGAGCACTGGCTTTGGCGTACGGGCGAAGGAGGAGAACTCATCCACCATGCGCTTGATGTCATCGACTTGTCGGATGATCGTGTTGGTGCACTGATCGAAGACCTCGCGATCCGAAGTGATGAACCTGCCATATTTGCGCTTCAGCCGTTCGGCTGAAAGCTGGATCGGGGTGAGCGGGTTCTTGATTTCATGGGCGATCCGCCTTGCCACGTCCGCCCAGGCGGCCGAGCGCTGGGCGGATACGAGATCGGTGATGTCGTCGAGCGTGATCACATAGCCTTCGGCGGCATCGCCGGCGGTTTCCTTGGTGACGCGCACGCTCACCTGGCGCTCGCCGGTCCCGCGCGCGAGTGAGATCTGTCCTTGCACCAGGCGATGGCGGCCTTCGCGCGCTTCCGCGACAAGAGGATCGACGCTCGGCAAGAGGTCGTCGAGCCTTGCGCCCAGGGGCGGCGTGCTCTTTTCCCCTCTGGGAAGGAGCTTCTCGGCCGACGGATTGAGCACCGTGATCGCCCCCTTGGCATCGATGCCGATCACGCCTGAGGAGACCCCGGCCAGCACCGCTTCGGTGAAGCGGCGCCGCTTGTCCATCATGTCGCTCGTCGCGACGAGCCGATCATGCTGGGCGCGCAATTCCTGTGTCATGCCGTTGAACGTCGCGGAGAGATGCGCAAGGTCGCTCTCGCCCTTTCGCGTCGGCACTTGCACATAGAAATTTCCTGCGGCGACCTGGTCCGTCGCATGAATGAGGCGACGAATGGGAAGCACGAGCCAATTGGCGAACGAAAGGCCTAGCCTGATGGCCGAAAGCAGAAGGATGAGCGTCACCAGAAGGTACATGGAGGCGAAGGCGATCTGCACGCCGACGCGCTTTCCCTCGAGGCCCTGGTAGTAGCGCAGGCCCTCCTCGGCCGCGACCGTGTATTGGTTGGCGCGCGGATCGCCGGGTCTCGCCACGAAGAGGAAGGCGTCGTCGAAAGCGGAGAGCTTCACCAGTGCGGCGAAGGCGCCGCCTGCGCGGGGCACGAAGCAGAAGGGCTCCGTATCGCTCGCCTCGGCGTAATCCTCGGAGCGCGGCAGCGCGATCCCGGGAACGGCGACATGCTGTACGGTCTCGATCGTCGACCCGTCGTTCTTGAGCATCATGGCGACCGGAAAACCGAGAAAGAGCGAGCGGGTCGCGAACCAATCATGAAAAAGCGTGCGGTTCTGATCGAACATCACCTTGGCGCTGTTGATGTCCCCCGCCATCAGGTTGAGCTCCCGCGCCATGGTGCGGCATTGCCCTTCCTCATAGCTGTGGGCGATCTCAACGGTGTTGCCCAGAAGCACGCGCAAATCGGCGCGGAACCACGGATCGAGGCTGCGTTCGAGTGTGATCGAGGTCACGAGAGCGATGAACAGCGCCGGCAAGGCCGCGATTCCGGCAAACCAGCCCATGAAGCGCATATGGAGCCCCGCGGCCGCCGCCCGTGCGCGTCTCGCCCGCAGCACCTCCCGACCTTCGATCACGACGACGATGCCGAGGCAGATCACGAGAACGCCATTCGTCACGAGAATGGCAAGAACCACGGCATTCGTCGGCGCAATCGGCGTGAGACCGGCGACGATCAGGAAGCCGATGAGCGCGGCGAGCAGCGCCGCAACCATGATGACCGTTCCGACGCGCTTGCCGGACGGGCCTTCATCCATCAGGAGCGGGGCGACATTGGTCGTCCGCGGAACTTCGGTTGAGGTCATTGTCGCCGCTGATCAGCATCAACATTGATGCGCGCATGCAACAGTGTTGTTGGAATGCGACGGTTTTGGGGCCGTGCGGCGATGCGCGTGCTATGGAGGAAGCTTCATAACCCGGATATCGAGATCACTGATTTTCTTGCGCAAAGTGTTTCGGTTCAAGCCGAGAAGCTGCGCTGCCTTGATCTGGTTGCCGCGCGTTGCGGCCAGAGCGGCGCTGATGAGTGGAACCTCGACTTCCTCGAGGATGCGGTGAAAGAGGCCCGGCGGAGGGAGTTGCGGGCCGAACGAGGCGAAATAGCGCTCGAGATGCCGCTCGACTATCGAGCCGAGGCTCGCCTCCCCTCCGTCATCTCCGGTCCAAATGGGCGCCGCGTCGAATTGCGCAAGCTCCGCCTCGATGATCGCCGCAGAAATGTTCTGTTGCGGATAAAGGGCCGCGAGGCGACGCACGAGATTCTCGAGCTCACGAACGTTCCCAGGCCAGCGATAGGCGCAAAGGAGCTCGATGGCCTCCGGCTCGAGCGATTTCGTCGGCAATCCTTCCTTCTCGTTGAGAGCGAAGAAGTGTCGCAAGAGATCGGGAACGTCCTCGGCGCGTTCGCGCAAAGGCGGCAGCCTGATCGGCACCACGTTCAGGCGGAAGAAGAGATCCTCGCGGAACAGTCCTTGCTGGATGAGCCCACGCAATTGCTTGTTCGTCGCCGCGATGATCCGTACATTCGTCTTGATCGGCACGCGCCCGCCGATGGTCGTATATTCGCCTTGCTGCAGCACGCGAAGAAGCCGGGTCTGCGCCTCCATGGGCATGTCGCCGATCTCATCGAGGAAGAGAGTTCCGCCTTCGGCCTGCTCGAAACGGCCGACGGAGCGCGCGAGGGCCCCGGTAAAGGCTCCCTTCTCATGGCCGAAGAGCTCCGATTCGATGAGGTCTCGCGGGATCGCGGCCATGTTCACGGCCACGAACGGACCCTTGCGCCTTCTCCCGAAGTCATGAAGCGCGCGGGCGACGAGCTCTTTTCCCGTGCCTGAATCGCCGCTGATCATCACGGTCAAATCGGTTTGCATCAGGCGCGCGAGGACGCGATAGACCTCCTGCATGGACGGGGAGCGACCGACGAGCGGCATGTTCTCCGCGTCGAGCTCGGCGGGCTTCGGCGCGCCGGGTCCGCGTTCTGACAGGGCGCGGCCGACGATCGAGACGATCTCCTTGAGATCGAAAGGTTTGGGCAAATAGTCATAGGCGCCGAGCTCGGATGCCCGCACCGCGGTCATGAACGTGTTTTGCGCGCTCATCACCACCACCGGCAGCTCCGGACGCACGCGCTTGATCCGCGGCAGAAGATCGAAAGCATTGTGATCGGGCATCACGACATCGGTGATGACGAGATCGCCGCCGCCTTCGGCGACCCAGCGCCACAGCGTGGCGCCGTTGCCGGTCGAGCGTACCTCGTAGCCGGCGCGCGAGAGCGCCTGGCCCAGCACGGTTCGAATGGCGGCATCATCGTCGGCGACGAGAATTTGTCCGCTGGGCATCGAACTCCTCTCGATCTTCCTGCCCCCCTGCTCCGTCCGGTTATTTTCCCGGCGTGAACATCGGCATCATGATGCGAAAGACCGTTCGGCGATGCGCAGAATCGCATTCGACGATGCCACCATGATCGCCGACGATCTTCGCGACCAAAGCAAGACCGAGGCCAGTGCCTTGCGTTTTGGAGGTGACGAACGGGTCGAACAGGTGCGGCTTGAGCTCTTCCGGCACGCCCGGCCCATTGTCGCGCACGCAGAATTCGAGCGGCAGGCTCACCCGTTCGGACGAGGGTCCCACCGAGAGCTTCACCCCCGGCCTGAAGGCGGTGGTGAACTCGATCTCTCCGTCGGGCGCATCCTTGCCGATCGCCTCGGCGGCATTCTTCACGAGGTTGAGGAAGACCTGGACGAGCTGGTCGCGATTGGCGAGCACCGGCGGCAGCGAAGGGTCGTAGCTCTCCACGATCCTGATGTGCTGGGCAAATCCCGAGGCGCACAGGCGCTTCACGTGATCGAGGATCGAGTGGATGTTGACGGGCTCGCGCGCGACCGGGCGCGAATCGCCGAACGTCTCCATGCGATCGACGAGCTTCACGATCCGGTCGGTCTCCTCGCAGATCAGGCGCGTCAGCGAACGGTCGGACTCTTGTGCTGACATCTCAAGGAGTTGCGCCGCTCCTCTAATACCCGACAGTGGGTTCTTGATCTCATGGGCGAGCATGGCCGCAAGGCCGGTGACGGAGCGCGCCGCCCCTTGGTGCGTGAGCTGACGATCCATCTTGTCGGCAAGCGTCCTCTCTTGCATCATCAATAGAACATATCCGTCCATTTCGTTGAAAGGTAATGCAAAAATGTCGACGATCCTCTCACTGCTGGAGAACGGGGAACGGATCGGCAATCGATGATCGCTCACGCTCGCATTACGTCGCCTCACTTCCGCAACGAGCGTCACGACGGGTGAATCGAACGCGAAGAGCTCGGCGAGCTTCTGGCGTCGCAAAAATGACAGCGAGAGCTCGAAGAAACTTTCAGCGGCGAGATTGGCATAGGAAATGCCGTTCTCCGGCGAAAGGCAGAGGATCGGCATGGGCACTGCGTTCAGAATCGCCTGCGCGCCTTCAGCCGGAAGCATCGGGGAAAGCCGCATGACCATCGGCTCGGCGGGCTCGCTCGCGAGGTTCATGCAGCCTCCGCGAGATGAGCATCCCCGAGATCGGCCGCGAGGCCGAAAATCGCGCGCAAGAGCCGCTCGACTTCTGCAGGCTCCTCGGAGCGCACGAGGGATGCCGAGAGCCCGCAAGCCATGGGGCGGGCTTGGCCGGCCAGCGCATGCGCCGCATAAGCCTGCAGATGTTTGCGCGAGTGGCGCACCCCGAGCGCGACGCCATAAAGGCTGAGCAAGCCGCGATAATGCTCGATGGCGATATCGCAGCGCTCGACGAGCGAGGGCGAAGTGTGCCCCTCTTCTTTGAGCTCGCCGGCAACTTCACCGAGCAACCAGGGTCGGCCAAGCGCAGCGCGGCCGATCATCACGCCGTCAGCACCGGACAGGAAAAGCGCGCGTTTCGCGTCCTCGGTCGAGGCAATGTCGCCGTTGACGACGAGCGGAATGCGCACTTGCCCCTTCACCGGGCCGACCGCCGCCCAATCCGCGCGCCCCTCGTAGAACTGAGCCCGTGTGCGGCCGTGCACGGCCACGAGTTGCGCGCCGGCCGCCTCGCAACGCCGTGCGAGAAAGGGGGCGTCGAGGCTTCCCTCGTCATAGCCAAGCCGCATCTTCACCGTGACCGGCAGATCGACCGAAGCGACGACAGCCGCCACGATGCGCTCGGCAAGATCGGGCTCGCGCATCAACGCCGAACCGCAAAGCTGGCGCGCCACCCGTTTCGCCGGGCACCCCATATTGATATCGATGACCGCAGCGCCGGAATCGGCTGCGATGCGGGCCGCTTGCGCCATGCAGGCGGGATCGCGCCCCGCGATTTGCACGATATGTGGGGAGACACCCTCGCCCTCGAGCCGGAGCCTTGCTTCCTCGCCGCTTCGGGCGAGCGCCGGCGAGGCGATCATCTCGCTCACGACGCCCGCCGCCCCCAGCCGCAGCGCGAGGCGCCGCATGATCACGTCCGTGATGCCCGACATCGGCGCGAGAAGCACGATACCGTCGAGCTTCACGCCCCCGATCGCGATTGTGCGAGCGGAAGGGAGAGGCAGCCCGCTGCCCATTTTTTGTTCAATCTGCATCTTGCCCGGATAGTAGACAGTTGATTGTGCGCTGCACAAGCCCTTGCGCTCGGGAAAACCTTGCGCCAACAACGGAAATCGTTGCGGCATGGGGTCGCGATACATGATCTCCTCGTGTGAGAGAACTTTACTCTTTTTCGCGTAGGTCAGGGCGGCGCTTGAAAAAAATCGCATTGGTGCAACCTTTACCTTCCTCCGACCCTTCAGTGACCACGGCCGTGAGGACCGTGGCGCTCATCGTCGCGGCAGGAAGAGGCCTTCGCGCCGGGGGAGACATCCCCAAGCAATTCCAATTGCTCAGCGGCATGAGCGTCCTCGAACGCGCCATTCGCGCGTTGCGCGAGGCGCCGAACGTCACGCAGGCGATGGCCGTGATTCATCCCGAAGATCGTGAGCGTTATGAGGCAATCGCCGCCCGCATCCGCGAAGCTTCGGCGGATTTCCTCCTGCCGCCTGCCTTCGGCGGCCCGACCCGACAGGTGAGCGTTCGCGCGGGACTCGAGGCGCTCGCGCAGGTGCCGCCCGACATCGTTCTCATCCATGACGCCGCCCGCCCCTTTGTTTCCGCCGCCCTGATCGATCGCGCCATCGAAGCCGCCCGCCGGCACGGCGCCGCGGTTCCGGGTGTTCCGGTCAACGACACGATTCGGCGGCTGAGCGGCGAGCGACCCTATGGCGAGACGTTGCCGCGTGAGAAATTGCGCGCCATCCAAACCCCGCAAGCTTTCGCCTTCGCGACGATCAGGGAGGCCCATGCGCGCGCCGCGGCGGCGGGGCTCGACGCATTCACCGATGATGGGGGCCTCGCCGAATGGGCGGGAGTCGAGGTGCATGTCTTCGATGGCGACGCCGAGAACACGAAATTGAGCTTGCCCGCCGATTTCGACCGCGCCGCTCAGCATTTGCGTGCCGGGGCGGAAACGCGCACCGGCCTCGGCTACGATGTGCACGCCTTCGGCGACGGCGAATTCGTGATGCTCGGCGGCGTCAAGATCGCCCATGCGCGCGGCATCGTCGCGCATTCGGATGGCGACGTCTTGCTCCACGCCCTGACGGATGCGGTGCTCGGCGCGCTCGGGGACGGCGATATCGGCGTACATTTCCCTCCATCCGATCCGCGCTGGCGTCGTGCGGCTTCGCGGCTCTTCTTCGAGCACGCCGTTGCCAAGGCGAAGGAGCGCGGCGGGCGCATCCTGCATCTCGACGCCACAATCATCTGCGAGGCGCCGCGCATCGGCGCTCATCGCGATGCGATCCGGGCCTCGATCGCGGCAATCGCCGGTATCGGCGAGGGGCGCGTCTCGGTGAAGGCGACGACATCGGAGAGACTCGGTTTCACCGG
>JAFBAK010000394.1 GCA_019247795.1 Hyphomicrobiales bacterium | reverse complement strand
CCATCTGGTCTCCATTCCGGTGACGAATACCTCGGTTAACCCCGCGCGCAGCACCGGTCCAGCCTTGTTTGCCGGTGGTGAATACATCGCGCAGCTTTGGATGTTTTGGCTGGCACCGATCGTGGGCGGCCTAATCGCCGGCGCAATTGGTCGTGCCGTATTTGAACCAGCTGATGCGGTTGAGACTGTGGTCACAGAGGAGCGCCGCGCCTGAGAACTTCAAAGGGCGCCTCTGGGCGTCCGCCCTTCGTGACCACGAGAAGGTCCTCTCGAAATGCAAATGCCGAGTGGGTTCGCGCTTGGGATCGATTACGCGGACCCGATTGCCCCGCGTGGCCGCGGCTCCAGCCAGCGCACGCGCAAGCTAGAGCTGAACACCGCCGTCTGCCGGCCGTGCCGCAATTGCACTCGGGTCCATCATCGGCAGCGGAATTGACCGCGCCCCTGGAATGTTGTGCTCGCACGCGTCGGCGAGCCAAGTTCCAGCATGAGGGAGGGCTGTTGTTCACCTAATTGATGGACAGGGTGCGATAGTAAGCACACCGCTCTGGTCAGGTGAGGGGCGGGATGCGCAGCACCTGGCCGGGATAAATTAAGTCCGGGCTCTTTAGCATTGGCTTGTTGGCGGAGAAAATGCGGTGATACTCATTGGCCTTGCCCTTACCGTATTGCGCCTCCGCAATCTTAGAAAGGTTGTCGCCTTTCTGCACCGTGTACATCTTGGCCCCCGGCGTGGGCTTCTCGACCGTGATGTTGTTCGCGACTTGCGAAACGCCAATGCTGTTGCCAACCGTGAGCGCGATCTTTTCGGCTTCCTCGGTCGAGGTTGCGCTGCCGGTCACGGTCACCGTATTGCCGTTGACGGCCACATCAATCTTGTCGGCCGGCAGGCCCTGCTTGGCGACTTCCTGCTTGAGGATCTCAGGTGCTGCTGGCTTATCCTCACTCGCGCCGTGTAGCTTCGCGCCGACCTCCTTGATGAAGCTGATGAGACTCATCGAAGGCTCCTCTTCTGTTGGCCCAGCCCGTCGCTTGACGAACGCCCTCTTCCGATCAAACGCGCAATCGGCGGAGTGCATATTGGCAGCGCTCTTTTTTGCTTCTGCGCGGATACGATCCTACCGCTTGCGAGCAGCTCGCGTAGTCGCGAGTTGCAGACACGGTCGAGCTTTCACCCGATAACACGCCGGGGTGACACAGGCCAGCACTTCCCTTCGCGACATGGGTATCACTCAGCCGCTTTGCACAGGTGTCCCGAATCCACGGTAGCCCCCGCCAGGAAGTTTCTGGCGACTGGGGTGGCACTTTCTTGGGGTATCACTATGCCCCGTTCGAGAAGGAAAAAGAACATCTCATCGAGAACAGAGTGGGAAAGAGGAACTCTCCGCCGCGCGGCGCTGGCTGGAACGAAACTCTTGGAATGCGAGTCGCTATGTTGAGACTCGCCGAAGGATTGCATCCCGGCCCGCCAGCCGAATCAGCGGGCGAGCCGATGCAGGTTTGCATTCCGATTTTGATTTCCGAATTTGGCTCACCAGCAACGGGCGCCACCACGACCAAATATCCAGCGCCACCGTTTTAAAATACTTCGGATGGCCAGAGATTATGAAGGGCTCGTTTTCATCGACCTCATGCAACGCAGTGAAAAGGCTACGGCAAAATGATGAGCAGCTAGCCCTGACACACGTGACAAATGTCCCCCACTAAAGAAATCCGTGGACGAGACGACTTGTCACGCTACTGCTCCACCATCGAAGAGCCGCATACATCCTCCTCCGGTTGAGAGGCATCGGTAACTCTGAGCCGAGCTCCGCGCTATTTGCGAAAGGGCGCGGAGATCGGGGTCGCCAAGATAGATGGCCATGGCACTTCTTCCTAAAAGTTCGAGTGAGCGACTCTACTCGCTCAAGCCGCTTTGTACGAGCCCATGACGATCCCGCGGGCGAGGTCACGCTCGAACATGATGAGTTCACAGTCTGGGTGGTGCCACGACGTTCGGCCGAGAAACCGCACGATGATGCCGAGCCCGGTGAGCTTCTTGACCCACGCGACCCGCTCCTCCATTGGTGTGGTCCCATAGGGGTGGCTGAGGATCACGTAGCGCCCGTCTGACGTAACGTACGCCCTCGCATGGTCCAGAAGTGGGCGGATGGTGTTGCCGATAGCCTCGTTTAGGACGGCCTCCGGATGGCGCCCATGTCGTGGTCGGCCGGGGCGTAGCCAATCGCGGAACGCGAGCCCCGTGCACACTTGAAAAAAAGCCTTGCGCAACTGCGCACTCGAGGTCACCGGCTCCAGACCGAGCGAGTCGAGGAAGGCTTTTTCTGCAGGATGTAGGCTCATGATACGAACTCCTTGTTTGAGGTTGGTGGTGTGGGCTCAATGAACCCCGTTCTCCATCCGATCGGCGATGACGCGGTCGAGGTGTTGTTGCTCCTCGGGAGCCATCGGCCCATCGTGATGAATAAGTGCCCGCTGCAGCTGGGCCTGATATTCGTCGAGCCGCATCTTCGCGTTCAACTGTGCGCGCCAAAGAGCGAACTTGGCCCGCAATGCTCGCCGGCAGTCGTCCTCTTCCTCGCGCGACCCGATGTAGGTTGTGGGCGCGCCATCGATGCGTTCGACGAGCAGGAGGATGGTCGAGGGATGCCACCAGGTGGGAAACTGTTGCGGATCGGGGTACGTGAGCTTCAGGTGATAAAGCTTGGCCGTGCGCTCCCACCCTTCGCGGCACTCCTCCCACGCCTGGTAGGGCTGGCCGGTGAGGGCAAAGCTGCCATCTCGCTTCCGCCAGATCTCATAGTGGTCCAGCAGGTCCGGGTCGAAAATCATCGACCAGAGATGGCCGAAGGGGAAGAACTGGTCATTTCGATTGCGCCAGTAGCCCTTGCCGAAAAAGACCTCGGACATGGCCCTCGAATGATAGACGTTCTTGTGCGTCGGTCTTAGGCCATAACGCGCAATGAACGCCTCCTTGCGTGGCAGCTGCTGAAGCTGGAACTTGTCCATGATGATTTGTCCTTTCACGCGTCAGATTTCGATGGAGAGCGCCCTTCGGCAGCTACAGCGGGGGCGACACGCGGCGTTCCTGGCAGACGCCAAAGCCAGCTGCCATTGCTGCCGAATCCGGATCGGGTGGGACGGATGTCTAACTTCTCGCGGGCTAGCTGCAGCTGCCTTGGAGTGAAGCCGTGCTCCTTGCCCTCAGCGGTGATCTCCTTGGACCCGCGGGGGCCGTCGGCAAGGCAATCGCGAAGGAACTCCTCTGCCGGGTTTGGCCCACTTTTCGCCAACTCGTTGGCGGCGCGCAGGACGTCGTCGGCCGTGGCAGTGACGACCCCGGGCTCCCACTGGATCATAGGCTGATGCCCAACCCCCTCGACGAGTTTGGTGACCACCGTGAAGGCACGGCCGGGAACATCGGCAGCCAAGTTGTTTTTCAACGGCAAGAGGAGGCGCCTGTCCGGCGGTGCGCCTGGCGTTTTGTCCTGACAAACAAGGAAGGCGATGCGAGCCGCGGCGATGAAAGCGCCGGAGCCCGTGACGCGGGCCATGGCATCGGTGCCAGAGCTTTTATTCAAGTGCGTGATCGCCAGCACGGCGAATCCATAGCGTTCGGCTAGATCTTTGAGCGGCGACAGGATCGCGCGGACATCACTGTTTCTGTGGCTGTCGATCCCCGATCCGGGGGTGCCCATGTAGGCGCTGATCGGGTCGATAATGACAAGTTTCGGTTTGACCCTTTTGACCACAGCTTCAAGGGCCTCGAGATCGCGACCGAGATCGATGCCTCGAATGCCTGCCACCGGCTTCTGCTTCGTGGGTGCAGTCTTCATCATCTGAACGAAGTGAATTCGCGTCAGATCGGCGCCCGCAGCCTTGAGCCTGGGGACGAGGGTGTCGGCGATGTCATCCTCCGCCGAGAGAATGATCACGTCGCCCTGTGGCGCTTGGCCCTCTCCACATGGCCACGAGGAGCCGCGTGAAATGCGGGCGGCGATATCCGAGCTCCGTAACGTCTTACCCAGCCCAGGTTGGCCAGCCTCCAAAGTAATCTTGCCAGTCGCAAGGCGCCCCGGACAAAGCCAGTCGAGCTGCCGAGCCTCGACCTCATCGCCCCGGATCGTGATAAGCTCATCGCGAGGAGGGGAGGCGGGCAGCAATGACGGTTGCGCCGGAACTCCGTTGACCTGTGCCTCCGCGGGAGCACCTGCCTCAGGGATGGTAGCGGCCGGCGGAATGTCCGGTGGGGGTGGGGGCGGCTGCCATCCTGCGTCCAGCGCGACCCGATAGAGCGAGTCCAACGTGATCTTTCTGCCCTTGTTGTAGGGCCTGCCGAAGCTTTCCCAAAGGCCGTCCCATTTCTCCTCGGTGAAGGGGTAGAAGCGGCCGTCGACCAGCTTGCCCGGGACGGTGCGCATCCATTCGCACCAAAGCCGAAAGGCCCAGTCCGCGCCGTCCGTACCGTGATAGAGAGCCATGCCGACATCGCGGCAATGTGGATAGCTCTCGGGTGGCGGCTGATAGTCGAGGATCTCGCGAAGCTCGGCCTCGAGCTCCGGCGTGTGGGGCCTTGGAAGAGGAGGCACCAGAACAGCGCGATTGACGGCCCGGCCCTTGGCGCTGAGCTCCTTTAGATAAGCGGGAATCGACCTGGCGAAGGGAATGACGTTGTCGGTCGTGGAGGCGGTTCTCGACGAGATTTTCTGCTGAAGCTCGGTCAAGTCCGCGATGAGCGCCGTCAAATAGGTCGTCGGGACCATCGCAGGCGCGGCGTCGTCCGCCAGGGCGTAGATCCGCCCCTCCGGATGATCACTGGGATCGGGGTGGATGCTCGGCGCTGTGACGGTCTGCAGCCGATCGGCGCGGAGCTCGATGCCCTGATGCACGCCTGGAAGCGGGATGGCGATGTTCGGAAGAACGATCTCTTTAGGGTTGTATTTGATGACGAGCCGGAAGCCCGATGCGCCCTCCCGCTTGCTCTTCATCGTGTGCGGGAATGGACCTTTTCTCTTCTCGATCTCGGCCCAGACCGCTTCACCGCTTTCGCCATCGATGTCGAGGACTGCGACCCCCAGCTCTTGGCTCGCAAGGATGCCGATGTTGTGAAACGGGCGGTCTCTCTCCCACTTGGCGAGCATGCCTTCATTGACGATGGGCTTGTCCGGCCAGTCCTCCTCGATTGGAGTTTTCAACTTCTCACGAAGGGGAATGAGAGGTAAGCCGTAGCTTAAATAACGGCGCGCGAGTAAGCCTCGCAGATCGCGATCAATGCGCAACCGCGCGGTTGCGGATCCCGCTTTCGAGGCTTGCTTTTCCTGGCCGGGTTCTGATATTGAGATCTTGCCGTTGATCTCTAAGTCTTCCCCGGCCCCGCCCTCAGCCCCCCGAGCGGCGGGGTCTTCCATTTCCGATATCATCGAAGTGACTCCTTGAATGCCCCCGGTTGCGCTTGCCAGTCATGGTGTGGGTCCTTCGCCAGTAGTGTCAGATGTCGAGCCGCTCAGACGGCAGCTTGCAGCTGCTCTCGTTGTGCGGCTCGTCGAGCCCTTTGTTCGTCATGCCAGCGGGCTAGCCCTGGGTTCATCGATGTGGGGGCAAGGGTAACTCGAGCCTCGTTCCACACCTTGATGAGCTGGGGGACATTCACGATGACGAGATCACCCAGCTGCCGCGTTTCGATCTCATCGGGATAGGTTTGCAGCATGTGGATGACGACGCGGGAGCCAGGTCCCTTACCGGGTCCACCAAGGTCCCGGCCGCAAATCTTGGTGCTGGCCCAGGGACGAGACTCAAGCGGCCTATTCGACATCTTCCGTTCCTTTCGCCCAATAGCAGACAAGCGCTGCTTATGACGCGTGTTGCTTCTTGATCAAGCGAAGGACGACCAAAATCGGCTAAAACCGAAATTTGTTTTTTGCACTAAAAGTTAGCTCAGGCGACTCGTCCTCAATCGATCGGCGCCGGATATGTTTGCACGAAGAGGAGGCGGAGAGGATGTTCGCGGGCTGGCAACGGCGCGAGCCGGCGGTTTCAATGTGCTCGCGGATGATCACGGCGATCGGACATTTACGCGGACGTGATCATCGCCACGATGCCGATCTGGCTACTGGTGCCGGCTGCCCGATATCGCGGCGAGCCACCTCGAGGGCGGCGACGGCGTCACAGATCGTGCGCGAAACAATTGCCCCGGGATGGCGTGGGCGCTTTTGAATTTCGTGGTCGGGCGATGGCCAAATAGAAAATTCGATTCAAGAAAATGATTGATGGAAGCCGATCGATTTCGGAAAGATGATTGATTGGGGGAAATTAAATTAATCCGCGGTGAGCGGCCGTTTTTTTGAGGTATGCGCCAAGCGCATGGCTTGACGCAAAGATACCGTGAGCACCCCCCATAGCTAACGTAAAACCCCTGGTATTAAAAAAACGTTATTTTTGTTATCTATGGGAGATAGACGTTATCTATGGGCGAAGAGCCCCTACAAACAGGCATAGCTTCGGGGGCCGACCCATAGATAACGCGGCCCCCATAGATAACATCATAGATAACATCCTTATCCAGGAAAGGAAAAAGAGAGGTAGTAGTAGTAGTAGTAAGTATATAATACATATGTATTCTCATCTCTCTCCTAGGAGAGAGACCATAGATAACGTTTTCCCAGGGAGTACGCGCGCGCGACCCCCCGACCATTTTTGAAGCCCGCGGCGAGACGGGTTCGTTTACGGGACGGCGTGAAAATTAGTTGAAGCTTAAAACAAATTCCCAGTCGCCTCCTCGAACCTCCACCAACACTCCCCTTCAACCATCCCTGGGCTCTCGTTCACCCAGATCCCTCCTAATCCAAGCGATCTATTTCGGCCTGCAAATCGACGACAATCCTTCCCCTCGGCCGCCGGGTGAATCATACCCTCGTGCGTGACCACCAACCTCAAAGAGCCCCCTTCGGGGAGTAAAGCCTCGCAACTGATGAGAGCCCCCTCTCGTCGTTCGAAGCAGCAAGGCTGGGGTAAATGAGCGTCTTCACTCCGCGGGAAGATATTTCACCCACCGCACCCATTCGGCTCGTCTATGCCGCTAAGCTCGCCTTCCCCGACGGCTCGATGACGGTCTCTGGCTTGCGTCGTGAGGCAGCCCGCGGCACGTTGGAAACGGAAACCATCGCCGGCAAGAAATACACCACCCTCGCCGCGATCGAGCGCATGAGGAAGCTATGCCGCGACAAGCCAAAGGCCCACGGCTTGCAATCCGCAGACGCCCCGGAAGACCAGCTGTGTGGGTCATCCGAGACGAACAGAAAATCGTTCGCGCCCGAAACGACACGGGCGATGTCATCCTTGTCGGCGGGAATGAAAGCCGCCGAGCAGCTGAGAAGGCGCTCGCCTCATATCTCGCCGAAAAGCACATCCCGCAATTCGGGAGCGGTGATCCCGCTTCGGTGCTCATCACTGATGTCCTGCGCCTCTACGCGGAAGGACGCGGTCCCCTGATGCAGCACCCGGAGATCGCCGGGTATCAGCTCCCAAAACTAATGGCCTTTTTCGCCGGCAAGACAGTGTCGGCGATTACTCCCGGTCTTTGTCGCCGTTATGCCGAGAGCCGGATGCGGGAGCCGAATAGCCGCTACAAGGATCAGGAGATCGCGCCGCGCGTGAGCGCCTCGACCGTGCGTCGAGAGCTTGTGACCCTCCAGGCTGCTCTGCGCTATGCGTGGAAGGAAAAGAAACTCCCCTACCCTATTCACGTCGCGAAGCCTGATGAAGCGCCGGGACGCGATCGCTGGTTGACGAGAGACGAGGCAGCGAAGCTGCTCATGGCGGCTTGGCGCACGAACCGGCACGTCGCTCGTTTCATCCTGATCGCGCTCTATACCGGCACCAGGCATGAGGCCGTGCTGAAACTTCGATGGGGCGTCAATTCTGAAGGCGGGTGGGTGGATCTCGAGCAGGGCATTCTCTATCGCCGGGGAGATGGCGACGAGCAATCGAAGAAGCGCCGTACGCCCGTCCCGATATCCCGGCGCCTTGCTGCCCATTTGAAGCGCTGGCGATCGCTGTCCGTCACTCACGTCATTGAGTGGGAGAGTCAGCCGATCGCCAAGCTGCGGCGCTCGTGGAAGCGCGCATGTCGGCGAGCAGGGCTCGACGTCACGCCGCACGCCTTGCGCCATACATTCGCAAGTTGGGCCGTCCAGCGCGGCTTGCCATTCGGCCAGATAGCTCGTGCGCTTGGGACGACGGAAACGATGGTCGAGCGCCGCTATGGGCACCATTCCCCTGAGCATCTGCGGGACGTCGTCGAGGGCGTTTCTGGACCGAAACTGGACCGGGCGAAACTGCGATAGCCCATAAGCTGTTGATTTAATTGGAGCGGGCGATGGGATTCGAACCCACGACCCCAACCTTGGCAAGGTTGTGCTCTACCCCTGAGCTACACCCGCATGACGCGTCGCGCCTGCTGCTCCGCGAGGCCTCTATGCCTCAACTTCGGCCCGCACGCAACACGCCTTGAAGGCCGTTGAGCAGATCCTGGACCCGGGCCAACTTGAAGGGATTTTCTATCCACTGGCGGGGCGAATAGCCCCGCCGGCGTGAGAGTTGCTGAAGCAATAGCCGGAACGCGTCTCGGCGCGCCGCGGGCACGAAGCGAGCATCCTTGAGGCTTCCTAGCCGGGCGCGTCGCGCGAGCCGCCGAAACGTCGCGCATCGTGCTTCTCAGACCACGCCATCTCCCTTGCGTGCGGCAATATCCGCCCTGACATCCGACGCGGAATCGGTGTGTAATCGGAGAGAAGCAGAGCGGGTCGAACGTCGCGAGATGCTTCGCTCATCGCTTCCGTGGAGGGCCGCCCGCGTCCACAGGATTATCATGAGAGCGACCCCCATCAGCGTCGCGTCATCACCCGTCGCAGTGATGGGTAGCAGCAACAATATCATCCAGAACATCGGGATTGCCGCGACGCCGCGATCGCGGTTTTGCGATCAAGGACCGACGGGGATGTCTATCGTGCCGTCTGCGTGCTTTTGGCTTTGGCCTGTCACGGGTGCCAAGAGGCTGGCCGCTGTGAAAAGCGCGATCAACGCGATGATGATGACTGCGAGAACCCGCAGACCAGGGTGGGGCTCATCTTGCGTGAGCGCCGGCAATGAGATTTGCATGACAGGACCCCTTCTATGTTCGCGGCAGGTTGGAGCACCGCCTCTGTGATCGGGTTGCGCAGACCTCGAGCTGCGCGCAAATGTGAGAGCGCGTCACGAGCGCGCCTGCCCTCATCGCCGCGCCAACCATGGACAGCAAAAATGACGGGCTTGACGCGAATTATAGCTTCCGCTTGGCGCTTCTACTTACCTTGTTTGAGGTAGAACCGAGCGCGGCGCATTCGCTATTTGCCAATACGACAATCGCCCCGCTCGCGTTGGTCGCCGCGGCTTTTCTCGGGCCGCTTGGACCGCGCGAAGAAACACCGCCCCCTGCGCTGCTCGTGCCATGAGCAGACCTTCGCCGGAATGCTCGTCAGCGCTTGGACACCTGATGCGACGGCAGAAGGATGTTTCGGCTTTCGCGTCGTGACGGCGAGCGCCTGGATGGCTCGCTATGCCACTGGCTCGTCCCTCTGATCGGAGTAGTCGCAACGCCAGCGCACGATCATCCAATCCGGGTTGTCGCCCGCCCATCGCGCCAATGTGGGCATTGCGCACGAAGTGCAGGCCATCACCGACATTTGCTGATCGACGGCGATATGCTTGTCCTCGCAAACGGCGTTGTTTTGGACCATGCAGACGGTAAAAATCAGCTCCAGAAAGTTCATTGACTGCTCCCCTTGGCGTCTTGGACACCCCCACAAACAAACCGCTCCTTTCCTCGACCTCGACGTTCGGCCAACCGAACTCCACGCTGCCGTTTGATGATGTTCGGCAGCTGAGGAGGCCGGGGCGCGTGTGTCGTGAGCAACGCCCCGGCAAGCGCATTAGGGTCACTTGTGGGGAGCCTAGAGGCCGGATGGCGCTTCGGCCTACCCTGTTTGGGGTAGAGCAATGCGCCAGGAGTGCGTTATTCTGGCTCGGGGCGGGCGTATGCGAAGCGTGGCGACCGTTTGCTTCGTTCGAAATATCGTTCCTCAGGGACACGCGGCAATCCGCTCGGAGTGCAGTCATCAAAGTCCACGGAGGCGGCAATGCTCCGGATGGAATGCATGATGGACGCCGCGCAAGGCGTGACGACCGCGGCGCTGCTCGGGGAAGGCTGGGAAGAGGCGCTGCACCGGTTCGCCTATGCATCGGGAGCGCATGGCGCGGTCTTGATGCGAAACCGGCCCGACCGGATGCTCTCGGCCATCACGACCGAGGAGGTGGCCGAAACGGTATGGGCTTTTGCGGCCGGACGCGCACCTCCGAGCTCTCGCTATCGCGTAGTCAGGGTTGGCCCCAAGATCGGGTTTCGGGTCGATCACGATGATTACAGTCAAGACCAGCTCAACCGTGACCCATTCTATCAAGAGTTCCTCAGGCCGGCGGGGTTCTTCTGGCACGCGAATGCCGCTTTGACCTTCGATCGCGACGAATGCGTCGAGCTCAGCCTCAAGCGGCGCATCCAGTCCGGCCCCTACCAAAGGGAGGACGCGGTCGCCCTCAATGCCGTCTTGGGCCAGTTGCGTGCGGCCGCGCGGCTCGCGACCCAGACGCTCAGTCACGAGGCGACTGGCGTGGCGACGCTCCTGCGAAATCGAGGGGATGCGCTATATCAACTGGACGCTGGGGGGCGCGTGCTCTCGACTGAAGCATTCGCAGCGCTCGATAAGCCCGACTGTCCCATCAGCGTGATCGGGCGAAGGCTTCGCTCGCGCGACGCCGGCGCCCAAGCCGCGCTTGACCGCGCCGTCGCGATGGCGGTCGCAAGGCCCGGAGCGACAGTGCTCACTCCTCTGACCAGCGACAATACGCATCGCCATTTCCTGCAGATCGTCCCAGTGCCGGGCCGCGCCCGCGACATCTTCCACTGCGCTGCCGCCATCGCGGTGGTGATCGACGTGCGGGACCCGCCTCGTCGTCGCCGGCTCGACCCCGCGACTATCGGGGCAGCTCTGGCGTTGACGGATCGCGAGGCCAATGTTGCGTGTCTGCTCGCGGAAGGATTGGCCCCTGCGGAGATAGCGAAACGGCTTCGCATGCAGCCTTCGACCGCGCGGGTGCATTTGCGAAGCATCTTCGAAAAAACGGGCACGAAGCGGCAAGCCGAGCTCGTCGCCTTTCTGGGACATCTGCGCCCGTGAGCCTCGGCGTGCGGAGGGCGAGCCGCTCATCCCGCGCTATGGCTTTGCCTTCTCGCCCGTCTTGATCTCATCGACGCCGAGTGCGTCGGCAAGGCGCGTTTTGGCCGAGCCTGGGCGGAGCGGGCGCTGTTGGCTCGCATGGGGGGCCCAGCCGGAGAGCCAGACGAGATCGAAGGTGGCGCGAAGCCGACCGTCGCGATCGGCGAATCGCTCCGCATAGATCTGCGCGGCGCGAAAGAGCGTCGCGCGGCGAAGCGGGGTCCGGGCCCTCTCGACGAGCGGGTTGGTCATTCCCATGGCCCGAAGATCGCGCATGAGGGCGAACGCGTCGCCATATCGCACGGTGAGCTTCTCGACATCGGTGACCGGCAGCGCGAAGCCGACGCGCTGCATGAGCGCGCCGAGCTCACGCGCATCCGCGAAGGGGGCAACTCGCGGACTTACGCCGGCTGAAAGCTCGGCCTCGGCTTCCGCCAAGGATTGGCGGAGCTCGGTCAAGGTCTCTGCGCCAAGCAGGCAGGCGATGAAGAGCCCGTCGGGTCTCAAAGCCCGCTTGATTTGGGCCAACGCGCCTGGAAGGTCATTGACCGCCTGCAGGGAGAGGAGCGAGACCACAAGATCCACGCTCGCGTCGCCGAGCGGCAACACCTCCTCGTCCGCCACGGCGGAGAGAAAGCCGCAGCGCCATGATGGGGGCGAGGCCGCGAGTCGAAACACGGTCTCGACCTTGGCGCTTCCCATCAAGGCGCGCGCGCCATGCACGGTCACGCCGCCGAGCTCGATTGCAAGCGGAAAACTCCGCAGTATCGGCACAAGCCTCTGCGCGAGATCGTCGGCTGCGTGGGCGATGAGGAATTCCGCCGGGCTCGATTGCGCCGCGCGCGACAGGCGGCGGCGCATCAAGGCACGATCGAAGATCAGCGGTGGCGACATGGTCCGTGTCGGCCGCTCATTTCTGGCAGACCCGGCAGAAGAAGGTCGAGCGACCTGCTTGCACGAGTCGCGCAACAACCCCATGGCAGCCCGGCCGAAGGCAGGCTTTCCCCTCTCGGCCGTAAGCGCGGAATTCGTGCTGGAAGGCGCCACGCTCGCCATCCGCCTTGGCATAGTCCCGCAAGGTCGATCCGCCCTTGTCGATCGCTTCGGCGAGCACGCAACAGATCGCCTCGGCGAGTGCTTCGCGCCTTTCGCGCGCCAGAGCGCCCTTGCCGGCGAGCGTCGTTGCGGCACGCCGCGGCGAAAGCCCCGCCCGAAACAAAGCTTCGCTCACATAGATATTGCCGAGACCAGCGATCAGACGTTGATCGAGGAGCGCCGCCTTCAATGGACGTCCCTTTCCGGCGAAGAGTCGCGCAAGTGCCTCGGCGCCGAATTCATTGCCGATCGGCTCGACGCCGAGCCCCTTGAACAGCGGGTGGTCCTCCATCCCTTTTATTTTCGCCAAGATCATGAAGCCGAAGCGGCGCGCATCGTTGTAAACGAGACGCTTGCCCGTCGAGAGATGGAAAATGACGTGATCATGCGCGGCGAGACGCTCGCTGTCGTCGTAGAAACGGCCCGGCTCGAAGCGTCCCTCGGAACGCCCTTCGCGGCCATCCTCGATCGCGAAGCGTCCCGTCATGCCCAAATGCATGATGAGCGCCTCCCCGCTGTCGAGCTCGGCAACGAGATACTTGGCGCGTCGGCTGAGCGACGTCACCTTTGCGCCTTCGAGCCGCTTGGCAAAGCCTCGGGGGAAGGGAAAGCGCAGATCGCGCCGGCGCAGCTCCACCTTGGTGAAGCTCGCAGCTTCGAGCGCCGGCGCAAGACCGCGCCGGATGGTCTCGACCTCCGGAAGCTCGGGCATGCTCCCTGTTACCGCAAAGAACAGCGGCGGAAAAGATCTGAGAGCAGGGGCCATCCGATGAGCGCACATCGGAGGAAAAGCCCTTTTTCGGTTTTCCCTACGATGGCCAAGGTGAGGCTGCATATGGGAAGACGCAGCGATGCGTTCTCATCAAAACATCGTCATCTTCACAAATTAACGGCAGG
The DNA here is from genome assembly GCA_019247795.1 of Hyphomicrobiales bacterium. Taxonomy (GTDB): domain Bacteria; phylum Pseudomonadota; class Alphaproteobacteria; order Rhizobiales; family Beijerinckiaceae; genus GAS188. Next base: position 24,783 of record JAFBAK010000394.1, on the reverse strand, counting down.
TCGCATCCTTGCCGGATGCAATTCCATGCGATTGAGAGTAAAGCGATGAACCCGACCGCTTTCGATCGCTCTCGTCGGCGATTTATCGGTCCCTGTTTCGTTCGACGAGATTTCCGAAATCGAGCTTTAAGCTGCTTACCCCAGAGGCATTTGTGACGTCAAAGCCAAACGAGACCGCCCCGCGCGGCGATCTTCACGACGACATCGTCTATCCTTCGGCGATTCCCTTCATCATCGTCCACCTCGTCTGCTTCGCGGCGATCTGGACCGGCGTGACCTGGGGCGCGATCGCCACCGGCATCGGTCTTTACTGGCTGCGCATTTTTTCGATCGGGGCCGGCTACCACAGATACTTTTCGCACCGATCCTATTCGACGGGCCGCCTCTTTCAATTCCTGCTCGCCTTCATGTCGCAAACAACGACGCAAAAGAGCGTGTTGTGGTGGGCCGCGAAACATCGCCATCACCATCTCCATTCCGATACCGAGATCGACGTCCATTCGCCGCGCCATACCGGTTTCATCTATGCGCATCTGGGCTGGATTTTCGCATCCCGACACGACAAGGCCGATCTCACCAAGGTCGCCGATTTCAGCCGCTTTCCCGAGCTGATGTGGCTTCACAGGTTCGAGCAATTCCCCGCCGTTTTGCTCGCCACGGTCGTCTTCCTGCTCGGCGGCTGGACTTATCTCGTCGTCGGTTTCTTTTGGAGCACGGTCGTTGTCTATCATGCGACCTTCTGCATCAACTCGCTCGCCCATGTGCATGGCCGCAAGCGCTATGTGACCGGCGACGACTCCCGCAACAATTGGCTGCTCGCGCTCTTCACGATGGGCGAAGGCTGGCACAACAACCACCATGCGTATCAGGCAAGCGTGAGGCAGGGCTTTCGCTGGTGGGAATACGATCCGACTTACTATCTTTTGCGGGTACTCGCATTCCTCGGGATCGTGTGGGACCTGAGGCACCCGCCGAAATCGGTGCTGCGTAACGAGCAAAAGCTCGGCGCCAGGGTCATCGAGCGAGCCGCGCGTCAGCTTGCGCTCTCCTTCGATCCGGAGCGGATCGCCACCGCGTTGCACGGCGCCTTCGCCGGCACGCCGAGCCTCGCGGAGCTGCAGGAGAAGCTCGCCCAGGCGCGCACACAGGCGGCGGACGCCTTGGCCAGCATGTCTCTGCCCTCGATCCCAACTCTTGAGGAGATCCGCACCCGCGCCTCGGCGATCTTCGCCCACACGCCCTCGCTCGACGACATCGTCGAGCGCGCCAATCGCATGATCCTCGAGACCGTCTATGCGCGCATGAATTGGCCGGCCGCGGTGATCGATTGAAGGCCTTCAAGAAGGGCGAGATCACTCGAGTAGATCATCTCCGGAATCGGTTTTCCGGCGAAATTTGTCTTTTCGGCGCACCGCCGCTATAGGAGCGCGCGCGAAAAACTTGCACCCTTGGAGGCATTTTCGCGCCGCTTTCCTCGGATGATCGAAGCTCAATGGCCGCAGGGCCGGTTCCGACATCGGGAAAACGCTACATCAAACACCGAAGGACTTGAACCATGACCGCTGCAAAGCAGATCACGGCTCAGGCGCGGGCCAAGAGCGGCAAGGGGGCCGCCAGAGCCGAGCGTCGCATGGGCCGCACCCCCGCCGTGATTTATGGGGCCGGCGCGCCGGCTGCCGCCATTTCGCTCGACTCCAAGGAGATTGGCCTGCGCATCCGCGCCGGTCGTTTCCTCACCACGATCTTCGACGTCGCGGTCGACGGAAAATCGGAGCGCGTCATCCCGCGCGATTTTCAGCTCGACCCGGTGAAGGATTTCCCGATCCATGTGGACTTCATGCGACTTGCGGCTGGGCAGACCATTCGCGTCGAGGTTCCGGTGCACTTCATCAACCAGGACGCGTCCCCAGGTTTGAAGCGCGGTGGCACGCTCAATATCGTGCGCCACACGATCGAGCTTTTCTCCCTGCCCGAGGCGATCCCGGAATATCTCACCGCCGATCTCAAGGGCCTCGAGATCAATGATGGCGTCCATATCTCGGATATGACGCTGCCTGAAGGCGTCCGCCCCGTGATCCGCGATCGCGATTTTACTGTGGCCACGATCGCGCCGCCTACCGTGCTCGTTGAAACCGAGCCCACCGCCGCGGCTGCGGAAGGTGCGCCCGCGGAGGGCGGTGAGGCCGCCACCCCTGATGCCGCGGCCGCCCCCGGGGGCGCTGCGGCCTCAGCGCCGGCACCTGCCAAAAAGAGCTGATCGGCTGATCTTTCAGAGCTTCCTCGTCGCGGCCAACCGCCGCGACGACCGACATCCGTCAGCGCGTCGAGTTGGCGCGTGGCGTTGTTCGTGCCCGCCATGCAAGCAAAGCCATCGGGACTTCTGAACCGAGCTCGATCACAATGGACAGGTCGAATCGCGATCCAACTCCAACTCGCTGGTGGAGCAGGATCTTTTCGGCAAGACGGCGTCCGAATGCAGGACCACGCCCTAAGGAACCGGATTCTGCCATGCAGATCCTCGTCGGCCTCGGCAACCCGGGCTCTCGCCACGCTGCCAATCGCCACAATATCGGCTTCATGGTGCTCGACGCGATCGCCCGCGAGCACCGGGCTGCGCCTTGGCGTCGCCGGTTCCAGAGCGAGGCGGCGGAGGCGGTGATCGACGGCGAGCGTGTGCTGCTCCTCAAGCCGCAGACCTTCATGAACGATAGCGGGCGCGCGGTTGGCGAGGCGTCGCGCTTCTTCAAGACCGGGCTTGATGCGATCACCGTTTTTCATGACGAGCTCGATTTGAAGGAAGGCAAGCTGCGCGTGAAAAGCGGCGGCGGGAATGCGGGACACAACGGGTTGCGCTCGATCACCGCTCACCTCGGCAATGACTATCGACGGGTGCGACTCGGCATCGGGCATCCCGGTGACAAAAATCTCGTGCACCCCTATGTGCTTTCGGATTTCTTCAAGGAAGAACGGCCTTGGGTGAAGGACCTCGTCGAGGCCTGCGCCGAATTTGCGGGGCTTCTCGTGAAGGGCGAGGACTCAAGCTTTCAAAACAAGGTTCATCTCGCGATGCAGGCGAGAGGCTGGGGCGACGCGCCAGCACAGACCGGTGAATGAAGCACCTCGCACGCCAAGTTGACGAAGGAAGAATTGCATGGGCTTCAAATGCGGTATCGTCGGCCTGCCGAATGTCGGCAAATCGACGCTCTTCAATGCCTTGACCCAGACGGCAGCGGCACAGGCGGCAAATTATCCCTTCTGCACGATCGAGCCGAATGTCGGCGAGGTTGCGGTCCCCGACACGCGTCTCGCGGCGCTAGCGACGATCGCCGGCTCGGCCGAGATCATCCCGACGCGTCTTACTTTCGTCGACATCGCCGGCCTCGTGCGCGGTGCCTCGAAGGGCGAGGGTCTGGGCAACCAGTTTCTGGCCAATATTCGGGAGGTTGACGCAATCGCCCATGTGGTGCGCTGTTTCGAGGACGGCGAAGTCACCCATGTCGAGGGTCGCATCGACCCCATTGCCGACATCGAGACGATCGAGACCGAGCTGATGCTCGCCGACCTCGAATCCTTGGAGAAGCGGGTCTCCTCGCTCGAAAAGCGAGTTCGGGGCGCCGACAAAGAGGCCAAGGAGGCGCTCGAGCTGATCGAGCGCGCACTCTTCCTCTTGCGCGAAGGAAAGCCGGCGCGGCTCGTTCCGCGCAAGTCCGAAGAGGAGAAGGCATTTCGCATGCTCTGCCTCCTTACCTCGAAGCCGGTGCTTTACGTCTGCAACGTCGATGAAAGCGCAGCCGACAAAGGCAACGCCTATTCGGCGCTCGTGCTTCAGCGCGCGCTCGAGGAGGGCGCCAAGGCCGTCGTGGTCTCGGCCAAGATCGAGAGTGAGATCGCCGTTTTGCCGGCCGAGGAGCAAGCCGAGTATCTTTCGGCCGTCGGGCTCACCGAGCCCGGGCTCAATCGAGTGATCCGCGCCGGCTACGAGCTTCTCGGACTTGTGACCTTCTTTACCGCGGGACCAAAGGAGACGCGCGCCTGGACGGTGACCGAGGGCGCCAAGGCGCCTCAGGCGGCAGGGGTGATCCACACCGATTTCGAGAAGGGCTTCATCCGCGCCGAAACCATCGCCTATGACGATTACGTCGCGCTCAAGGGAGAGACAGGGGCGCGCGATGCGGGGAAGCTTCGCCTCGAGGGAAAGGAATATGTGGTCGCCGACGGGGATGTCCTGCATTTCAGATTTGCGAATTGACGCCTGACGGGAAGACAAAGCTCCGTTACGGTCGCGGCATGCCCAAACTGTTCTTCGAGGACTTTCACATCGGGGCGAACGGCGTGTGCGGGCCCCGCACCGTAACGCGCGACGAGATCATCGCTTTCGCCCGCGAGTTCGATCCCCAGCCTTTTCATCTCGACGAAGAGGCCGCCAAGAACACCTTCGTCGGCGAGCTGATTGCCTCCGGATGGCATACATGCGCGCTCATGATGCGCATCATGTTCGACGGAATGATCCACAACTCCTCCTCGATGGGCGCGCCCGGCATGGACGAGGTCAAATGGCTGAAGCCCGTGCGGCCCGACGATGTTCTGACCGCGCGCTGGAACGTGCTCGACACGCGTTCCTCCCGCTCGCGCCCGGAGATGGGACTCGTGAAGCTGCGCATCGAACTTCTCAATCAGCGCGCCGAAACGGCTTGCGAGCAACGCTTCTGGATGATGGCCGGACGGCGCAACACGGGTCCCGCGAAGGAACCCGCGTCAGGCAAGGAGCGCGAACCCACAGCGACGCCCTCCTTCGAGAGCACTGGAAGAGCGGCTCCCTGCACGTCGCCGGCCGCCGGCACGAAGGCGCAACTCGCCAGGCCGACGCTCACGCCCAAGCTCGCGTATTTCGACGACCTCGTCGCGGGAGAGACGAATGAGATCGGCTCCTACCACTTCACGGCCGAGAACATTATCCGCTTCGCGAAGGCGTTCGATCCTCAGCCCTTCCACGTCGATCCCGAGGCCGCGGCGAAGAGCCATTTCGGCGGGCTTTGCGCCTCGGGCTGGCATACGGGCGCCGCCTGCATGCGAAAGCTGATCGATCGACGCACGGCGCTCCGCGAGGCGATGATCGCACAAGGCCTCGCGCCGCCCGCGATGGGTTCTTCGCCCGGCTTCACCGATCTCGTCTGGCACAGACCCGTCTACGCCGGCGACACGATCGATTTCTCGAGCACGCTCGTCTCGAAACGGCCGAGCGCCTCGCGCCCGCGCTGGGGCTTGGTCTTCTCGCGCAACACGGGAACCAATCAAAAAGGTGAGCTCGTCTATTCCTTTGTCGGGTCGGTGTTCATCGAGCGGCGCCCCTCATGACGCATCCCGTTGAGGACACCGTGACGGACGAGGCTCTGGCGCTTGACCTTCTGCCCCCCAGGCGAAATGGTCCGGGCATGAAGCGCGCGGGCGGCATCCTTCCCGGACATGAGATCGCGGCGCTTGCCGCGAACGGCGCGATCACGGCGGAGCGCCCCCTTGTCGATGGACAGATCCAGCCGGCGAGCCTTGATTTGCGGCTTGGCGCGCGCGCCTGGCGGGTGCGCGCGAGCTTTCTGCCGGGGCCGCATCGCAAGGTTGCCGAGTGCCTGCCGACGCTCAACGCCCACGCGATCGATCTCGACAATGAGCAAGGCGCGGTGCTCGAAAGAAACTGCGTCTACATCGCAGAGATCGAAGAAAGCCTCGCGCTTTCCTCCTCGCTTGCCGCCGCAGCGAACCCGAAGAGCTCGACCGGACGCCTCGACGTTTTCACGCGCGTGATCACCGATCGCGCCGACCGTTTCGACCTCATCAAGCCTGGTTATGCAGGCAAGCTTTATGCCGAAGTTTCGCCACGCACTTTTCCGGTGCTCGCACGACGCGGGTCGCGGCTTGCCCAGCTCCGCCTTCGTACCGGCGAGGCAAGGCTCGACGACGATGAGCTGGCCGAGCTGCACGCGCGCGAAACCTTGGTGGCGGGACTCAACCCCTCCTTCGCGACGGGGATTGCGGTCAGCGTCGACCTTGCAGGAACGAACGCCTCAACCGTGATCGGCTATCGCGCGAAAAATCATACGGGGCTGATCGATGTCGATCGTGCCGATGCCTACGAGGTCGGCGATTTCTGGGAGGCGCTCACGGCGCCCGACAGAACGCTCGTGCTCGATCCCGACCAGTTCTACATCCTGGCTTCGCGCGAAGCGGTGCATGTGCCGCCGGAATATGCGGCCGAGATGATGCCGTTCGATCCTCTCGTCGGCGAGTTCCGCGTTCATTATGCCGGTTTTTTCGATCCGGGCTTCGGCCATGCGGCAGCCGGTGGGCATGGAAGCCGCGCCGTGCTCGAGGTACGCTCGCGCGATGTGCCCTTCATTCTCGAGGATGGCCAGACGGTCGCGCGCCTCGTCTACGAGCGTCTCTCAGCCAGGCCGAAGTCCCTCTACGGCAGTGACCTCGGCTCGCATTATCAGGCGCAGGGGCTCAAACTCTCGAAACACTTCCGAACTCACGCCGCGTAGACCAGACGCGCGATCGCCGTCCGTCGCTCACCCGTCGACCGCCTCGGTCTTCACGATCTCGATGCCGAAACCCGAAAGCCCGACATAGGTCATCTCGTGAGAGGACAGGAGGCGGATCGAGGAGACGCCGAGGTCGCGCAGAATCTGGGCGCCGAGGCCGATCTCGCGCCATTGGCGCGTGCGCTCCGCTTCCGAGCCTGAGCGTTCACCATCGGGCAGCTTCGCGACCGGCACGCCCGAAGTGCCGTCACGCAGATAGATCAGAATACCGCGTCCGGCTTCCTTGAAGCGCGCCAGCGAGGCGTTGATGGCTTTGCCGCCGCCGAATACGTCCTGCAGGATGTGAGCGCGATGCAAGCGCGTCAGCACATCGCGCCCATCGCCGACATCGCCATGCACGAATGCGAAATGGTTGACCGCATCGAAGGGAGTGACGAAGGCGTGGCCTTGCAACGAGCCGATCACCGTCTCGACCGGAAAAGAGGCGACCCGCTCGACGAGCTTCTCGCGCAACTGCCGATAGGCGATGAGGTCGGCCACCGTGAGGAATTTGAGCTTGTGCCGCTTCGCGAAGTCGACGACTTGTCGCCCCTTCATGACGGTGCCGTCGTCATTGACGAGTTCGGCAAGCACGCCCACCGGAGGCAGGCCCGCCAGTCGACAGAGATCGACGCAAGCCTCCGTGTGTCCCGAGCGCATGAGCACGCCCCCGTCGCGCGCGATCAGCGGGAACACGTGACCGGGGCGGACGAAATCGGAGGCGCCCATATTGCCGTTGGCCAGCGCCCGAACCGTGTTCGTCCGCTCTTCCGCCGAGATGCCGGTCGTAAGGCCGTGGCGCGCATCGACGCTGACCGTGAAGGCGGTGCCGAGCGGGGCGTCATTCGTCGATACCATCGGGTCAAGCCGAAGCCGCCTGGCCTCCTCGGCCGGCAAAGGCGCGCAGACGATGCCGGATGTATGGCGCACGATGAAGGCCATCGCCTGGGACGTCGCGAGCGAGGCTGCAACGAAAAGATCGCCCTCCCCTTCCCGGTCCTCGTCGTCGGAAACGACGACGATCTCGCCGGCCTTGAAGGCCGCGATCGCCGAAGAGATGCTTTCCGCCACGGCGTTTTCCTTCCCGTTCAGCCCCGGCTCGAGCGCAAGCCCGAGGAAATCATTCGGCGTGACGGCACCTTTGGTCTCATTGAGGATCAGCGTCGCCGTCTCGCGTGAGATCCAGGCGCGGTCCTGGTTGCAAAATTGCGTGATTGCCCCGGGCGAGACGCCAATCGCACGGGCGAAGTCGACGCGCGTGACCTTGTTCGCCCTGAGCCATGCGGCGAGCTTCATGGGGAAAGTTTTAGCGTGGCCGGCATTTTAATGCAACTTAATTTACGGCGTTATTCACGTAGATGATTTTAGCACAACTGAAATAACGTTGCCCGCTCAGCGTCAAAAAGGCCAGCGCGGCTGCTCTCCCACTTGGGCACGCTGGCGAAGGTAATGGTCGGCGATCACGCAAGCCAGCATGGCTTCGCCGACAGGCACGGCTCGGATGCCGACGCAAGGATCGTGTCGACCCTTGGTCGCGATCTCGCGTTCGACGCCAAAACGATCGACCGTCCGGCGGGGAGAGAGGATGGATGAGGTCGGCTTTACGGCGAAGCGGGCCACGACAGGTTGCCCAGTCGAGATGCCGCCGAGAATGCCGCCTGCGCGATTTGAGAGGAAGGTGATGCCGTCATTGCCCGCGCGCATCTCATCGGCATTTTCCTCTCCCGAAAGGCTCGCCGCGTTGAATCCTTCACCGACTTCCACGCCCTTCACCGCATTGATGCTCATCAGGGCGGCCGCGATGTCGGCATCGAGCTTTCCGTAAATCGGCGCGCCGAGGCCGGGCGGCACGCCCTCGGCAACCACTTCGATCACCGCCCCGAGCGAGGAGCCGCGCTTTCGCACCGCATCGAGCTCCTCGACAAAGCGGGAAGCGGCCTCCGCATCGGGGGCAAAGAATGCGTTGCGTTCGACCTCCTCCCAATCCCAGCGATCGTAATCGATGCGCAGCGCGCCCATCTGCACGAGCGCGCCGCGCACTTTCAAGCCTGGCACGACCTTGCGCGCGATGGCGCCCGCCGCGACGCGCATCGCGGTCTCGCGCGCCGACGAACGCCCACCCCCTCGGTAGTCACGAAAGCCGTATTTCAGGTCATAGGCGACATCGGCATGACCCGGCCGATAGGCATCACGGATGTCGTCATAATCCTTCGAGCGCTGATCCTCATTCTCGATGAGAAGAGCGATCGGCGTGCCCGTCGTGACCTCGGTGGTGATGCGGTCGTCGCTGAACACGCCCGAAAGGATCTTCACGCGGTCGGGCTCTCGCCTTTGCGTCGTGAAGCGCGATTGCCCGGGCCGACGCCGGTCGAGGTCGCGCTGGATATCGGCTTCGGAAAGGGGGATTCCGGGCGGGCAGCCATCCACCACGCAGCCGATCGACGCCCCGTGGCTTTCGCCGAATGTGGTCACGCGGAAAAGATGACCGAAGCTGTTATGCGACATCGATGACGCCTCGGCTTGCGTGAGCGGCCCCCTGCCGCTCCGAGCGGCGAAAGAAGCTGATTGCGTCGAGCTCGACGAAAGTCAACCGAAAGCGCGCTTATGGGCAATGCCTTGACCGAACGCGACCTGCCGATGCATCGAAGCGTCATGCGGCTTCGCAGCGAGATCTGGGTTTCGGCATATTTGCGCCGGTGCGCCGTCGAGGGCGTCACGGCCGTGCTGCGCCGTCGAGGTGCCGCCGAAGCGGGCGCCATCTTCGTCAAGGTCGACCGGCTGAACGACACGGCGATGCTCTATGGCCCCGCTCCGCCGACGGAGGCATTGCCGCAAGGTGTCGATCGCCTGTTCACGAAATTGCACGCGGCATCGACTGTGTCTCCGGCAGACGCCGAGGCGCGGCTCGCCAAGGAGCGAAGCTTCGATCCCGACATCTGGATCGTCGAGGTCGAGGACCGCGACGGCCGCGCTTTTCTCGACCTGGCGAGCCCGTAACCAAGCAATGGGCTTGTTAGCCTCACCGTTTGCGCTCACGCCGTTTGAAGCCTTCCGCCGAGGCCGGTTCCTCCACTCCCGAGGACGCGAACTCGCGCAGTGGACGGGGAGCCGCAAGATGGCGCAACGGACGTGGCCTGATTTGCGCGAAGGCATCGACGATCAGCGCCGCGGCCGCTCTACTCGTCTCACGGGCCAGGCATTCGAGCGAAAAGATGCGTTCGACTGACCGCGAGAGGTGCAGACCGCGCCGCAAGAGCAGGGCCACGATCGAAGATGAGCGGGCTCCGCAGGCTCGCAAGGCGAGCACGAGCGCCTCCCCGGTCGCGTCGTCGACGATCGCTCGCGCATCCTCGGTGCGAAGCCCGAGCCACTCCACGAGCGTTCCTGCGAGTTTCTCTTTGCCGCGGCCTGCAAGCGAAAGCACGACTTCGTCGGCATCCCGTCGCGCGACGGGACTCGGGCGCATTCTCGTCAGAAAGACGCGATTGGTCGCCTCTGCGGCGATTGCGGCGCGTTCCTGCGGCTCGGCCTCGAGGAACAGCGCGCAACGATCGCGCAAGCCGAGGCCCGCTCGCGCGAGCATGAGCTTGGCGAGCTCGGCATGGCCGCGCGCCCGCGCGCAGAGGAGCGAGACCACATCTGAAGGAAGGTTGAGCGCCGTGTTTCGTGCGAGCGCCGAATCGATCGAGGCCTCGTCACGGAAGACGAGAATGCGGGCCGTCGTTTCGGTGATTTCGGCGCGCGACGCGATGGCGACGGCGACGAGCCCCGAGCCCCGTTCCGCCAGGATGTCGAGCGTTCGCTGATCGAGCATTACTGCGTCGCGCAATACGATATAGCTCGCCTCATCCTCGCGCGCGAGCAGCCCCTCGATCACCCCGCGAGGCGTCTCGGCATGGCGCGCGAGCTTGCCGGCGATCGCAGCCGCCGTATGCGTATCGACGATGCGGATCATAGGCTCGACGAGGGCTTCGAATTGAATGAGCTCGTCGCGACTATGCCATGAGCGTCCGACGAAGAGGTCCACCAGAACGCGAGTCAACACCATGCGCGCGTCAATACCATCCGCTTTGGCAGCGGTGATGAGCGGGCCGATCTCAGGAAATGCATTGGGTGGCATCGACGTCAGCTAGAACTCGAGGGGCGGCGATCTGCCGAAAATACGGTAGACGCCGTTAGCATGACGTTAACCAAGCCCGGATCAGCATGGCCTCGGGACGATGAAGGGCGGCACGGCGCATGGTGCGCGCGGCCGCAATTGAGCGTGAGGATCGAAAGGCGCTCCGAGGGCGAGCGGCAACGCGTGAGCCGCCTGCGTGTCACGACCGCAATCAAGTGGGGACCTGATGGGCCACATCATCTCTCTTTCCGAAGCCGCGCGCGCCATGCCGTCTCGCCGCCGCGAGCCGGTGCCGTCAGGCGGCGCGACGATCAGCCTCTTTCTCGGTGTTCGTTACGAACGATGGGGCACGGCAAACGAAGGCGCGAAACTCCAAACGGAAGCGCCTCCGGCCGTCGCGAGCCAGCCCGCGTCCAGGCAAGGAGAGATCACGACGGCCGACGTCGCATGACCGCGCCTCTTCTTCGGCTTTGATGGATTGCTTGGCCGCTGGCGCAACCGGGTTGTGAGTCGCGCGCCGAGCTTTGCTTCCCGCTCACTCGATATGTTGACAGCTTCCGTGCGCCACGAGCGCCTTCGCGGCCGGGCGCTGACTCGGGTAGAGCGCGAGTGCCCTGAAAACGGCGAAGCCTCGCGTGCGCGAGGAGACGGCCCGGACCTCTCCGCTCGGACTATCGGGATCATCGTCCGCGGCGCGTTCGGCCGCTTGCGCCGGCGTCAGGGCCACCACCTCGAGCCGTCCCTTTTCCGCGGCTGAATTCGACAGGGCGAAAAAAGCGCCGCCGCCTTCCTGGTGAAGCGCGATCGACGAGAAGCCGTCGGCGCCCGCCGGCAGAGTGAGCTTGACCGGTCCTGTGGCGAGATCGAAGGAGCACACGGCCGCGGCGATGTCGGGATCTTCCTTTCCGTCGAGAAGCGTCTCGTGACCGTCGAGCGGCATGAGACGGAGCTCGGGGCCGAGCCGGGCAACCAGCGAGAACGCATCCGCATGCGACAGGCTCGGCACCATGAGCACGCTCACGATATGCACCGAGATGGCGATGAGGATGAGGCAAGCGACGAGCCTTATCGCCTCGGCGATTCTTCCCCTCAGGCGCATGCAAGCCTCGTGACCGCGGGCACCTGCTCGGGCGTCACCGAGACCCCTGTGCCTATCGGGGTGTCATAAAGGCGCAGAAGCAGCACGAATCCGCGAGGCGGAGCGGGGAGCCAATCACCCGGCATCACCTGCGAGCCGACATTGATTTCAAAGCCGCCCTTTGCGTCGCGGCTGAGCTCGGTCGAGGTGAAGCCCTGGCGTTGTGCCGGATTGGCGACGAGATGACCGCTCTCGTCGAACAAGGTGAGGCTCCAGAAACGCGCGGCCGGCGTCGCGCCCGCCACGATATAGGCGCACCGTCCATTGAGCCGGCGACCTTGCGAGTCATGTCGCGCCGTCAAGGTGAAACCCTCGCCCGAAGCAAGCGGAATGACCCCCGAACGGGCTCGTTCGGCTTGCGCGTAAGGATCGGCCGAGACCAGACTTTCCGACACCCGCATTTCCCAGGCCCCGGCGCGCACGAGATCTCCCGAAACATTACGGTCGAGCGCCAGCTCGGCGCTGCGAAGGCCGATCACGGCTCCGCCGAACAGCACCACGAGGACCGAGAGGACACGCAGCATGGCGGCCACGATCAGCGAAGCGCCCGCGTGCTGGCGGCGCTCAGCCGGCCGTCCTCGAGCTGCAGGATGCGCACTGGATCGGAAGGCACCTCATGCACGGCCACGGGCTGCGCCAGGAGATTCTCGATGCCGTTGATGACCTCGATCGAGCGACGCGACAGGGTCTGCGGACGCGGCGCGGCAGCCGCGGTCGCCCGCGCCTGCTCGTCCTTGGCGCGTGCTGCGGGGGTGCCGTCAAGCCTGTCGTCGAATTGCTGGAAAGGCAGCGGCTTCGGGTCGAGCCCCTGATGCGCATAGGCCATGATCTCGTGCCAGGTTTTGGCCGGCAGCGTGCCGCCTGTCATGCCGTTCGTCGGTTCGTAGTCGTCATTGCCCATCCAGATCACGCCGACCAGATAGGCGCTGTAGCCATCGAACCAGGCATCTCGGCTCGCATTCGTCGTGCCGGTCTTGCCGGCGAGCATCATGCCTGGAATGATGGCGGCGCGTCCGGTGCCTTCGGCCACCACATGGCGCATCATCCCGACGATATCCGTTTCGACCTGCGTCGAGATCACTTGCGGGCGCGGTGGGCCATCCTTGTCGAAACTGTAGATCACTTGGCCCTTGGGATTCATGATCTCGATCGCGGCATGGGGCGGCGCGCGGTGTCCGCCATTCGCGAAAACCGCATAAACCGAGGCGATCTCCAGCGGATTGACACCCACGGCGCCGATCGGAAGCGATTGCGTGTCATTGATCTCGGTGGTGATGCCAAGCCGCTTCGCCATCTCGATGATCTTGGCGCGCCCGGCCTTCGGGTTGCCGTCGCCGAGCGCGATCGAGAGTCGCACGGGCACGCTGTTCAGCGAGTGGGTGATCGCCTGGGTGAGAGTCACTCGCCCCATATACTTGCCGCCGAAATTCGAGGGGCACCAGTTGACGATGCAAATAGGCGCATCGGTGACCACGGTGTCGGGATGGAATTTCCCGCTGGCGAGCGCGGTCGTGTAGACGACCGGCTTGAAGGATGACCCCGGCTGCCGCAGGGAGTCGGTCGCCCGGTTGAACTGGCTGTCGCCGTAGTCGCGGCCGCCGACCATGACGCGAACGGCACCGTCAGGCTCCAAGATCACCATCGCGGCCTGCTCGACATTCCAATGATCGCCCTCGTCGCGCAGCGCCGCCTCGATCGAGCTTTCCGCCTTGCGCTGCAGATCGGCATCGAAGGAGGTGCGCACGATCACCGAGCGCTCCCCGCCGAGCTTGCCGGCATCGGCGAGCTTACGCACCTCGTCGTAAGCGTAATCGAGATAATAATCGGGGCTATAGTCACGTCCGCGATCGATGGGGGTCGCCGGATTTTGCCGCGCCGCCAGCACCTGGCCCTCGGTCATGAAGCCCGCTTCGACCATGTTCGACAACACGTCGTTCGCCCGTGCACGGGCCGCCGGCAAGTTGACATAAGGACCGTATTTCGTCGGCGCCTTGAAAAGGCCGGCGAGCATCGCCGCTTCGGCGAGCGAGATATCCTTCACCGACTTGCCGAAGTAATATTCGGAAGCCGCCGCGACCCCGAACGTGCCGCCGCCCATATAGGCGCGGTCGAGATAAAGCTTGAGGATCTGCGATTTCGTGAGCCGCCGCTCGAGCCAGATCGAGAGGAACGCCTCCTTCACCTTGCGATCGAGCGAGCGCTCATTCGTGAGAAAGATGTTCTTGGCGAGCTGCTGCGTCAGCGTCGAGCCGCCTTGCACGACGCCCGCGGCCCGCGCATTCACGGTCAGCGCACGCAGGAGACCCACCGGATCAATGCCGTAATGGTCGTAGAAGCGTCGATCCTCGGTGGCGAACACGGCCTTGAGAAGATGATCGGGAAACTCGCTCAGAGGTATCGTGGCGTCCTGCTTCAGTCCGCGCTTGCCGATCTCGACCCCGTTGCGCCCAAGAAACGTGACGGCGAGATCCTGCCGCGACAGGAAGTCGTCGCTGGTGAGCCGAAAAGCGGGCTGGGCGAGCATCAAAAGCCCGACCGAGCCCACCGCGCCGAGCGTCGTCGCCTCACTCGCCAGCTCGACAAGAAGCCTGCGAAAACCCGAGACGTGGAGCCTGTCCATGCGCAACGCGAAGCGGCGATATAGATCGGCGAACCATTGTCCGGCGCCGTAAAGTCCCGAATCGATGAAAGAATCGACCCCGAGCAGCCCTCTCCGGAGCTTTGCCCAAAGCGAACTCGGGTTTGTCAGCATCGAGTGCTGTCCCTAGATGATAGCCCGGCGCCGGGGCCACTCGCGAAACCAACAGAAACGACTACTTAGCAACGTGATCGGGACAAAACCAGGGGAAGGGAATAATCCTGAGGATATAGGCAGAAGAGCCAATCACAAGGTTTGGTCCCTGCCGCCGCCTTTATGCCATCAAGTCATGGCCAGAACGCGGCAATTGCCCGTAGGAAATCAAGATGAGCCAGGTTGAATCCCCCTTCTGGCGCCGCAAGACGCTCGAGGAAATGACGCGCGAGGAGTGGGAAAGCCTCTGCGACGGCTGCGGCCGATGCTGCCTCATCAAGCTTGAGGACGAGGATGACGGGCGCGTCTACACGACCGATGTCGGCTGCCGTCTGCTCGACAAGGCAAGCTGCCGCTGTTGCGACTACAAGAACCGCAAGCGCGAAGTGCCGGATTGCATCCAGCTCTCGCCGGAGCTCGCTCGCACGCTGAAATGGCTGCCGCCCACTTGCGCCTACCGCCTGGTCGCGAGAGGCCAGGATCTCCCGTGGTGGCACCCCCTCGTCTCGGGGCGACCCGAAACGGTCGTCGAGGCGGGCGTCTCGGCCGCGGGACGCATCCCGGCCGGCGAGGATGAGGTCTCGGCCGACGGTCTGTTCTCCCACATCAGGACTTGGCCGACACGCTGGCCGAGAAAAGCGCGGTTCAAGCCTCGGAACGGCAACCGGGAAGAAGGTTAGCGGGTCGTCCACGTGGCTTTGCAGCTACATTCTGGTCGAAAGGCACTGTCATGAAATTGACCAGGCGAGTGAAACCTATCAGCTATCTAAGGCGCATGCCCCGGAGATGATACGAGGTCTCGCCAAGGGACAGGACCCTTTTGTCATTACTGTTCACGGCAAGGCCAAGGCGGTTCTCCTGGATGTGGAACGCTACGAAGAAAAGGAGGAGACGCTTGCCCTGCTCAAGATTCTTGCTTTGGGGAATAGGGAGCTTGCCGACGGTAAGGTAAAGCTCGCATGCGATGCCATGAAAAGCATACGGGCTCGCGTCCTACGCTGAGTCTCGGATCACCTATCGCGTGACACTGGGCACTCCGGCGGAGCCTTCCAGCATCATGGCGATTTCGTCGGCCGCCGCCGCCGGCAGGAGACGAGAAGCCGCCACCTCAGCCTCAAGCGCGGAAAGCCTTGCGCGGATCGCCGGATCCTCGCGCAAACGGGACGTGGCGCGTTCCTCGATCAGGGCGTGCATCCATTTGACGTCCTGGGTGCGGCGCCGCGCTTCCCCTTCCCCTGACGCTTCGGCAGCGCGGCGGTGTGCGAGGATGGTGTCCCAAAGACGGTCAAGCCCGATATTCGCCATGCCTGAGACGGTGAGCACGGGCACCTTCCAATTGTCTGAAGATGCGCCGAGAATGTGGAGCGCGGCTTGGTATTCCTTGGCCGCCGCCTCGGCACGCGCTACGCCGGTCCCGTCAGCCTTGTTCACTGCGACAATGTCGGCGAGCTCGAGAACGCCTTTCTTCAGGCCCTGCAATTCGTCGCCCGCACCGCCGAGCAGAAGCACGACGAAAACATCCGTCAGATCGGCAACCGCGGTCTCCGACTGACCGACACCGACGGTCTCGACGAGGATCACATCAAATCCCGCCGCCTCGCACAACAAGATGGCCTCGCGCGTGCGCGCCGCGACGCCGCCCAGTGTGCCGGACGCGGGCGAGGGACGGATGAAGGCGTTCCGGTCGACTGCGAGCCGCGCCATGCGGGTTTTGTCGCCGAGGATCGACCCGCCGGTGCGCGCCGATGAAGGATCCACCGCGAGCACCGCGACATGGTGGCCATCGCGCGTGAGATTCGAGCCGAGCTGGTCGATAAGCGTCGATTTGCCGACGCCCGGAACGCCGGTGAGGCCCACGCGCACCGCCTTGCCGGCATGTGCCATGACCTCTCCGACGAGGGCACGCGACTCACGTCGATGATCGGCTCGCGAGGATTCGACGAGCGTGATGGCGCGCGCGAGTGCTGCCCGCTCGCCTTGCAGGACACGTCTTGCGAGCTCCGACACTAGGGGGACGCCTCGGACAGGAACGAGTCGGACATGCGCCGATTAGACGGCAAGCCGTGCGATAAGCAACACCAGACTGCTCACAATCGCCGTCCGATATGAAGCCGCCAGTTTGGGAGCGATGAAATCTGATCGAGGCTGTGAGGGCGCCAACTGCTCGGGCGCTGTCGGTTGGCTGGTTCTGCCGCACATTCGTCATTTCAAATCAACGTGGCCGATCGCGCCGAAACGGCGTAAGATCGACCGCGGATGTGGGCGAAAGCCGGAAAGCCGAACGCATGAGTCTCATGCCCGATTTCACGAAAGTCGATCTCGAGGCGCCCGTTCGGAAGAGGGCCAACGCGCCTGCGCGCCTCGCCCCGCCCGGAAAGGACGCTTGGGTCACTGCCGAGGGCATCGCGGTGAAAACGCGATACGGCAGCCCCGACAGAGACGGGCTCGCTTCCGTGGAAAGCTTTCCAGGGTTCAGGCCGTTTCTGCGCGGCCCCTACCCCGCCATGTATGTGACGCAGCCATGGACGATCCGCCAATATGCCGGCTTCTCCACGGCCGAGGATTCCAATGCATTTTACCGGCGAAATCTCGCCGCCGGGCAGAAGGGTCTTTCGGTCGCCTTCGATCTCGCCACACATCGCGGCTATGATTCCGACCACCCCCGTGTCGCCGGCGATGTCGGGATGGCGGGTGTCGCCATCGACTCCATCTACGACATGCGCAGCCTGTTCTCCGGCATTCCGCTCGGCGAGATGAGCGTCTCGATGACGATGAGCGGCGCCGTTCTTCCGGTCCTCGCCCTCTACATCGTGGCCGGCGAAGAACAGGGAGTGAAGCCGGCGCAGCTTTCGGGCACCATTCAGAACGACATCCTCAAAGAGTTCATGGTGCGCAACACCTATATCTATCCGCCCGCGCCTTCGATGCGCATCATCTCCGACATCTTCGCCTTCACTTCGCGCCATATGCCGAAGTTCAATTCGATCTCGATCTCCGGCTATCACATGCAGGAGGCGGGCGCCTCGGCCGATCTCGAGCTTGCCTATACGCTCGCCGACGGGCTCGACTATGTGCGCTCCGGCGTGGCCGCTGGCCTCGACATTGACAGCTTCGCGCCCCGCCTTTCGTTCTTCTTCGGGATCGGCACGAACTTCTTCATGGAGGTCGCTAAACTTCGGGCGGCGCGTCTCTTGTGGACCGAGCTCATGAGCGGCTTTGGCCCGAAGTCCGAGAAATCGCTGATGCTTCGCGTCCATTGCCAGACATCGGGTTGGTCGCTCACCGCCCAGGACGTCTTCAACAACGTGGCGCGCACCATGGTCGAGGCGATGGCGGCGACGCAAGGCGGCACGCAATCGCTTCACACCAACGCTCTCGACGAGGCGCTCGCGCTGCCGACCGATTTCTCGGCCCGCATCGCTCGCAACACGCAGCTCCTGCTGCAACAGGAGAGCGGCACGACGCGGGTGATCGACGCTTGGGGCGGCAGCTTCTTTCTTGAGCGCCTCACGGCTGAGCTCGCCGCGAAGGCGCGCGCGCATATCGGAGAGGTCGAGCAGCTCGGCGGCATGACGAAAGCGCTCGCGCAAGGTTTACCGAAGATGCGCATCGAGGAGGCCGCCGCAAAGACGCAAGCGCGCATTGATTCCGGGATCCAGAAAATCATCGGCGTGAACTGCTTCAAGCCGAGCGCGGAAGCCGAGATCGACATCCTCAAGGTCGACAATTCCGCCGTGCGCGCCCAGCAGCTCGAGAAGCTCGCGAGGCTCCGGGCCGAACGCGATCCGCAAGCGGTCGCGGCGGCACTCGCCGCGCTCACCGCTGCCGGAAAATCCGGGAGCGGAAATCTCCTGGAGCTTTCCGTGAAGGCGGCGCGAGCCAAGGCAACGGTGGGCGAGATTTCGCTCGCGCTCGAAAACGCCTTCGGGCGCCACCGCGCCGAGACGAAAGCGATCTCCGGCGTCTACAAGAGGGAGGTCGGGATGGAGAACGCATCCGTGAGGCGCGTCCTTGATCTGACGGCTGCCTTCGCCCAGCGAGACGGCCGAAGGCCGCGCATCCTGGTCGCGAAGATGGGTCAAGACGGGCATGATCGCGGCCAGAAGGTGATCGCTTCGGCCTTCGCCGATCTTGGCTTCGATGTCGATATCGGCCCGCTTTTCGCAACGCCGCAAGAGGCAGCGCGCCAGGCGGTCGAGAACGATGTCCACATCATCGGCGTCTCGACGCTCGCGGCCGGCCACCTCACGCTGGTGCCCGAGCTCAAGCGAGCCCTGGCGGCGGAGGGCCGGCCCGACATCATGATCGTCGTCGGCGGCGTGGTGCCGCCGCAAGATTTCGAGGCCCTGCACAAAGCGGGCGCGAGCGCCATCTTCCCGCCCGGTACCGTGATCGCGGAAGCCGCCGGAAAGCTCGTCGACGAGCTCAATCGGCGGCTCGGCTACGTACCGGCGCGAGCGGCGGCGGAATGAATGGATAGGCGACGCGAGCGCGGCGAGTGGGGCGACGGGAAATAGCGCCGGCGTCCGGTCTTCTTCGGCACCGCCCTCCCACCCCGGATTCTGAGTAGAGGCAGAGCGATAGCCGCGTTCTCAGTCTTGAGCGGGTCCGATACTCTCACTCCGCGGCTTCAGCGAGCTCGGGATAGTCGACATATCCTTCAGGCCCCGGACCGTAGAAGCTTTCGGCGTTCCAGGCGTTGAGGGGGGCGTCGAGCATGAAGCGGCGCGGCAGGTCGGGATTTGCAAGGAAGAGCTTGCCATAAGCGACGGCGTCAGCTTCGCCCGTGGCAAGAGCGCGCTCGCCCGTTTCCCGGGTGAAGCCCTCGTTCACGATGTAAGCGCCTCCGAACTCGCGCCGTATGAGCGGTCCCAAGCGCGGCTCGGAGAGCGATTCGCGTGCGCAGATGAATGCGATCCGTCTTTTCCCAAGCTCGCGCGCCACATAGCCGAAGGTCGCCGCCGGATCGCTGTCGCCCATATCGTTCGAATCGCGGCGCGGCGCGAGATGCATGCCGACGCGTCCGGCGCCGAAAACCTCGATCACCGCGTCCGTGACTTCGAGCATCAAGCGCGCCCGGTTGACGAGCGAGCCGCCATAAGCGTCCGTCCGCCGGTTCGAGCCGTCCTGCAGAAACTGGTCGAGGAGGTAGCCGTTCGCGCCATGGATCTCGACAGCGTCAAAGCCGGCTTCCATCGCGTTCTTGGCGCCCTTGCGAAAGTCCTCGATGACGCCCGCGATCTCTTCGGTCGCAAGCGCACGCGGCGTAACGAAAGGCTTCTGCGGCCGGATCTGGCTCACATGACCCTTGGCCGCGATTGGGCTCGGTGCGACCGGCAAGCCACCATGAAGATAGATCGGGTCGGAGATGCGCCCGACATGCCAGAGCTGCAGGGCGATGCGGCCATGGGCGCGATGCACGGCCTCGGTGATCGCCTTCCAGCCGGCTATCTGCTCGCGCGACCAGATGCCGGGGGTTCGTGGATATCCCACGCCCATCGGCGTCACCGATGTGGCTTCGGAAAGGATGAGGCCCGCCGAGGCGCGCTGCGCGTAATAATCGCGCATCATGGCGTTCGGCACGCGCCCCTCCCCGCTCGCGCGGCAGCGCGTCAAGGGAGCCATGAGGATGCGGTTCGCAAGCCTCAGGTCACCGAGGTCGATCGGATCGAAAAGCGTGGACATGCCGATTTTCTCGCGACTGCGCGATTGCGCGTTGAGGAGGGAGAGCGGAGATGGTAGAATGTTCTATGTTCGATGAACATCGAATATAGGGGAAGACCGGCGATGAGGCAATACCGCCACCCCGCGCGTGACGAAATCACGCTTCCCAGAGTGCTGGCCGCATTGAGCGACCCGGTGCGGCTCTCCATCGTCGAGGCGCTCGCAGCGGGCGGCGAACGCGGCTGGAGCGGCTTTGATGCCTGCGTCTCGAACTCGACGCTCAGCCATCACATGAAGGTGCTTCGGCTCGCCGGGGTGATCTCCAATCGCGGCGACGGGACGCGCTGCTTCGTTTCTTTGCGGCCCGAGCTCGAGCAAGCTTTCCCGGGCCTTTTGGCATCGATCCTCAAGTATTCCACGATTTCGGGTAAGAACACGGCGCGATCTTCGCGAGGAAAAGCTCGAAACAGCGACTTGCTCCGCCCGTTTTCCCGCGCTAAGCAGGCCCCATGAGCAGGAAAGGTCACGGCGACATGTGGCGCTGGTCGCGCAAAGCGGCCGGCCATCCCGATTGCCGATGACGTGCATTGAAACGGGAATGGCTGCCTGGAGGATGCTCCGGCGGTTCAGGTGAAATCCCGACGCGGCCAGCTCCTTCAGGCGAGATCGAAGCCGGGAAGGAATGGTCATGAGTGAATCTTCGAGCGAAATCTCCTTCACCACGCAGGGCGGCGTGAAGGTGCACCGCACCGCAGAGGACGTGGGCGACGGCGTCCGCGCCGTCTTCGACTGCCGTGCGGCGCTCGATGAGCGGCTCGGTGCGGTGTTCTCCTCGAACTACGAGTATCCAGGCCGCTATACACGCTGGGACGTGGCTTTTCTCGATCCGCCCTTGAGCGTCACGGCACGTGGCCGCGAGGTCGAGTGCGCGGCACTGAACGAGCGCGGAGCGATCCTGCTGCCCGGCATCGCGGAGGCTTTGGCGGGCGTCGACTGGATCGACCGCCTCGCGCGACGCGAAGGCGCGCTCACGCTCAAGGTGCGCGAACCGAAGGAGCGCTTCACCGAGGAAGAACGCATCCGCCAACCCACGGCGTTCTCGGCCGTGCGGGCGCTCGTCGCCTTTTTCGGCAACGGCGAATGCGCGCATCTCGGCCTTTATGGCGCCTTCGGCTACGATCTCGCCTTCCAGTTCGATCCGATCCGAAAGCGCCTTCGCCGACCAGAAGGCCAGCGCGATATCGTGCTCTTCCTGCCCGACGAAATCATCGTCGTCGATCATTATGCCGCAAAGGCGACCCGCTTCTTTTACGAATTCGAGATCGCGGGCCGCTCAACCAAAGGATTGAAGCGAAGCGGAACGGTCGAGCCCTTCCGGTTTGCACAAGGCGACCCACCTCCGTGCGATCACAAGGCTGGCGAATACGCCGGCATCGTGCGCGAGGCGATTTCGCGCTTCAGGCGCGGCGATCTCTTCGAGGTGGTGCCGGGACAGACCTTCTTCGAGCGCTGTGCGGCGCCCCCCTCCGTCATTTCGACCGCTTTGGCCCGAATCAATCCCGCGCCCTATGGGTTCATGATCAATCTGGGCGAAGCTGAATATCTGGTTGGAGCTTCGCCTGAGATGTTCGTGCGCGTCACAGGCGGCCGACGCATCGAGACCTGCCCCATCTCGGGCACGATCAGCCGAGGCGGCGATGCCATCGCCGATGCCGAGCAGGTACGCAAGCTCTTGAACTCGACCAAGGACGAGGCCGAGCTCACCATGTGCTCGGACGTGGATCGCAACGACAAATCGCGCGTCTGTGAGCCCGGCTCGGTGCGAATGATCGGGCGACGCCAGATCGAGATGTATTCACGGCTGATCCACACGGTGGATCACATCGAGGGGCGCCTGCTCGAAGGTCTGGACGCGCTCGACGGGTTTCTTTCGCATGCCTGGGCGGTCACGGTGACCGGTGCCCCGAAGCGCTGGGCCATGCAATTCATCGAAGATTATGAACGTTCGGCGCGCGCCTGGTATGGCGGGGCGATCGGCATGGTGCATTTCAGCGGCGACCTGAATACCGGCCTCACCTTGCGTACCATCCGCATCAAGGACGGCATTGCCGAGGTGAGAGCCGGAGCGACCTTGCTCGCCGATTCCGACCCTGAAGAGGAGGAACGCGAGACGCGCCTCAAAGCGTCCGCCATGCTGAGCGCGATCAGAGAGGCCGGCGCTTCCTCGAAAGCCGCGCCGCCCAAGCGTCCCTCTGCACGACGCGAGCCGCTCGATCTTCTGCTGATCGATCACGACGACAGTTTCGTGCACACGCTCGCCGACTATTTCCGCCAATGCGGCGCCCGCGTGACGACCTTGCGGGCTCCGGTGCCCAACGACGTATTCGACGAATATCCCGCCGAACTCGTAGTGCTCTCGCCGGGCCCCGCTCGCCCCTCGGACTTTGACATGAAGTCCGTGGTCGCCGCTGCTTGCGCCCGCTCAATCCCGCTCTTCGGTGTCTGCCTCGGTTTGCAAGGCATCGCCGAAGCGCATGGGGGCGTTCTTCGCGAGCTCGAAGTGCCAATGCACGGCAAGCCGTCACGCATTCGCGCCGAAGGTGAAGGGCTTTTTGCCGGGCTCCCGAGCGAGTTTGCGGTCGGGCGTTATCACTCGCTCGTCGTCGATCCCTCAACCTTGCCGTCCTTCTTCGACGTGACGGCGCGCACACAGGACGGGGTTGTGATGGCGATCGAGCATCGATCCTTGCCGATCGCGGCGGTGCAATTTCACCCCGAGTCGATCATGACGTTAGGAGGCGAGGTCGGCCTCGCCATCGTCGAGAATGTGATGCGCATGGCGCTCGCGCATCGCTCGTTTGCGGCAGGGAAAATGAGAGCGCGCGAGCGCGTCGAGCAGTGAGGCCTCATGTCGAGGCCGCGGCTTTCTGGAGATGGCAGCTCGTGATCTTCCAGGATCCGTCCGCCTGTTTCTCGAGTGTGTAGATCGCCGTCCAAACCTGTCCGTCAGCATCCTCGATCGTCAGCGTGGCGGTGAGGCCCTCGGCCGTTTCGGCCATGCCGGAGAAATTATAGGCCTTCGGCCGGTAGACCGGAGCATAGCCGTTGCGCACCATCGCCATGAAGTGCTCGGGGCTTTGGAAGATCGCACGCAGTTCCGGTGAGGCAAAGGAGAAGGCGGTCGCGCCATCGTCCCGTCGGAAAGCATCGATTTGCTGCTCGATCACGGCACGGCTCTCGGTGCGGTCACCTTCCGTGAAGGCAAGAGCGGCCGAAAGCCCCAGCGTGAGCATCGCGCCGGCCAAGCCTGACAGCAAACCGGTCGACAGGCGTCCCGACATCATTCTCCCTCGGCGACACGTGCCGGATTTAGCATAACGGTAAGGGCGGCTGAGGCCACCCTCGAAATTTCTGACCGAATCCGGCATGATCGGCGCATGAGCGATGCGCGAACGGCGTCTCAACTCTCGATTGTCATCCCCGTCTTCAACGAGGCGGCGAATCTCGCTCCGCTCGTTGCCATGCTCACGCCCGTGCTCGAGCAAGAGGCCGCGGAGTGGGAGATCCTGTTCGTCGACGACGGCAGCGCCGATCAGAGCCTGTCCGAGATCAGGCGGCTCAATGCAGCCGAACCCCGTGTGCGGGCCCTTTCGCTCTCGCGCAACTTCGGCAAGGAGGTCGCCATCGCGGCGGGGCTCGATGCCGCGCATGGGGATGCCGTCATCATCATGGATGCCGATCTCCAGCATCCGCCCGAGGTCATTCCGGAATTCACAAAGCGCTGGCGCGAGGGCCATGACGTCGTCTACGCACAGCGCCGCGACCGAACCTATGAAGGGCCATTGAAGCGTATGTTCACACGGCTCTTCTACCACGTCTTCGCGCGGCTCGGGGAAACCCAGCTATATGAAGAAGCCGGCGACTTTCAGCTCTTCGATCGCAAGGCCGTCGAAGCCCTGCGGCTTCTCGGCGAGCGCGCTCGCTTCTCCAAAGGCCTCTATTCGTGGATCGGCTTCAAATCGATCCCCGTGCCTTTCGAGGTCGGCGAGCGGCTGCACGGCAAAAGCCGCTACAATTATCGCAAGCTTCTGCATTTTGCCTGGGACGGCATCACCTCCTTCACCACCGTTCCCTTGCGCGTCTGGACGTATCTCGGTTTCCTGATCTCGGTCGGCGCCGTGATCACGGCGCTCTACTTCGTTCTCGAAGCCCTCTTCGTTGGGGTGAAGACGCCAGGCTTCCCGACCTTGATCGTCGCAGTGACGCTGCTCGCCGGTGTTCAGCTCATGTCGCTCGGCATGATCGGCGAATATGTCGGGCGCATTTTCGCCGAGGTGAAACGCCGCCCGCTTTACATCGTCGCGGAGCGGGTGGGCCTCGAGGCGGCGCCGCTGCGCTCGGGCGCGGCGCCCACCGCGGCTCCGAGGCAGAAAGACGAGGTGATGCGTCCGGGGCAAAGTTGAGTCGAGCCCGCCATGACCTCTCAGGTCCTCGC
>JAFBAK010000281.1 GCA_019247795.1 Hyphomicrobiales bacterium | reverse complement strand
TGCAGTTTCCGAAGCCCCGGCGTTGGAAGCGCCCGGGACGGTCGCCACAAATTCGGCGATGCCGCAAGCTTCCATGCCGCTACCCGCGATTGCGCCTTCGCCGACACCGACGACGTCACCTTCGGCTACTCCCAACCGGGTTGATTTACGGACTCACGCGACAGAGGAAGCCGTTTCCTGGCTGCCTTCAGCCGCAATGCCTGCAAGCACAGAATCAGCAGCGCCGGTCAGGACAGAGATCGACGAAACCGGAAAGAATACGGCGAACGATGAATCGCTTCGCTCAAGCCAAAACTCAGATGTCCAAACTGTATTTGATGCGGCGGAACATTCGGCGATGCCAGCAGCGCCAGTTCTGTCTTTCAATAATGCATCCCCTGCCAACACCTTTGCGCAAGTAGTGTCTGGCTCAATCGAGCCCGCCGAATCGCCGGGCGCCGAGCTGATCGTACCTCGCAAAGAGACCGGTGCGACCGGGGCTGCGCTTCCCTTACCCATTTCCCTCAACAGCGCGCCGGCCGGCGCGATGGTTGTCATCCATGGGTTCGCGACAGGGTCGACGTTGAGCGTGGGCCGGCCGTTGGAATTGGGCGGCTGGCAATTAACGGCGGCCGAGTTGCACGAAGCAGTACTGCGGCCACCTCAGGGGTTCGCCGGCGTGATGGAACTTACACTTGAATTGCGCCTCGCCAACGACAGTATCGCCGATCGTAAGACGCTGCACCTCGAATGGACCGGAATTACGGGGTCTCAAACGACGCGAACCGCCGGCGTTATTCGCCACTTGGATTCTGACGAAGTCTCGGCCCTGCTCAAACGAGGAGAGGGCTTCATCGCGAGTGGTGATCTCGCTTCGGCGCGTCTATTGCTTCAGCGCGCCGCCGAAGCCGGGGACGCCGAAGCGGCATTGTCTTTGGCCGGAACCTTCGACCCGATCATGCTGGATAGGCTCGGGCTCAAGGGCCAGAAGGCGGACATCGAGAAAGCCCGGCTTTGGTATCAACGAGCACAGGAATTGGGATCGGCCGCGGCGCCTAAACGGCTGCAGTTGCTGGCAACCTATGATCAATGATCAACAATGGCCTGGGACTGAACTGCGCGAAAATGGTTTGCTGCGCTCGTCGAGCGAACGACAAGTATTCCGAACTGGGCTTGGGTGAGGGATCTGGCATGACGCACAAACTTATGCGGCTTATAATCGTCGTCGCGATGATGGTCACCGGATTTGTCGGGATCGGGTGGGCTGCCGAAACCGAAGTGGATCCAAGCTCGGTTAGCGAGGGGCTCAAAGCGATCTTTCGATATGGCAATGGATCGCGAGACACTTCCAATCGCCTCAACGCCAATACGGTTGCGCTCATGTCCGGCACGATCGGGGGAACCTATGTGCAGATCGGTGCAGACCTCGAATCGGTGCTGGATGACGGCGAAAACCTGCGCGTACTCTCCATCGTTGGACGCGGCTCCGTTCAGAGCGTCGCTGATATATTGTATTTGAAGGGTGTCGATCTCGGAATTGTCCGATCAGATACGCTCGATTATCTGGAGAAAAAAGGATTTGCCAAGAATATCAAGGGGCAGTTTACCTACATCACAAAGCTCTACAATGAGGAGGTGCACGTTGTAGCGCCAAAGAGCGTCCACAGTCTCGCCGACCTCGAGGGCAAAAAGGTATCCATCGATCTACCTAACGGCGGGACGTTCGTTACCGCGATTGCGGTTTTCGAGCGATTGGGGATTCATCCGAATTTTGCTTACATCGAGCAGCGCATCGCCTACGACAAATTGGCAAAGGGCGAGCTCGACGCCGTAATCGCTGTGCAAGGGCAACCATCGAAGGCAACGACGCAGATCAAGGATCCGAACCTGCACCTCGTTCCGATCGATTACGCTAAATCTCTCCAGTCAGATTATTTGCCGGCCCAACTGACCTCGGACAACTATCCAAACCTCATTCCCAAAGGCGAGCTTGTCGATACGATCGCGGTACCTGCGGTGCTGGCGGCTTTCAATTGGGCACCGAACACTGAGCGCTATCGCAGGCTCGCGCGTTTCGTCGATGCTTTTTTCGGCAAGATCGGCGAGCTGCAGCAGCCGCCATTTCATCCGAAGTGGCGGGAAGTGTCGCTTGATGCATCTCTGCCGGGGTGGGTCCGTTTTCGACCGGCGCAGGAATGGCTTGACCGAAACGGCAACACGACCGCTGCCAGCGATATCCATGAAAAGTTCGAACAGTTTCTCACGCAGAATCAAGCGCGCTTGCTTGGCCCCATTCGATCCGAAGATCGAGAAGCCTTATTCCACCAGTTTCTCGAATGGCAGAAGACACACCCGGTTGTACGCTGATCTGGAACTCTGCAAGCCTGGTCGGCAGCCCCTCGACAACCCGTTCGGCCCGGAGTTGTCACCCATGTCTTAGGGACGAATTGTCGCCCATGTAAATTCCATCAGTTCTATTCACTGTGTGCCACCTGTGTGGCACGCAGTTCATGTGCCACGGGCTAGAGCGTGTGCTCACAAATCCACCCTTACACGTGCTGGCCTAAAGGATGACCGCTTTACCCCCAGAAGAGGACGTCGCAGAGGCGCGCGGTCACGTCCGATAAGGGCCAAGACCGGAAGTGGCGCAGCACGCCCATCCAGCGTTGGTCAGACAGGACTGACAAGGATGACGCCCGAGGTGGTGAGGCTAGTTCAGGGGCCACCAAAGATAGATTTGGCCAAGCGTGCAAACTCCGTGACGCCGAATGGCTTACGGAGACGCGGCACTTGCCGGTACCTTTCCGGGATCGCACTGACTGCGCCGGTAACGAAAAGAATAGGGTGGGCAGCCTGCAACAGAACATCGGCGATCTGAAATGTCGTTTCGCCATCCAATCGAACGTCGAGAACGGCACCATCAACCCGCTCGTGCCTAAGCGCCTCGATGGCGTGAGCCACGCGTCCGAACGGGCCCACCGCCTCACCGCCCAGGCTGCTGATCAGGTCCTCCAGTTCCATGGCAATGAGCGCCTCGTCCTCGACAAGGAGCAATCTGACGCCAGCCAGCGGCTGGTTCGGCTCGCAGAACTCAGCTCTGATTTGGTCACTCATCGGCGCGCCCCGCCTCCAAGGGCAACAGGATCACGCACTCGATGCCATCGCGATGAAATGTTCGCTCGAAAGTCCCACGTAAAAGATGTGGTATGGACCTTTCGAGGATGTCAGTGCCGAAGCCTCGCCGGGCGGGCTCGCGTTCTATTGTGACGCCGGTTTCGCGCCACCGAATGCTAAGTTGTTTTTCGGTGCTAGAGAGTTCGGTCTTCCAGGAGACGTCAATATGACCGTTATCCACGGAAAGCGCGCCGTGCTTGACCGCATTGGTCGCAAGCTCGTGGAACGCCATGGATAGGGCTTGCGCCTGCTTCCCAGAAATCAAGAGTCCGGGCCCATGCTGAGTCAGGTTTTCGCCCTCGACGGCTCCGTGCGCCGACAGTTCCTGCGTGAGCAGCTCGCGCATAGCGACCGCGCTCTTCTCGGTCCCGCTCAATAGCGCATGGGTGCGGGCGATGGCGGCGAGGCGATTGTCGAAGGACCTCGCGAATTCGTCGAGGCTTTCGCTCCGCGTGCGCGTCCTCCGCGCAACAGCGCGAACGGTCGCCAGCATGTTATTGATGCGATGCTGAAGCTCGTGCCTGAGTACTCTCTCATGTTGTGCGCGCTCCGCCAGTTCGGCCTGGGCGTTCACACGCTTGATCGCCGCGGACAACAGATTGGCATAGTTCTGGAGAAAATCGATATCGTCCCGCGCAAATCTTTGAATTTGCCGCGAGTCGACCTCCAATATCCCGAAGGGCTTGTCCCCCTCACCGCGAATGAGCACGTTAACCGTGCTCTTGACCCCGTGCTGGATCAGTAAGCTCGGAATTTGAAATCGATCTTCCGTCTCGACATTCTCGCAAATGACGGGCTCACCAGTCTGCAAGGCATATCCGGCTGGGGAACCCTCATTGGAGCGGATTGTCGCGTGCCCAACAACCCCGGGGGCCCAGTTGACCCCGGCACGCACCAGCATGGTCTCGCCATGCGGCAGAATCTCAAGCACCTTGACGAGGTCGACGTCTATCGCATCGGACACAAGTCGCGTTGCCTCCTGCAGAAGCGCGCCAACGTCATCGACCCGCAGCGCGCCTTTGCCGAATTCAGCTAACGTGGAGACTTGCTTCCGTAGCTTCTCCGCGTCGTCCAAATTTTCGGGCACTTTATCATCCTGAACTCAGCTACATGGCCGTAACGTCCCGCCGCGTGGCGTGTTCCAGACACCCTCGAACCTATGCTTGCGAATTGACCGGGCCGCTTCCGCTCTTGCGAGCGCACCCAATGACCGCATAGGGCCAAGACCGTAAGTTGCTGGAAATTCCTTGTCACGAGACGTCGTCGAGCAGCGCCTTCGCTTCCTTCAAGTCATGGGTATCGAAGCCCTCTGTGAACCACCCATAGATCGGCGCGAGCAGAGCGCGGGCCTCAGGCCGTTTGCCCTGGTCGCGCCGGAGTCTGGCGAGAGTGGTCGCCGCCCGCAGCTCGAATGACTTGGCGCTCTGACCCCTCGCCGTTGCCAGCGCCTGCTCGAAACAGAACCCGACCTCGGCCGAGGCTGCACCCCGCACGGACAGCAACTGACCCTTGAGCCGGCAGAGTTCCGCTTCCCATATGTGATCGTTGTTTCGTATGACGAGATCCGCCGCTTGGGCGATGACGCCCAATCCCTCTTCGGCGGCGCCTGTGTGCAGGTAACTTGCCGCCAGCATGCATAGATATCGGATCTGGTACCAGCCAACGCCCAAGGCCAGTCGCTCAGCGGCACTCTGGCACATCAGCGCCAGGCCGGCGTCGCTGGCTCCTTCCTGAGCCATCACCCAGCCTCTCAGGATCAGGCCACTCAGCCGGAAGTAATGCAAGCTGTGCTGATCGGCGAGACCGATAATGGCATCGGCATGCCCCCGCACCGCCGCCGTATCACGAAGAAGCTCGGCAAGCCCGGCGCCGCCGTAAACTCGGACGTGAGCGGTGAGGTTCGCTTGGTTCAATAGTTCGGCGTACTCCAGCGCCGCTACGCTCCAACGTCGCGCCTGCTCCGGATAGCCAAGGATCCAGAGGATGACCGCGAGATACGGAAGCGCCGAAATTTTCGGATCATGGACGTAATGGACGGGTGGCGGGCGATGTTGGCTCGGGTCATAGAGGCGCAAGATCGCCTCAAATTCGGAGCGCGCTTCGACAAACGCTCCGACCTGCAGGGCTGTGAGTCCAGACAGACGGTGTGCAGCGAGCAGAAGAGCCGCATCCGCGGTGCGCTCCGACGTGCGTCGAGCCTCGTCGGTCAGCTGCCGCATCATGCCGTAGTCACCGCGCACGAAGTGATACGTGAACTCACCGCTGAGCGTGGCGAACAGAGCGCTCGTGTCTCCAAGACGCTCACACAGAAAGCGCGCCCGGCTGTAGGTCGCGCCGGTTTGCGGCGCGGCGTAGCCGTGGACAGCAATCAGCGGTGTGCCGATCGCCGTCTGCAATGCGAGTTCCTTCCGGTCTCGCTCTGGACCTGCTGGGAGCCTGTTCAGCGCTTCCAGCCCTTTGGACAGGTGGCTGATCGCTTCAAGATTAGCGGAACGTGCTACCGCGTTCCTCCCGGCCCGCAACCAATAGCCCACGGCTTGGTCAGCCAGCCCGGCCTCGGTGAGATGCTGCGCCAGGGTCTCGGGCTCGGTCTCGGCGACCGCCGGAAAGCACTCCTCGAGAACGGCGGCGATCCGCGCGTGGATCTGCTGCCGTCGGCTCTTGAGTAGGCTCTCATGCGCAACGTCTTGAACCAACGCGTGCTTGAAGCTGTAGACGAGCTTGGGCGGTGAGCCGCGTCGGAAGATCAGCTCCGCGGTGAGCAACTGAGCGAGTGCATCCCCGAGCGCGTGCTCACCGAGTGAGGCCACCGCGGCAAGAAGCTCGTCGGAGAACTCGCGTCCGATGCAAGCGGCCATCTGGGCCACCTCCTTGACCGACGCCAGCCGATCGAGCCGGGCCATCAACGAGTCCTGCAGCGTCGCCGGGATCGCCAACGGCGGTAACGGCCCGGTCAGCTCATAGCAGTCGCCCCTATCTTCAAGCAGGCCGGACTCCAGCACCGTCTTGGTCAGTTCCTCCACAAACAACGGCACGCCGTCGGTTTTGGCCAGGATTTGCTCGAGGACCTCGTCTGGAAGCCGCTTGCCCCCGGTCACCCGCCCGACAACGGCGGTGCCCTGCCGCCTCCCCAACCGACTCAGCGAGAGCGTGGTGACGTGCCCGTGCCCAGTCCACGGTGGGGCGAACTCTGGCCGGAAAGTGATCACGGCCAGCACCCGCAGCCGCTGCACCCGATCGACAACCCGGCCCAGCAGCTCGCGCGTGGTTGGGTCGATCCAGTGCACGTCCTCGTAGAGTGCTAACACTGGTTGGCGCGATGCCAAGCCCGCCAGCTGATCGAGGAGCGTTTGGAATATCCTTTCCTTCTTTTGCAACGGGTTCAGGTCCAACGGGCGGTAGCGGCCGGCACTCGGGATGGCGAGCAAGTCCGCAAGGAGCGGAGCGCTCTCTTCGACGTTCTCTACCGCGAGGGCCAGCATCGTCTCGAGCTTGTCGAGCTGCCGCTCCGGTGGGTCCTCTCTCTGTAGCCCTGCCGCTCGCTCGAGAAGGCCGATAACCGGATAGAGTGCGCTGTTGGTGTGATAGGGCGAGCAATATTGCCTCAGCGGCGTCCGCGGTTCGCTTCCGAGCCGCTCGCGTAGGCTGTGGACAAGACGAGACTTGCCAATGCCCGGCTCGCCGACCAGCAGGACCACTTGGCCTTCGCCCTCCTTCGCCCGCTCCCAACGGTCCAACAGCAGTGCCAATTCCTGGTCGCGTCCTACCAATGCGGTGGTGGACGCGCCGTATCGGGCGTCAAACCGGCTCTCGGCTGTTCCCTCGCCGAGAATACTCCAAGCCCGAACCGGCTCTGCGAAGCCCTTTAGGCGTGGCGAGCCCAGATCGCGGTAGGCGAACAGGTCACCGAGTAGGCGGCGTGTGGCCTCGCTGACGACCACACACCCGGGCTCCGCCACCTCCTGCAGCCGCGCCGCCAAGTTCGGGGTCTCACCGACCACCGCCCGTTCACGGGCCTCCTCCTCACCGACTAGGTGACCGACGACGACTAGGCCGGTAGCGATGCCTACTCGCGTCGCGAGCGAACCGCTCGTCGGCGCGGCGAGCGCGGCGACTGCCGCGGTGAGGTTGAGGCCGGCTCGGACCGCACGCTCGGCCTCGTCCTCGTGCGCTTTGGGCCAGCCGAAGTAGGCGAGCACGCCATCGCCAAGAA
The DNA here is from genome assembly GCA_019247795.1 of Hyphomicrobiales bacterium. Taxonomy (GTDB): domain Bacteria; phylum Pseudomonadota; class Alphaproteobacteria; order Rhizobiales; family Beijerinckiaceae; genus GAS188. Next base: position 2,220 of record JAFBAK010000281.1, on the reverse strand, counting down.
ACTTGGCGATGTGTCCCTCAAAGCGCGTGATCTCGCCCGCCACCGTGTTCTGGTAGCTTCGGATCAGCTCGCTCATCTCTTCCGGATCGAGCCGGGACGAGAGCGCCGTCGAGCCCACCAAATCGACGAACATCACAGTCAATTGTCGCCGCTCGGCCTCCGTTGTCGGAGCCGCCTGCAAACCAACTTCCTGCTTCGGCAGCACGACAGTCGTTAGGGTGCCGGCCGGTGCCTGGATCGCCTTGAGAACGATTTTGCGCGGCCCCAGCGGAAGCCCCAGGTCCCGCAGGTCGGCTTCGGTCAACTCTGGCAGGACCTCAGTCGTGACTTCGGCATCCTGGAAGGCCTGTATGTAGCGCTCCAGCCCGAGACCACTGAGCCATTCCGCGACGTCCACGCAGAGTCTCTCCTTGCGCGGCGTCAGGCAACACGCATCGGCCAGCTTAGGTGAAGGTATGTAGCCTCAGCTTCAGCGCGAGCCATCCGCCTGACACTTAAACACGTGGGTGGCAATGCCATGATCAATTGAAGGTATGCAGTATGATTTTCAGCGTTCCGTCAGATTGGCGCTCGAAGATGTGCGTTGCAAGACCGCCCCATGGTTCGTCCTTACCTTTGGCGTCCTTGCCATTGGCCGACCACTTCGCTGCGCCGAAGATTTGGTTCCCCCCTCCGTGCGCCTCGATCAACTCCAGTTTATGACCCGTCACTCCCATTCCGAACAGGCCACTGAAGAATTTCTCAACTCCTTCTGGTCCTTTGATCACGACATGGGTGGATGGAAGGAGGATGGCATCTTGAGTGTAGAAGGCAGCGATCGCCTTTGCGTCGCCCTTGCTGAAGGCTTGGTCCCAAGCAGAGTAAGCGGCTTTGACCTCTTCTTCTGGCGAGGCGGCGTGGGTCGCGACCGTCGCTGTGCCAAAGAGCACAAGGATAGCGGCGCAGAATAAACGAATTTTTCGCATGACTTGTCCTCCCCATTTCGAGCGCAGGCGGTAGCGCGAGGCGGCTTCCCACTGATCAGTTTCAATTCGATTAGGCACAGGCAAACGACGCTGTCCCCCGTCCAGGAAAATGCAGCCGCTATCGCCAGGTTCCTTTTGCAGGGGAACTGCTTCCGGAGGAAATTTCGGCGCCTCTCGGGAAAGCGACGCGTCTTGCGCATTCTCGTTTTCGAAGCCAACAGGGCGGCCACGAACGGCCTCAATGCCAGAGGCTCTACGCGCCCCGGTCGTGGCCCTGGTGAAGACAAACTGCTGAAGTCCGCAATGGGTCAGACTCGGAAGAACTCAGATGGAGCATCATGAGTCCGCTTCACCTCCGATGAGTGGACATGGAGGGCACATGTCGGATTGGCCGAGCGAATGTCTATAGCCCCAAATCACTTAAGCTCGGATGACCATCGGGACGGCGGCCAAGCGGCCAGTGATATTTGCGCTCGCTCTCCTTGATCGGAAGGTCGTTTATGCTGGCAATGCGCCGACGCATTAGCCCCTGCTCATCGAATTCCCAGTTCTCGTTGCCGTAGCTGCGAAACCAACTGCCGCTGTCATCATGCCATTCGTACGCGAAGCGCACCGCGATGCGGTTCTCGCGGAAGGTCCAAACTTCCTTAATAAGGCGGTAGTCAAGCTCACGGCTCCACTTGCGCGTCAGGAACGCTTCAATGGCGGCGCGACCTTCAAGGAATTCGGAGCGATTACGCCAGAGACTATCGGTTGTATAAGCAAGCGCGACACGAGCAGGGTCGCGCGTATTCCATGCGTCTTCGGCCATTCGCACCTTTTGTGCGGCGGTCTCGGCTGTAAAGGGAGGGAGCGGCGGGCGGCTCATCTAACTCCTCGCTTGCCAGTTTGAGGAGGGTGCTTGCGCCAGGCGAGCGGCCATGCGGCCGCGCCGCCGAGGCGCGACCGTGAATTTCCATCGTCGGATATGGATTGCCATGCGACCCTCCCGCTGGGTCATCCAACGGGGGGACTATATCACACCGAAGCCGTGCTGCAGTGCGGGATTTCGATCGGGCTTAGGTCGGCTCCGGGTCAAAAGCGGAAATCTACGTCTGTTAAGGGGTGTGTCTGGTCTGCTCCCGAAACCGGACATCAACCGTTTATAAGTTACACGCCCTAGAACAAGGCACGAGCGGTATTGTCCATGGCCTGACGATGATCAGGTGACGCGAACAGGTGCCCGTAGCGGTCCATCGTGATCGCGAGCGAGGCG
>JAFBAK010000182.1 GCA_019247795.1 Hyphomicrobiales bacterium | reverse complement strand
AGCGTTGGGGCAAGCTCACGGATGATGATCTCAACGTCATCAATGGTCGTCGTGATCAGCTCGAGGGCAAGATCCAAGAGCGATACGGTCAGGCGCAGGATCAGGTGCAAAGAGACGTCGACAGCTGGTACAACACGCAGCGTTGGTAAGCCTCGAACATTCGATCAAAACATGGGCCGGCTAGCATCGCCGGCCCACTTCGCCGCTTGGGTTAAATCGACTCCGCTCCGAGCAATTGATCCAGCCTGATCGGCAGGTTTCGTATACGTACCCCTGTCGCATGAAAGAGTGCGTTGGCGACTGCTGCATTGGTGCCGACATTTCCAAGCTCGCCAATTCCCTTGATGCCGAGCTCATTGACCTCGTGGTCTTCCTCCGGGACGATTATGACCTCGGCGGCGAGAATGTCGGCGTTCACCGGCACCAGATACTCGGCGAGATCCGTATTATAGAAGCGCGCCTGCCGGCGATCCATTTCGGTTGATTCAAACAAAGCCGACGAGACTCCCCAGATCAGGCCTCCCATCAATTGGCTCGAGGCCGTCTTCATGTTCATGATGCGGCCGGCCGCGAAGGCGCCAAGCACGCGCGGACATCTGATCTCGCGGGTGAGCCGATGGACGCGAAGCTCGACGAATTCGGCGCCGAAGGCGAACTGAATGCGATCCTGGAGCTTGGCGCCGCCGGCGAGGGTCTGTGATCCTCGATAAAGCCTTTCGATCGCGTCCGGCCCGACCCCATGGGGCGCGTTCTCTGCATAAGCCTCGATCGCTCCGTTCGAGACGCGGCGCATCGCGGTCTGAAGCTCCTCGCCGTCCCCGTCAGGTCCGATCAGGCGGCCTCCCGAAAGCCTCAAAGCTTTCGGATCTTGCGCTTTGAGATTCGAATCCTGTGATGCAACCGCTGCATTGGCGATCCGGGCTCTGATCTCATCGCAAGCCTTGGCGACCACGTTGCAGACGCTCGCCGTAGTGTTGGACCCCCCAGCTCCGGGGGCCGGGGGCAGATCGCTGTCACCCAGTTGGACATCGACTTTCTCGAGCGGCACACCGAGGCGTTCGGCCGCGATCATGCCGATCACCGTGTAGGCTCCCGTTCCGATATCATGCGCCGCAGTCTGCACTTTTGCTGTGCCGGAGATTGTCAAGGTGACGCGTGCTGTGGCGGCTCCCATCTGTGTGGGATACATCGAAGCGGCACAGCCGAGCCCGATGAGCCAATCGCCGTCGCGCATCGAGCCGGGCTGCGGGTTGCGTCTTCCCCAATCGAAAGCCTTCGCTCCTTCATCGAAGCACGCCATCAAGGAACGGCTGGTATAGGGCAATCCCTTGATCGGCTCCGTTTTCGTGTCGTTCACCCGCCGAAGCTCGATCGGGTCCATTCGGAGCGCTACGGCGAGTTCGTCCATCGCGCTTTCAAGCGGGAAAAGGTAAGGCACCTCGGGCGGCGCCCGCATGAAGCCCGGCGTGCTCCGGTCCGCATGCACGATCGACACGCTGGAGGCCACGTTCGGGCAAGCGTAAAGTCGGGTCGAGGCATCCGTTCCCGAAACCATGTATGGGTCCGGCCGGCTCGTCACTTCAAACCCTTCATGGCTCAGAGATTGCAATTTGCCATCCTGGTCGGCGCCGATACGGATGCGGTGGCGCGTCTCGGCGCGATAGCTTGCGATGGTGAAGCCCTGATCGCGAGAGGCGACGAGTTTAACCGGCCGGCCGAGACGCTTCGCTGCCACCGCGATCAGCGCCGAACGTTGTGTCAGCGAACCGCGAGAGCCGAAGGCGCCACCGATGTAAGGCGAGATGACGCGAACGTTCTCGGCCGCAATCCCGAGCTGTTGCGCAAGCCCGTTCTTGAAAGAGTGGACATTCTGACTCGACTCCCAGAGCGTTAGCTTGTCCCCGTCCCAGGCACATGTCGTGGTGAACAGCTCGATCGGATTGTGATGTTGCGTCGGCGTCGAATACCGCGCATCGATCTTTACAGGTGCAGCTGCGAACGCGGCTTCGGCATCTCCCACCTTCGGGTCTTGATGTTCCTTCGAGGCCGAAGCGCCGGCAACAACCTCGACACCTTCGCTGTCGAACCCGGGAGAGGGCGTTTCTTCCGCATAGCTGATCGCGAGACGGTGTGCCCCGTCGCGAGCCGCTTCGAAGCTGTCAGCCAGTACGACCGCGACGATTTGCCCGGCATGCAGGACTTTCGGAGAAGAAAGCGGCATGATCGACGAGCCCATATACCCGCCGTCCGAGATGAACTTCACCGGCCGGATTTCTCCCCTCATATTTTCGTGCGTGAGGATATCGAGCACACCCGGCACAGCGCGAGCCTGGCGATCGTCGATCCGCGTGATCTGCCCGCGCGCGATCGGGCTCACAGCGAGAAAGGCGAACACCGGGCGAGCGACCTCCGGGTCAGAGCCATATCGTGCAGCGCCTGTGACTTTTGCTTGCGCGTCGACGCGGTTTGCCGGATCTCCGAGGCGAACCACCGCCGGTTCGGCCGAACGTGTCATGCTCGCACCTCCATGCTCGCGGCTTGCAGCAGAGCGCGCGTCAGCGTGCGTCGACCGAGCTCGATCTTGTATTGATTGCCTGGACGCGGGGACGCATGGGCCAAGGCCACTTGGCTCGCACCATTCGCCGTTTCCTCGTTGATCGCCTTGCCGACAAGAGCCTGTTCGGCAGCGTGCGCGCGCCAAGGCTTCGTGGCGATGCCGCCCAGAGCGATGCGCGCCTGCCTCACTGAATCCTCCTCCATGTCGAGCGCGACAGCCGCTGAAGCCAAGGCAAATTCGTAAGACTGTCGGTCGCGAATCTTGAGGTAGAGCGAGCGACGCGTCCACGGTGCGCGCGGCAAAATAAATGCGGTGATCAACTCGCTGGGCGCCAGATTGGTCTCGACATGCGGCGTGTCTCCAGGCGCTCGATGCAACGCGTCGAACTTGATGACGCGAGGTCCCACAGGGCCGATCGTCTCGACCGCGGCATCGAGCGCGATCAGGGCTTGCGCGAAATCTCCCGGATAGGTCGCGATGCAATGGGCGCTCACACCGAGAACCGCATGCTTGCGGTTCACACCGTCGAGCGCGGCACAGCCGCTGCCCGGTTCGCGCTTGTTGCAGGCTTTCCAGCTCGGATCGCGAAAATAATTGCAACGGGTTCGCTGAAGGACATTCCCGCCCAGCGTCGCCATATTCCGCAATTGAGCGCTCGCGGCCAAATTGAGTGATTGCGCAATCACGGGGTAGTCGCGCCGGATATTGGGATCAGCCGCTATTTGCGCCATGGAAGCGAAGGCGCTCAGCCTCATCCCTCCTTGCGTCATCGTGGCTGGAGGGGAGGCGTCGCGCAACCCATTGATGTCGACGAGCACCTCCGGCCGCAGCACGTCGAGTTTCATGAGATCGAGGAGTGTCGTTCCGCCGGCGAGAAATGCCGAGCCTGAGCCGGTCGCTTGACTGGCGGCAATCGCATCGTCGACTCGAACATATGAGAAGGGTCGCATTCTCAGCCCTCCTTCATTTTCGGCTTGGCCTGCTTCACCGCGGCAACGATCCGAGGATAGGCCGCGCATCGGCAAAGATTTCCGCTCATGTACTCGCGAATATCCGCGTCGTTTTCCGCGTGGCCCTCATGCACGCAGGCAATTGCGGACATGATTTGCCCAGGGGTGCAATAACCGCATTGAAAAGCGTCCTGCTCTATGAACGCCTGCTGCATCGGATGCAGCGCGCCGCCCGGCCCGGCCAAGCCTTCGATCGTGGTGACGGGCGCGCGAACGGCGGCCGCAAGGGTCAGGCAAGACAGGACACGATTGCCCGCGACATGCACCGTGCAGGCGCCGCACTGGCCGTGATCGCACCCCTTTTTCGTGCCTGTGAGCCCCAGGTGATCACGCAAGCAGTCGAGAAGCGTCACGCGAGCGTCGACGAAAAGCCGTTCCTCCCTGCCATTCACCACCAAGCTAAGGGAGAGAGGCCGATGCTCGTCTCCGGAAGACGGAACCTTCACAGGAGCTGCGTCGGCTCCCTGCCCGGCGGAAAGTGGCACAGCCGCCGCAATTCCCGCGCTGCGCAAGAGCCACCGTCTGCTCACAGGCGCCGTTGCGTCGTGCCCACCGGATTGCGAGGCCGAGACAGGTTTCCTCATCGGAATCTCCTCGCGAAAGCCCAGTGCGACCACACAAAACGGCGCGCGCCCTGAGCGGGCGCGAGCCGTCAGGTCACTTCCTTCGAGCGCTCAGAACATCAGCTCTTGCTGCTCGACCAGCGGCCTGTGTATTTGAACTCCGGCGCCGCCTTCAATTCGTCGCTCGTCGCATTCATGTTGGCGTGCCACTTCTTGTCGTTGTCATCGTATTTGACAGCAACAGACGATGGGTCGACGGCGACATAGCGTTCACCCATTCCCAAAAAACCACCAACCGAAAGGATGTAACCCTTGATGGTCTTCGAATTGTCGAAGACGATGTCCTGAATTTTGCCGATGTTGTGGTTCGAGTTGTCATATATGTCGAGGCCCACCACGCGAGAGCTGACGAAATCATTCGACTGCGGCGTGATAAATTTCGGGCCGGCTGTCTGCGCGATGGCAATGCCGGTGAGGGCCGTTGAAAGCGCGAGCGCCAAGATTGTCTTGTGCATAGCGATCTTCCTCTTTTCCAGTGGGTCGCGAATGAAAGTTACAGCGACACAACGCTTGATGAGGAAAGAGGTTGCCCGGGGAACATCGCAAAATTTTGCGGCCCGACACTCGTTAGCGGCACGCGCAACCCAAATCCAAGACGAATTATACCGGGCTGATCGGTTCAGGGTTCATGTGCGTCGGAACAACCGAAAGTTCTCGGTCCGCTCTTTCGACGTCTTTCGCTCCCTTCGTGCGAAGATCACGAACAGATGCGGACGAGTTCTCGAACTTCGCGATAGCCGTTCCACACCCATCTGTGGCGCCAATAGCAGGCGCCATAGTCCGAATCATCCCAATACGGCGCGTCCCACCAGGCATAACGGTGCCGCCACCTGTGATGAACATGACCGACGAAGCCGCCATATCCGGGATGGATACCGCTGTTGAACGCATGAACCGTTCCGTTGAACGGACTCACGGCGCGGTGAGCCATCCCCACGCTCGGGGCCGACACACCGCCGTTGAAAGCATGGACCCCGCCCCGGAAAGCGCCAATGCCGCCATGGAAGGTTCTTGCTCCATTCAAGCCGCCGATGCCGCCGTGGAAGGTGCTGACCCCGCCACGCGAGCCACCGAGAGCGCCGCCATGGAAGCCTCCGCTGCCGCCGTGAAAAGCACCTGCTCCGCCATGTGCCGAAGCGCCTTGGATTTCGGCGGTCGCGTGGGTGAGCCCTGCTGCGGAAAGTGAGAGCGCCATTGCGCCCGTCGTGATCAGCTTCTTGAACATGGCACGAACTCCGATTCGTCACCCGCTTTGACGATGCAACGCGAGCCTCGAATTCGAGTTCCTATGCGCCTCGCCGCGCCTTCGTGTCGCGCGCGGGCCCCGATCGAGTGAGCACAACGAGCGGACCCTGCAGCAAGAATAAACAGGCGAGGGTTCTTTATTACTCAAGCAAATCCGAGAAATCAGCTCTTGATAGCGGCCGCCTCAATCTCTTCCAACGCCGACGTCCAAGCCTCGATTGTCTGTTGAACATCCTCGCGCGTATGCGCTAGCGAGACGTAATATTTGGAATGTCCCTTCAGGATTCCCCGTTCGCGCAGCAGAGAATTGAAGCGCTTCAGCATCTCAGCGTCGCCCCGCAAGGTGTCGCGGTAATCCCTGATATTGCCCGCGGCGAACACGACGTCGAAGACGGGAGGCATTCCGACGACCTGCCCGGGAAGTCCAGATCGCTTCAGCAAGTCCGCCAAGGAGTCCATCAGCCTTTGCCCGGTCGCGAAAAGCTGTTCATAGCTGCCGGGCCGCTTCAGAATTTCGAGGGTGGCAAGCCCCGCCGCCGCGGCGATCGGATTGCCCGACAAGGTTCCGATCTGCGTAAGGAAGTCATCCTCGCCGACAAGGCTTCGATCGAAATGGGCCATGATCTCCGCCCTTCCTGCGATCGCAGCGAGCGGAAATCCACCGCCGATCACCTTGCCGAGCGTGCAGAGATCCGGCGTCACGCCGAAATGCTCCTGCGCGCCGCCATAAGCGAGACGAAATCCGGTCACCACCTCATCGAAGATCAGCGGGATTCCGTATTCGCTCGTCGACTCCCGCAATGACTCGAGAAAGCCCGGAACAGGCGGAAGCAGACGTTGAAAAGGTTCAACGATAATTCCGGCGAGCTCATCATGGTGCTCGCGGATGAGTGCTCGTGCGGCCTCGATGTCGTTGAAGGGAGCGACAAGCATCTCCGATCGTACGCTTCTTGGAATGCCTGCCGAGTCCGGAACGCCTTGAGGAAAATTGCCCGGTCGCTTCGGCGCGAGGCTGATCAAGGCGTAGTCGCTCATGCCGTGATAGCCCCCCTCGAACTTGAGGATCTTCTCACGTTTGCGGAAGGCCCTTGCGACTCGCATCGCATAGGCATCCGCCTCCGTACCGGTTGATACGAAGCGCACCTTTTCCGCGCAAGGAACCGCGGCAACGATCTCGCGAGCCAGCTCGATGCCATGTCGGTTATTGGCGAAGAAGGTCGTTCCTTTCGCGAGCTGCGCTTGCGCGGCAGCGTTCACTTCGGGATGGGCATGGCCGAGGAGCATCGGGCCGGACCCCAAGAGGAAGTCGATATATTCATTGCCGCTCTCGTCCCAGACTCGGCCGCCGCGGCCTTCCCGCACGATGATGTCGGGCACCCCATTTCCGAATTCGCCGCCGGGCAGTGTGCCCTTCGCCGTATCAGCGAGCCCAAGCTCGAATTCGCCGCGAATCCTTTTTGCCATGAAGTTCACCTCGCCTCTTCTCTACCCGTGCCCGGGAAGGGCATCGGCAAACATTTCTGCATCCCTCCTTGTATGCGATGCGGGAAGGGCGTTATCACAAAAATATTGCCTTGGGAGGGAGCGATGCCCAAACTCACACAGAGTTACGTTCACGGAGCGTCGAGCATGCCGCTGATCGGTGAGACGATCGGCGTGCACTTCGACAAGGCGGCTGCCCAGTGGGCGGAGCGCGACGCGCTCGTCGTGCGGCATCAGGACGTTCGCTGGACCTATGGCGAATTGCAGCGCAGGGTCGATGCGTTCGCCGCGGGCCTCCTGGCGCTGGGCCTCGAGCCCGGAGATCGGGTCGGCATCTGGTCGCCGAACAATTCCGAATGGGTCATAGCGCAATTCGCGACGGCGAAGGCCGGTCTCATCCTCGTCAACATCAACCCCGCTTATCGCCTCGCGGAAGTCGAATACGCTCTCAATAAAGTGGGCTGCAAAGCGCTCATCACCGCCCAGGTCTTCAAAAGCAGCGAATATGAGAAGATGCTGCTCGAATTGGCCCCTGAGATCGACTTCAGCACCCCAGGCCATTTGCGGGCCAAGCGCCTTCCGACGCTTTCCACCTTGATCCGCATTGGCCCCGGCGAGAGGCGCGGTTTCTTCCGCTTCGATGACGTGCTGGAGATGGGAGGCGAAGCTGAGTTGAAGCAGCTTTCAGACCTGGCAACGGTTCTCCAATTCGACGATCCCATCAATATCCAGTTCACGAGCGGCACGACAGGCGCGCCAAAAGGCGCCACGCTGACCCATCATAATATCGTCAATAACGGATTTTTCATCGGCGAGGCGCAGCGCCTCGATGAAAGGGATCGGGTCTGCATCCCGGTCCCGCTCTATCATTGTTTCGGCATGGTGCTCGGCAATCTCGCCTGCATCACGCATGGCGCAGCGATGGTCTACCCGACGGAAGGCTTCGAACCGCTGGCGACGCTCGAGACAGTCGAACAGGAGCGCTGCACCGCCCTTTACGGCGTTCCCACGATGTTTATCGCCGAGCTTGGGCACCCCGATTTCAAGCGCTTCGATCTCGCTTCGCTTCGCACCGGAATCATGGCGGGCTCCCCCTGCCCTATCGAAGTCATGCGGCGCTGCATCAGCGAGATGCATATGAGCGAGGTCACGATCGCGTATGGCATGACGGAGACGAGTCCAGTAAGCATGCAGACATCATGCGATGACCCTTTGGAGCGCCGCGTCGGCACGGTCGGCCGCGTTCATCCGCATGTGGAAGTCAAGATCGTCGACGACGACGGCCGCATCGTCGCACCCGGTACGCCCGGAGAGCTTTGCACGCGGGGCTACTCGGTCATGCTGGGCTACTGGGACGATATGGAGCGCACTTCGGAGGCGATCGATCGCGCCGGTTGGATGCATACGGGCGATCTCGCTACCCTCGATGAGGCCGGATACTGCAACATCGTCGGTCGATTGAAGGACATGGTGATCCGAGGCGGCGAGAACATCTATCCTCGAGAGGTCGAGGAATTCCTCTATCGCCATCCCAAGATCGAGGCGGTGCAGGTGGTGGGCGTGCCGGACGCGCGCTTCGGCGAGGAACTTTGCGCCTGGGTGAAGTTGAAGCCCGGGGAAGCTGCGGCCGCGGAAGAGATACAAGCCTTTTGCAAGAACCAGATCGCCCATTACAAAATCCCGCGCTACTTCCGTTTCGTCGACGAGTTTCCCATGACTGTCACCGGCAAGGTGCAGAAATTCATCATTCGGGAACGCATGATCGAAGAGCTGAAGCTCACCGAACGAGCAACGGCCTGAAGCTGGTGCCGAGGATACCGGCTCGGATCAGTGCGAGGCGGCACTCAGAGATGGGTCGCAAAGGGCCCCCCGAGGCAGGAGCACGCGGGCGCGCGACCGCAAAAGCGGCCCAAGGACCGCACCGCCCGCATTCAAGGAGCTCCCGTCCGATGTCGATTGAGGCGTCGCTCGAAGCGGCGCCCATAGCTCGACATCGCAAAGCAGCACACGAAGAACAGGGCGGCCGTGAAGATGTAGCCCTCCTTGGCCAGGCCGAGCCAAGCCGGATCCTTGAGCGCCTGCTCGACAGCGCCGAGAAGATCGACAAGGCCGATGATGGTCACGAGCGAGGTGTCCTTGAACAGATCGACGATGTTGTTGACGATCCCCGGCACCACGATGCGCAGGGCCTGCGGCAACGTCACGAAAATTTGCATTTTCCACCATCCGAGGCCGAGCGAGGAGGCCGCCTCTTCCTGTCCGACCGGCACGCCCTGGAGACCGCCGCGCACAGTCTCGGCCATATAGGCCGCGTTGAAGAGGGTGAATGCCACCATCGCGCGGATAAGCCGGTCGACGCTGACGCCGTGTGGCAGGAACAGCGGCACCATCACGGCCGACATGAAGAGCACCGTCAGCAGCGGCACGCCGCGCCAAAGCTCGATGAAAGCGATTGATAGGAATTTGAAGACGCCCAGTTCGGAGCGACGACCAAGCGCTAGCAGCACGCCAAGAGGCAACGCCCCGGCAACCGTCACGAACGAGATGATGACGTCGAGCATCAAACCGCCCCATTCGCTGGTATCGACCTCGGGAAGCCCGAGCACGCCGCCGACCAGGAGGACCGCGGCAACGAAAGGGAACACCGTGAGCAGCAACAGCAGATAGATACCGCGATGCCTGGTATTGTCGCGCATCACCGGCACGCTGAAGAAAACGAGCAAGAGCGTCGCAACGCCCACTCGCCAGAGCTCGCTCTCAGGATAGTGACCCCACAAAAACGTGTGGAGACGCAGCTTGACGAAGGTCCAGCATGCGCCAGAGCCCGTGCATGCCGCCTTGCTGTTACCCGAGATGGTCGCGTCCGCGATCGCCCAGTTAAAAACGGGAGGAATGACGAGGAAGAAAAAAGCCAGGACGAGCAGAGTGAGAAGCGTGTTGGAAGATGACGAGAAGAGGTTGCGCCGCAGCCATTCGAAAGCGCGCGGCAACTGGGCGGCAAAACCCTCGAAACTTCCCCCTGGCGGGACGACTGCCGGCGCTTGCAGCGTCACGGTCGGAGCTCCGAGGCTCGTGGAAAAAATGCATGGCCCAAGCCTGGGTTCAGCCGAGGTGGGCGCGTGGAAATCCGCCGGAAGCGTCTTGGTTGCTCGCCGAAGCCACCGATTCTTCGTTCATGTGGCTCGGAAGGCATGATCAGCGCTCCACCAAAGCGACGCGCTCGTTGTACCAATTCATGAAAGCGGAGGCGAGGAGGTTGATGGCGAGGAAAACGGCCATCACGATGATGATCGTCTCCACCTCCTTGTTCGCCTGGTTCATCACAGTGCCGGCGAAGATTTGGAAAATCTCCGGGTAGGCCACGGCAGCGCCGAGCGTGCTGCTCTTGATGAGATTGAGATACTGACTCGTGAGCTGAGGCACCATGATGCGGATCGCCTGCGGCAAGACGATCAGGAAGAGCACGGGCGCGCGGCGAAGTCCCATCGACTGGGCCGCCTCATGCTGCCCCTTTGGTACGGCCTCGATGGCGCTGCGTACGATCTCCGCGATGAAGGCCGAGGAATAGATCGAGAGCCCCGCCCAGAGCGCCACCAGCTCAGGCGGCACTTGAGTGCCGCCAGTGATGTTAAAACCGGTAAGCTTAGGAAATTCGATGCGCTCGGTCCCGGCGGCGAGCAAACCGGCGGCGCAAATGGGAAGGAGGAGCGCCCATGGGCCGACTCGTTTTGCGCCGAACTTGAGGCGCCAGGCGAAAGGCGTAGCGACGAGGGCAATGGCGGCGAGCCAGGCGAAGAGCCCGCCCTCGCTCATAATCACATCCGGCACATAGAGGCCGCGGACATTGAGAAAAAGCCCACCTGGAATGACGATGCTTCCCCGGGGCGGCGGCAGCGCCTGGAGCACGGCGAAATACCAGAAGATGATTTGAACGAGCTGAGGCGTGTTGCGTACGGACTCGATGAAGACGAGGGCGAGATTGCGGATCAGCCAATTGACCGACAACCGCATTATGCCGACCGTCAGGCCAAGCAGCGTCGCCGCCACGATGCCCATCGCCGAAACCAGCAAGGTGTTGAGCAGGCTGACGAGCAACGCCCGGCCATAATTGTCGAATATCGACCAGGAGATGAGATGAAACGGGATGTCGAAATGAGCGGGGCTGGCGAGAAAGCCGAAGCCGAAATGCATGTTCCTCAGCGCGAGATTCTCGGCGAGCATCCGCAACAACAACCCAGCGCCCGCGATGACGGCCAGCAGAAATATCCACTGGCCGACATACGCGCGTCTCGACGGGCGCCTAACCATAAAGAGGAGACCTTAGCGTCAGGTTCTTAGCGCCAGGGCAGCGGAGCCTGCAGCCCACCCTTCGTGTAGAGCTCATTCCAGCCGCGTGGCAAGGCGAGCGCATTCGGGCCGAAATACATCTCGTAGTTCTCGCCGTAATTGCCGACCGACTTGATGATCTTGTAGCACCAGTCGTTATCGACCCCGAGAAACTTGCCGAAATTGCCCTCGAGGCCGAGGAAACCGCGTGTCTCCGGATCCTTAGTTTCTCCCTTGATCTGATCCACATTGGCCTTGGTGATGCCGAGAACCTCGCCTTCGAGCATGGCGTAATGGACCCATTTGACGAGGATTGACCAGCGTTCGTCGCCCTGCCGGGTGTAGGAGCCGAGGAACTCGCGCGAGATCAGCTCGGGCAAGATCACCCAGTCGGCTGGGTTCTTCATCGCCGATCGCGACGCTGCGACGCTACCGCCGTCATCGGTATACCCGTCGCAGCGGCCGGCCTCTGCCGCCGCGAAAGCTTCCTCAGGTTTCTCAAAGAGCAATGTGTTGATCTTGATGTTATTGGCACGTCCGAAGTCGGCAATGTTCAGCTCGAGCGTGGTGCCAGTCAGAACGCAGATGGTGGCCCCGTTCAGCTCCTTGACATGGGCGACGTTGAGCGCCTTACGCACCATGAACGATTCCCCGGTAAAGAAGTTGACCGCCGGCTCGGCAAGGCCCAGTTCGGTGTTGCGCGTCAGCGTATGGGTTGAATCCCTGATCAGCACGTCGATTTCGCCAGACTGCAGCACGGAGAAGCGGACCTTTGACGTGGTGCCGACATATTTAACTTTCTCTGGGTCACCGAGCACCGCCGCCGCCAAGGCTCGGCAATAGGCTACGTCGAGCCCCTGCCATTTGCCGGCCGAATCCTGAAAGGCAAATCCCGGGATGCCGGTATCGACGCCGCAGATGAGTTGGCCGCGTTTCTTGACGGCATCGAGTGTCGGGCTTTTGACTTCGTTTTGCGCGAGTGCGCCACCGCTCCCCAAAGCGAAGAGACCTGCAAGCGCGGCCAAGCAGGTGAAGGCTTTTGCGACCTGTCTTATCATTTTGCGCCTCATGGGTTGTGTTTACCGAATACCGCTTCGCCGGTCTCGGCGCTCCGGTCATCTCTCGGCCAGCCGCGTTCGCGTCGGCCGGGCACTCACATCGTGTCCAGACAACAAGCCCGTTCTGGGCAATGTCAGCTTCGTTTGCCGATGCCCTCGACGTCAAGTGGCTGGAAAGCATTCGGCGGCGCCGGCAAAGCCTTCAAATCTGTGATGGGGCGGCGCAACGTCGTCTCACCGAATAGCGGCCCCGCGGCCCGACGACGCCGCCCGCCCATGGGAAGGTTGGGTGCTGCGCTTAGGCCGCCGGCCGGTATCGCCTGCGGATGCGCACGACCAGGCTTGCGGCGTGGTTCGGCGATCGAGTCGTGCCTTCCGCGGTCGGAAACCGCTTCTCGCTGTGAGGTCTGGCTCTTCAGCTTACAGATTTCCATCACTCTGTCGCTGGCTGCCCAGGTCCTTCATGCGGCTACCAGCGCGGACATGAATCCAACCAGAGCGAATTCTTGCTCAGGGTCAACAGCGTCGATTTCGACCAGCGCAGACGATGTCGGCTCTAGCCCTCACAGCCGACGTTTCGACGGGCGTTGCGAACGGTCGAGAAGGGCCAAGACCGGAAGTTGCTGGAAATTCCTTGTCACGAGACGTCGTCGAGCAGCGCCTTCGCTTCCTTCAAGTCACGGGTATCGAAGCCCTCTGTGAACCACCCATAGATCGGCGCAAGCAGAGCGCGGGCCTCAGGCCGTTTGCCCTGGTCGCGCCGGAGTCTGGCGAGAGTGGTCGCCGCCCGCAGCTCGAATGACTTGGCGCTCTGACCCCGCGCCGTTGCCAGCGCCTGCTCGAAACAGGACCCGACCTCGGCCGAAGCTGCACCCCGCACGGACAGCAACTCACCCTTGAGCCGGCAGAGTTCCGCTTCCCATATGTGATCGTTGTTTCGCGTGACGAGATCCGTCGCTTGGGCGATGACGCCCAATCCCTCTTCGGCGGCGCCTGTTTGCAGGTAAGTTGCCGCCAGCATGCATAGATATCGGATCTGGTACCAGCCGACGCCCAAGGCCAGTCGCTCAGCGGCACTCTTGCACATCAGCGCCAGGCCGGCCTCGCTGCCTCCTTCCTGAGCCATCACCCAGCCTCTCAGGATCAGGCCACTCAGCCGGAAGTAATGCAAGCTGTGCTGATCGGCGAGACCTATAATGGCATCGGCATGCCCCCGCACCGCCGCCGTATCACGAAGAAGCTCGGCAAGCCCAGCGCCGCCGTAAACTCGGACGTGAGCGGTGAGGTTCGCTTGGTTCAATAGTTCGGCGTACTCCAGCGCCGCTCCGCTCCAACGTCGCGCCTGCTCCGGATAGCCAAGGATCCAGA
>JAFBAK010000052.1 GCA_019247795.1 Hyphomicrobiales bacterium | reverse complement strand
CTGCTGGTGCTCACGGGCTGCACCGTGGACGCGACGGGCTATGCGACGGATTTCCATCAGGTTCACGAAGCTTCCATTCGCGCCTCGACAGCCGAGGCGGTGGTCGGCCGGGACGGACGCTGCGAAGCCGATATCAGCATCGATCCTTCCGTCTTTCGTGAGCCGGCGCACGGCGCCATTCCGCTCGGCTCCACGGAATGCGAGGTCGTGGCACGTCTCGGCGGCCCGTATTCGGTCGAGATCAAGAGAGGCTTGCGCGGCGAGCGCATCACGCGCCTGACCTATGTCTCCGGCCCACGCTTCGGCGCTTACGACTTCAGCGACAACCGGCTCGTCAAGATCGAGCGGTAACGTATCCTCCGCGAGGGAAAGGTCGATCCGAGCCGAAGGCGCGGATCGGGTATGTGGGGCGGCGCCTTCCTCTCAGAGCCGGCAGGCGCTTCTCACAGGGCTTCCTTTCGGAAGAGGTGAAGGTGAATGGTCGCCTTTGCTCTCACCCGTTCCCCGCACTCGGCTCGTGAGTGCCCTCGACATGCGCGTGGGCGGGGACCTTCGGCCGCCGCGCCCGGCGGCCTTGCACGAGCGTCGTGATGGCGCCCCGCAAGGTCCGGACGTCCTGCTCGGTGAGAGCCAAGCGATGGAAGACGTTGCGCAGGTTGCGCGCCATCGTGTCCTTTCGTTCGTCGGGCAGGAAATAGCCGCAAGCGTCGAGCTCCTTCTCGACGTAAGCGAAGAAGGAAAGAAGCGTCGCCTTGGCGGCGAGCGGCCCCATGTCGGTCGAGGAAAGCGCGCGTGCGCGAGCGTGGCGCACGCGGAACCATTCATGCCCGACAAGCAGCACCGCCTGGGCGAGATTGAGCGAGGCGTAAGCGGGGTTCACCTCGAAGGTGAGGGCCGCATCGGCGAGCGAGATCTCGTCATTGGTAAGCCCGTTGCGCTCGCGGCCGAACAAGATGCCGACCCGCTCACCGCCCTCGAGACGGCGCACGACCTCGGGCATCGCCGCCTCGGGCGTGAGCACCGGCTTGAGCTGATGGCGATCGCGCGCGGTGGTCGCGTAGACGAGGTTCAGATCGCCGATCGCCTCCCCGAGCGTCGCGAAGAGCGAGGCCTCTTCGAGGATGTAGGCTGCGCCCGAGGCGGCCGACCGCGCCCCCTTCTTCGGCCAGCCATCGCGCGGCGCGACGAGGCGCAGATCCGAGAGACCGAAATTTGCCATGGCGCGCGCGCACATGCCGATATTCTCGGCAAGCTGAGGCTCGACCAAAATGATCGCCGGTCCGCCTTCGAGACGAGGCTGCCTGCGGTCAGTTCCGGAACCGGGCACGCCCGCGCCTCAGGCGAGATCGATGGCGTGGCGCTTCAAATCGGCGAGTTCGCAATGCTCGAGCGCTCCGGCCTCGGTGGCGAGCAGCGCGACGCGGGGCGCCTTTCCCGCAGCGAGAGCCTCCTGCCAGCGCGGTGCGCACAGACACCACCGGTCGCCGGGCTTCAGTCCGGGGAAACCGAAATCCGGCATTGGGGTCGACAGATCATTGCCCGCCGCTTTTGAAAAAGCGAGGAACTCCGCCGTCATCACGGCACAAACGGTATGGCTGCCGACGTCTTCGCGCCCCGTGTCGCAACACCCGTTGCGGAAGAACCCGGTCATGGGGTTCATCGAGCAGGGCTGGAGCGTGCCGCCGAGCACGTTCTTGGATGCGCGCCCACCGCCTCCGCCGCCTGCTTCCTTCCTGAACATCGAGCTTCCTCCTTGCATCCCGGTCAGTCTACGTCATGCTCGCACGCGTTGCGAGCATGGACGGCTTTTTGCTGCACGCAGCGAAAGGGGTGGATCGCCGGGCCAACCGCAATGACGAAAGCCATGAGGGAAACGAAAGGCAGCCACGAGCTTCCCGATGGCGGAAATTTGTGTTGCAAAGAGTCCGTGATCCATTCTCATCTCGAAAACTCGGCGGGATTTCCATGACGCGATCGGCATTCTCGGGCGACGCGCTCGCCCATGCGCATCGGCTCCTCGACAACCTGCCGTTGATCGATGGGCATAACGATCTTCCCTTCGTGATCCGCCGCGATCGCGACGCGAAGGGCGATGTGCGGCGCTACGACCTTGCCCGCGTGCATCAGAACACCGATACGGATATTCCGCGCCTCAAGGAGGGGCGCCTCAGCGCCCAGATCTGGGCGGCTTATATCCCATCGACGACGAAGCAGCCGGCGCGCGCGGTGCTCGAGCTGATCGACACGATCCACCAGCTCCACGAGGCCCATCCGGATATCTTCATGCGCGCGCTCAGCGCCGCCGACATCGGCAAAGCGAAGCGGCAAGGCAAGATCGCATCCTTTCTCGCCATCGAGGGTGGGGTCGGGTTGGAGAACAGCCTGTCGCCGCTACGTGTGTGGCACGCGGCAGGGGCGCGCCTGATGACGCTTTGCCACAACGAGACCCTCGACTGGGTGGATTCGGCGACCGACAAGCCACGCCATCAAGGGCTCACCGCATTCGGCCGGGCTGTCGTCGCCGAGTTGAACCGGCTGGGGATGATGGTCGATCTTGCCCATGTGAGTCCGGATGTGATGCGCCAGGTGCTCGACATTTCCAAGGCGCCGATCGTGTTCTCGCACTCGAATGCGCGCGCGCTCGCCGATCACCCGCGCAACGTTCCCGATGATGTGCTCGATCGCGTCCCCGGGAATGGCGGCATCGTGATGGTGACCTTCGTCCCCGATTTCATCAATCGGCACTCGTATGAGTGGATGCTCCCTTTCAAGGACGAGTTCGGGAAGACGCGATACGGCGTCGACATGACGAAAGCCTTGCCCGAGCACGAGCGCCAGCACGGGCGCCGGCCGCGCAGCACGCTTGCGCAGCTTGTCGACCACATCGACTACCTCGTAAAGCGCATCGGGATCGATCATGTGGGCATCGGCTCGGATTATTTCGGAGGCCAGACGCCCGACGGTCTCGAGGATGTGAGCCGCTTCCCGCACCTCATCGCAGAGCTCGTCAGACGCGGCTACTCGGACGGCGCGATCGCGAAGATCGCCAGCCGGAATTTCGTGCGCGTCTTCCGCAACGTCGAGAAAATCGGCAAAGAGCTGCGCAAGAGCGAGCCTCCACGCGTGGGCCGGATCGAGGATTTCGACCAGGGTTGAGCCACCGCGGAGAGGGCGACGTTCCGGCCGAGTGCTCCGACGGAGCGCCATCGTGTCACCCCAGCGAGGCTCGCAAGGCGAGCCTCGGGAAGGGGCCCCAGAAAGCGGTGGAGTATGGGTTCCCTTCCCCTCGCGCGCCTTCGGCGCGCTCGGCCGGGGGGATGACACCCGCCCGACAACGCGAGGGCAAGAGCGGGCGCGGGTGTTTGAGCTTTCCCGAAGCTCGTGGAGTTGTCCTCAGGCGCGGAAGGGAGGCCTGGAGGTCGCGCTTCTTCGGCGAGGGACAGGGTCTCAAAGAGAGACAGGCGTAAACCGTATCGGCAGCGCGCCGTTGAGCCAGCGCCCGTGCGCGGGATTGAACCTCCAAAGCTGCTCTTGCCAGGCGATCGCGGTGACGCCCGTGACCTGAAGGAGATCACCCCGATCGAAATCAGCAAAGAGAAGGCCGGCACGCGGATCGAGCATGAGATTTCCGAGCGTGTTGAAGAAAAGATTTCCGGGATAGTCCGGCACAATGATCGAG
>JAFBAK010000049.1 GCA_019247795.1 Hyphomicrobiales bacterium | reverse complement strand
CGGTCGGGACATCGGGCGCGAGCCCTTGCACAAACGCGCGCGCCAGATCGCGCGCGTCTTCCAGGACCCGATGACGGGCACGGCGCCCGGCATGAGCGTCGAGGAAAACCTTTTGCTCGCGGAGCTGCGCGCCGGCAAGCGTGGATTCCGGTTCGGTCTCACGACATCGCGCCGCGCGCATTGGCGCGAGCGCCTCGCTCTTCTCGGCCTCGGCCTTCAAGATCGCCTCGGCGACCGCATCGAGACCTTGTCGGGCGGGCAGCGCCAGGCGGTGGCGCTCATCATGGCGGTGCTCTCGGCGCCGAAGCTTCTGCTTCTCGACGAGCATATGGCGGCGCTTGATCCGGTCACGGCCGCCCTCGTGCTGCAAGGGACGGTGCGCGTAGTCGAGGAGGCGCGCCTCACCACCTTGATGGTGACGCACAATATGCGCCACGCGCTCGACATCGGCGATCGCCTCGTGATGATGGATCAAGGCCGGGTCCGCCTCTCCTTGACGCGCGAGGAGAAGGCGGGTCTTTCGGTCGAGGGCCTCATCCAGCGCTTCCGCGACAAGGATGATCGCGTTCTGCTCGCGAGCTGAGGGATGGAGATCGTCACAAGCTTCATCGGGCTCATCCCGGTCACCTTGGCGCAGAGCCTCATCTACGCCTTCGTCGCCCTTGCCGTGATGATCCCTTTCCGCATCTTGAACTTTCCCGACCTTTCGAGCGAGGGCACCTTCCCGCTCGGCGGCTGCCTCTGCGGCGCGCTTCTCGCGGGCGGATATGGGCCGCTCACCGCGATGGCGGCGGCCATTGCCGGTGGCTTCCTCGCCGGTTCCGCGGTCGCGATGATCGCGCTGCGCTTCCGCATCTCCTCGTTGCTTGCCGGCATCATCGTCATCACCATGCTCTACAGCGTGAACCTTCGCGTGATGGGCCGCTCCAACATCGCGCTGTTCACGTATTCGACGATCTTCGATCTCGTGCATCCCGGCCTCAATGCGAGCCTTCCCGGCAAGATCGCGCTTCTCGGCGCGGCCGTCGCGCTCGTGCTCGGCCTCCTCCTCGCCTTCATGAAGACCGAGAAGGGCATCGCGCTTCGCGCCGTCGGCGCCAATCTCGACATGGCGCAGGCTCAAGGCATCAGCGTCTGGTGGACCACGGTTCTCGGGGTTGGGCTCGCGGCGTCCTTCTCGGCATTCGCCGGGGCGGTGCTCGTGCAGTCGCAAGGCTTCTCGGATGTCAATATCGGTTTCGGCGTCGTCATCAACGGGCTCGCTTCGCTGATCATCGGTGAGCTTCTCGTGGGCCGCCGGACCATCGCGCGACAGCTTCTCGCGCCCGTCGTCGGAGCCATCGCCTATTACCAGCTCATCTCGGCCTGCCTCGCGCTCGGCCTCGTGCCCTCCGACCTCAAATTCGCGTCGGGGCTCCTCGTGCTCATCATGCTCGCGGCGCCCATGCTCTTCGGCAAGGAACGCACGCTGGCGCGCGAAAAGATGGGGTGAGGATCGTCAGCGGCGCTCCGCCCGAACCCGATTGCACCGCCCGCCTCACGCGTCCTGGATAACCGCAAACGCTCCGGCTTCGCAATTCCCATTTCCCGAAAGAAAGTTTTTATACACGCGCGCACAAGCTCGAATTGGGGACGGCCTTCGAGTTTGCACGCCGCAAGATGCAAGTCGCGTGACCACGGGCGCGATCGGACCTTCGTCGTTCAATACTTGTGAACCTTGGCCGGTTAAGAAGACGGCGCCGGAAGATCGAAGCGAATACATGTCCGACACCGTCGCCATCGAACCGTCGTCGTCGCGTCGTCTTCGGCGCTTGCTCGTGATCGCGCTCATCGGCACCGTTGTTGGGCTTGCCGGCGCTCTCATCCTTCCCCATGTGGTCGGCGCCCTTTGGTATAAGCCCAGGCTCGAGCGGCTCTTTGCGCAGATGCGCCGCGACCCCGTGCTCATCGAGGCCTTGCGCCAGCAGAATTTGGCGCTCGCCGGCAAGGATCAAGCCTGGGTCGCCGCGCAAGACCGCGTTTGGAACGAGGAACGCCGCACAGGCGACGGGCCGTTGCAGCGCGCCGTCCTCGATCTTCCCGCGTCGCGCCATTTGCGCGACCTCATCGCCGAGAGCAAGGGCCTCGTCACGCATGCGCTTCTCATCGATGAGAAGGGACGTGTCGCGGCCGAACCCTTTCCATCCTTCAACTTCGAGCAATTCGACAAACCGAAATTCCAGGACACCTTTCCGCACGGGGTGGATGCGCGCCATGTGAGCTGGCTCCAGCTTTCGTGGGATGGAACGCATCCGGTCTGCTGGCAGGCGCGCGTGATGCTCGATCCCGCGACGAGCGCGCCGATCGGCGTTCTCGCGCTTGAGGTGAACTACCTCAAGGTCGGCTATTTCGGCTGCATCGAAGCGCCCGCTCACACGGCGAAGGAAAAGGCGACGAACCGAGTGAGTAGCGAATAGCGAATAGAAAGAAACTCGCTCGCTACTCGCTACTCGCTACTCGCTCCATTCACCCCTCCACATCGAAGCTGACGCCCTGCGCGAGCGGCAGCGCGGAGGAGAAATTCACCGTGTTCGTGGCGCGCCGCATATAGGACTTCCAGGCATCGGACCCGGCTTCGCGGCCACCGCCCGTCTCTTTCTCGCCCCCGAACGCCCCGCCGATCTCCGCGCCTGAAGGCCCGATATTCACATTGGCAATGCCGCAATCCGATCCGGCGGCGGACATGAAGCGCTCGGCCTCGCGCAGGTCGGTGGTGAAGATCGACGAGGACAAGCCCGCACCGACATCGTTGTGGATGGCGATCGCCTCGTCGAAGTCGCGATAGCTCACCGAGTAGAGGATGGGCGCGAAGGTCTCGCGCGGCATCGG
>JAFBAK010000404.1 GCA_019247795.1 Hyphomicrobiales bacterium | reverse complement strand
GCCTTGTTGGCGCGTTGCGACGCATCGAGCGAGCCTTCCGCCTCCCATTGCTCGACGGAATTGTTGTCGGCCAATGAGGAACGGTAAAAGGCGCTCTCGAAATTGCGCTGCGTATGGGCGCAGCCGAGAAAATGCGTGCCGGGCGCGACCTCGCGGAAAGCCTCGAAGCCTTGGCCGTTCTCCGAAAGGTCGATGCCTTTCGCGAGCACATGCATGGCGCCGAGCTGGTCGAAATCCAGCATGAACTTCTCATAGGAAGCGGTGAGGCCGCCTTCCGTCCACCCCGCGGCGTGCAGCACGAAGTTGGTCCCGGCCTGGACCGTCGGCAAGAGAGTGTGGGCGCTCTCGTAAGCGGCTTGGGCATCGGCGAGCTTCGAGGCGCAAAGGGAGCCGCCGGTGCGGAACGGCATCCTCATCCGCCGCGCCAATTGCGCGGCTCCGAAAATTGCGAGCGTCGCCTCCGGCGTCCCGAAGGTCGGAGCGCCCGATTGCATCGACAAGGTCGAGACGAAGGTGCCGAAGATCACCGGCGCGCCGGGGCGCACCAGTTGCGTGAACGCGGTGCCGGCAAGGACTTCCGCAAGCACTTGCGTCAGCGTGCCGGCGACGGTCACCGGACTCATCGCGCCCGAGAGAATGAAAGGCGTGATGATGCAGGCCTGGTTGTTGCGCGCGTAGACCTCCGCGGCGCCGAGCATGATCGTGTCCCAGACGAGCGGGGAGTTCGCATTGATGAGGCTCGTGCAGACCGTGTTCTCTTGGATGAAGTCCTTTCCGAACAGGACTTCACACATGGACACCGTGTCCTTGGCGCGCTCGGGATGTGTCACCGAACCCATGAACGGCTTATCCGAGAGCCGCATATGCGCGTACACCATCTCGAGATGGCGCTTGTTGACGGGAAGATCGACGGGCTCGCAAACGGTGCCGCCGGAATGATGAATGAAGGGCGTCGCGTAGCTGAGCTTCACGAAATTACGGAAATCCTCGATCGTGCCGTATCGCCGTCCCTGGTCGAGATCGCGCACGAAGGGCGAGCCGTAATTCGGCGCGAAGACCATGGAATTCCCGCCGATATGCACGTTGCGCTCCGGATTGCGCGCATGCTGAACGTATTCGGACGGCACGGTGGCGCAAAGCGAGCGCGCAAGCCCGCGCGGGAAGCGAACGCGCCTACCCTTGATGTCGCAGCCGGCGCCTTTGAACATCGCGAGCGCCCCGGCATGGTCGCGAAACTCGATGCCGATCTCCTCGAGCAGCGTCTCGGCATTGTGTTCAATGAGCGCGAGGCCTTCCTCGCTCAGCACTTCCGTCAACGGAATCGCCCGCGTGATATACGGCACGGACAGGCCCGCGCGTTGCGCGCGCGCCGTGCGACGGGCCTCACGCCCGCGTCGGCCGGATGGCAGGGAGGGGGTGCTCGTACCGGTTTCCGTTTCCGCGCTGTCGCTCATGACCCTTCCTCCGCATGCACCTCGACGATTTTCGACGCGACGATCGTTCCGCATAGCTCTCTGCCCAAGCTCAATCATTATGACATGTGCATGTCAGGCTCCAAAGCCTGAGCGGGATTTCGCCAGTGGGGCTTCGACCTTTTTTCTGCCGCAAGCTTCCTCCTTTCCGCCGTTTGGCGCTAGGATTTGATGATGCCCGCCGTCACCCACATCGTGGAGAGCTCGCTTTACGCCAGGGACGTGAAAGTGACGGCGAATTTCTACGCCACCGTGCTCGGCCTTTCGGCGATGCTCGACACCCCGCGTCTCGTCGCTTTCGACGCCGGAAATCACAGCGTGCTCTTGGTTTTTCAAGAAGGCGCCACGAGCGACGATGTGCGCACGGATGAGGGTGTGATTCCTGGACATGACGGGCAAGGCCGCCTTCATCTCGCGCTCGGCATAGCGACGGAAAGCCTCGATGAATGGCGCCGGCGACTCGCAGCCCACGACGTCGAGATCCTCAGCGAGACGCATTGGAAAGGCGGCGGCACGAGCCTTTATTTCCAGGATCCCGACGGGCATGTGGTCGAGCTCGCGACGCCCGGGCTTTGGGCGAACTACTGATGCGCCCCCAAAACAACGCCAGCCTGGAGCCTTATGCATGAAGGATGACATGATCGCTCCCACCAAAGGCGAGCGCCAAGGCTGGACGTATGATGAATTTGCGCAAACCGGGCTTGATTTCGCCGATCCCGCGGCGGTCGCGGCTTATGACCGACGCCAAGGCGATCGGGACGCTGCGAATGCGCATCTCCTCGAAGAGCTCGGTGTAACGGGCGGGCAGGTCGTCGTCGACCTTGGAACAGGCACCGGATCGCTCGCGATCGCGGCGGCCCGGCTTGGCGCTAATGTGCACGCCGTCGACGTCTCGCGGCCCATGCTCGAACGCGCGCGCCGGAAGGCCGCGGCGGCGCATGTCGACGGAATCGAATTTCATCACGCCGGGTTTCTGACATATCGGCACCGTCCAGGAAGGGCAGACTTCATCTTTAGTCAATTCGCGCTTCACCATTTGCCGGATTTCTGGAAACAGGCCGCACTCACGCGCGTCGCCTCGATGCTACGTTCGGGCGGCATCTTCTACTTGCGCGACGTGGTCTTCTCCTTCGAGCCGAAAGATCAGCGACAAGCCGTGGAAGCTTGGATCGGCGCAGTGGCGCGCGAAGACGGGAGCGGTTGGTCGCGCCGCGATTTCGAGGCGCATGTCCGGGAGGAATACTCGACCTATGCCTGGATCATCGAAGGCATGTTGACGCGTGCCGGGTTCAGGATCGAAAACATCGAGCAATCCCTCGCGGCCTATGCGACTTTCCTTGCGATCCGGCCCTGAAAAGTGCTTTCCTTTTCGAGCAAGGCTTTGATCGGCAACGATCTTCGCGTTCGATATCAGTGAGCGATTGGTGTCGACATCGCTCAGTGCCACCGATGACGGAGCATTCACATGAGAACGCAAGCGCGCGCCGTGGTGATCGGGGGCGGAGTGGTCGGCGTCTCGACCCTCTATCACCTTGCCAAGAAGGGTTGGTCGGATGTGGTGCTCGTCGAGCGCAAGGAGCTCACCTCCGGCTCGACATGGCATGCGGCGGGGCTCTTGCCTCTGTTCAACATGAGCTACTCGGTCGGCCAGATCCATAAGTATTCAGTGGGCCTTTATCGCAGGCTCGAGGCGGAGACGGGCCAAAATGTCGGGTTCCGCCAAGTCTCGAACATCCGCCTTGCCCGCACGCGTGACCGCATGGACGAATTCCTGTTCTACAAAGGCGTGGCCGAGACGATCGGCATCGAGGTGAAGGTGCTCACCCCGGCGCAGGTGAAGGAAGCCTGGCCGCTTTGCGAGATCGACGGGATCATCGGCGCGATCCAGCATCCGGCTGATGGTTACATACAGCCGGCTGACCTCACCCAAGCGCTTGCCAAAGGCGCACGCGCCCTCGGCGCCGAGATCAATCGCAACACGCTCGTCACCGCGATCGAGCGCGGCCCTGCCGGCGGCTGGGTGGTCAAGACTGACAAAGGCGATATCGCTTGCGAGCATGTCGTTGCGTGCACCGGGAATTTCGCGCGACGGACCGGCGCGATGGTCGGTCTCGACATCCCGGTAATCCCGGTCGAGCATCAATACATCGTCACCGAGCCGCACCCCGCAATCGTCGAGCGCCAGCGCAAGGGCCTCCCCGAGATGGGCGTGCTGCGAGAGGCCGATTCGTCCTGGTACATGCGCGAGGAGAATGGCGGGCTGCTACTCGGCCCTTACGAGAAGGGCGCGCCTTGCTGCTATGTGGATGGCCCCTCGCCGCAATCCGAATATGAGCTCTTCCAGGAGGACCTCGACCGGCTCGCGCCACACATCGAGACCGCGATCACGCGCGTGCCGGGCTTCGGGGAAGTCGGCATCAAGAAAGTTTACAATGGCGCCATCGCCTATACGCCCGATGGTTCTCCGATCGTCGGCCCGGCTTGGGACCTGCCGAATTTCTGGTTGAACGAAGGCCACTCCTTCGGCGTCACGGCGGCGGGCGGCGCCGGCTGGCAGATCGCCGAATGGATCGT
>JAFBAK010000389.1 GCA_019247795.1 Hyphomicrobiales bacterium | reverse complement strand
GTGAGCTGACAATAAGTGCCAGGGTAGCAGCCGGACCCGACACTCGCACGATGACCGCCCATCCCATCACGCCTGCTCAATGCCGGGCCGCGCCTTACTCCACACAGCCCAGTTCGCGGGCCTTGCGGTGATGCGCGCCCCGTCTTCGCACGGCGCGGAGGAAAGAGAATTGCGCCGACACTCACGAGCATCCACTCGCCAAGTTAGCGGAGCTTACGTGTCGCCTTGATTGTGCGTGGGAACCCTAGGCCATTGTTCCATAGTTCATCGTCGCACCGAGACGATGATGCTCGCACAACTTGCGAGCCGCCTAAAAATCGCTTTGATCGTTTTGGTCCTGATCGCGTTCAGCAGTGTGAGCATATATCAAACGATCTGCGCGGACCGCTCGTAGGAGGTAATCGGGAACCTTGCAGCGCCGCATCAGGGGTTTCCCCGGTAATCACGATCGAGGTGTTCGCCATCTTCTCCTGCTTGACGAGCTTCCACAACGTGGCCGCGTTTTTGAGCGACAGCCGCACGCAGCCATGTGATACGGCACGGCCCAAAGACCGCACCTCATAGGTGCCGTGCACGGCGACGCCATTAGCCGTAAAAAATATCGAATAGGGCATGGGCGCATCGTCCCATTCGTCGCTCCGATGATCGATTTCCATGCGGAATGGCGTGAAACTGCCGCTGGGCGTCTCATAGTCCCCAGCTCCCGTTGACACGGGCCAGTTGTAAATGGACTGGTCATTGATTGTAACGTTCATCTGCTGCGCGGATTTATCGATCTCGATCAGGAGAGTGGCATGACCGGCTGAGCTCGTCAGCAGCGCAGTAATCGCTACGAGCAAGAGGATAAAGCGGCTCGGCATCGATAAGCGCTCCCGACAGAGGTAGCTGATCAGGAGGTGCATCTGTTGGCCCAGCACCCGACTGTAGAACGTATGCAATATGTTTCTTTGATTACGCAGATGAGGTCAAGCCGCCCGCGCCGGCCTCGGGTGCGTCGCGGCCGACCATCGCCAGCTGCGCGGGCGAGTAGCGTTCGCCCTGAATCGTAATCTCCGCGGCAGCTTTCTCGATCTTACTAAGCTCGGCGTCTGCGAGATGAAGGTCCACCGCCCCGATATTCTCTTCCAGGCGATGCAGCTTGGTCGTGCCTGGGATCGGTACGATGTATGGCCTCTGTGCCAGAAGCCAGGCAAGTGCGATCTGCGCGGGCGTCGCACCCTTTTCATCGGCGACACGCTTAAGCAGTTCGACCAGCGCCAGGTTCTTTTCCATTGCGTCCGGCAAGAAGCGCGGGACGCTGGTGCGGAAGTCGCCCTCTGCAAACTTCGTGTCTTTGTTCATCGCTCCCGTGAGGAACCCCTTGCCGAGCGGGCTGTAGGGCACGAACCCGATGCCGAGTTCGTCGCATGCCTCAAGGATGCCATTCGTTTCCGGCGTGCGCCACCAGAGCGAATATTCGTTCTGCAGCGCGGTAACGGGCTGCACGGCGTGCGCACGGCGAAGCGTCTGAACACCGGGCTCAGACATGCCGAAGTGCTTCACCTTGCCCTCGTCGATCAGCTCCTTGACCGTGCCGGCCACATCCTCGATCGGAACGTTCGGATCAACTCGATGCTGGTACAGCAGGTCGATGCTCTCGGTGCCGAGCCGCTTTAGCGATCCGTCCACGGCCCGGCGAATGTGCTCCGGCCGGCTCATAACGCCGCGGTTCTCTCGCGTGTTGAAGTCGATGTCGAAGCCGAATTTGGTGGCGATCACCACTTGATCCCGGAACGGTTGTAGCGCCTCACCCACCACCTCCTCGTTGACGAAGGGGCCGTAAACCTCGGCAGTATCGAAGAAGGTGACGCCGCGCTCCACTGCTGCGCGGATCAAGTTGACACCGTCCTCTTTTGAAAGGCGGGTGGCGTAGCTGAAGCTGATACCCATGCAGCCAAGGCCGATGGCCGAGACCTGAAGGCCGCTATCACCGAGCTCACGCTTTCGCATATCGGTGTTCCTTTCCGATCGTTGAATTCATTGGTTCGGCTGCGAAGGAGCGAGATCAACAAACCAAAATGTTGCGGTGACGCCGCCGTCCATCAGGAAGTCACTGCCAGTGATGAAGGCGCGATCCGGTCCCATCAGCAGAAGCCATGGTCGGCACTTCTCCCAGCGTAGCCACGTGAAGCTAGCTGCCGGGACCAGGGTAACGATACCGATCTTCCAGGCGTCAGGAAGCCAACGACGTAGCTGTACCGGTTGTTCCGATGAAGACCCCCCGTGGCGAGAAGGGCTGCCGCAAAGCAATGCACAGGCGCAAAGTCCTGCTCGGTGTTCCTGCCAAGCCTCCCGAATAACTGCTGACGAGCCCCCAATACGGGGAGCGCGCCCGCGCAAATTTACGCAGCAGGTGTCACGGCGGGAACAGGTTTCGCCGATCTGATCGGGGCATCCTCATTGAAATCTCCCCGGCCCTGCTTGCGACCGGCAACACGGGCTCAAACGTTCGGGAGGCTCCGATGCAGAAAGTGCTCATCCTCGTGCTTTTGGTTTTGGCGCTGACAGGCGGTGTCGCCACCGTGTCGACACTGATCAGCCCGCCCATTCACGGTCGCTGCCAAGGCAGCAACTGTTGACGCGATTGCAGGCGGGGGCGGGTGCGGGATCCAAATTCGAGCCCACGTGACTTTTTGAGCGCCGCCGCTCCGCGATTCCGGCTGACTGACATCCTGGACGGCCATGCTGCTCAGGCTTCGGGAGCCGGCACAAAGCAAAGGATGAGATGACCGCGGGTGCACGCCACCGCTTCGCCCGTCGGATTGTCACGATGAATTACGCTTTTGGCCGGCACAGCCACCCACAACCCATCAAGGAACAGCTCATACCCTTGGCTCCCGAGCCGACTTTGCACACGGCGGCAATCCGCCGTCGAGCAACAGGAGCCGGTTCCATCCGGTCGTTGTAAGCTCTCGAACCAAGGGGCAAGCGACCTGCCCGCATCCACGGGCGCTGCGCCTTTTGTGGGCGCTGCGCTCGCGACGAGCCCGAACAGCACGACGATCGCAAAGCTTCGCTCTCGCGCCATGGCACTCTCCGCGCAAGCACACGTCAAGCATAGCACGCCATTCGGGGCGGTGGCCGCGAGCTTGCAATCGTGGTGCTGTCACGGACGAGCGCGATGGTTTTCTCGCTTCCGCGGGAGGCAGGCGTCCGATCCTCAGCAAACCGTCTGAGATGACGTGAAAGGACTGATCGTCGACAGTATAAAGCCGTTTTGAGCTTTGCCGAACAGAGTTGAGGTGACGTGTGGGGCTCTCAGGATGACGTCGACGCCTCCCATGCAAAGCCGCCGTGCGGCGAAGCGCGAGTGATCTTCTCTGAAGCTTTGAACCGCGCTATTCCCCACCTTCACGATCGAATGCTACATGCGTAATCACATGCTCATTCTCGCACGACACCTTGTAATCGCGATGTCGGTGCTGCCAATACTGGCTCTGCACGAAAGCTGTCGCGCCGAGGAACCCGCGGCAATATCCAATCTGCAGTTCGAGAAAGCGGACGATTTTTCCGGCGCCGTCGACATCGGCAGTGGCCGCAAGCTTTACCTGATGTGCCGCGGCAAGGGCCAACCTGCCGTCATCCTCGAGTCCGGCTATCATGAATCGTCGGACGCCTGGGTGACCGCCGACGCTTTTCCACCAGCGGTGCTGCCCGGCGTTGCCGAGTTCACTCGCGTGTGCGCCTACGACAGGCCCGGCACGGCCCGCTACACGGTCCCTCCGCAGATCAATGATCGCAGCACGCCTGCTCCCATGCCGCGGACGGCCGAGGCGATAGAAGCTGACCTGCACGCGCTGCTGGGGGCGGCGCGAGTTTCCCCACCGTATATTCTCGTAGGGCATTCTTTGGGCGGGTTGCTGGTGCGCTACTTCGCCCAGGTCCACCCCGATGAGGTGATCGGGATGGTGATGGTGGATGCCTTCCCGATCGAGATGCGTGATCTCCTTGGCGCCGAGTGGTCAACCTATCGCACCGTCATCGACGAACCGATCCCCGATTTCGTGACCGATCCACATTTTGAGCGGATCGACGTCGAGGCGAGTATCGCCGAGATCCGGAAGGCTCCCGGCCTCAAGAAGATGCCACTCGTCGTGCTCAGCAAGACCGAGCCGTTCGCTCGACCGCCGAACGCGACTCAGCTGTCGTTCGACTCCGTGGAGCAAGCCTGGTTGGAAGGTGCCGCGGAGTTGGTCAGGCTGCAGCCCGAAACGCCGCACATCAAGGTCACCGGGAGCGACCACTACATCCAGGTGAACCAGCCCGATCTCGTCATACAATCCATCCGCCTCGTCATCGAGCGGGCCGGCAAACTGCAGTAATGCGTCACCCTCGCCAGGGCCCGAGCTTGCCATGTTCCCGCGGCTCTCCCTGCATCGCGGCCTGTGGCCCGTGCAACCCCGGTCGACATTCTCGAAGATGGGCTGCCCAAATTAACGGCAGCGCAAAATCTGGTTTCGGTTAGATAACATTGGGACGCTATACTGAACTGTCACCTATCGCTATTGCGAACTCACCCAACTGCCTGTTCGCTGCGCGTTGCGGTGACTCGAGAGGAGAAGCCATGGTGAATCGAGAGAAATCCGGTGAGTTCCGCCCGCTTCCCGATCTCAATGAAGACGAGCGCGAAAGAGCGATCCGGCGCGTGGCGGACGCCGTGCATCGCATGAACGAAGCGATCATCCGAGCAGTGGACCAGGGAGTTTCGGTCGAGCTGGTGCGGGTCTCGCGCTACCACAATGGCAAAGGAAGCTGGGGTGATCAGGCGATTCCGACGATCAGGGAAAAGACGTCCGAGTAGGCAGGCATGAGCGTCGCAAAATTTGCGCCGTGGAACAGGCAAGTGTCAGGCGCAAATGTCCGAGGCGTCGGTCGGAGGTAAAGAAACAACGTCGGCATAGTCGCGGGGCGGCCTCTCCCGTCGATATTCCTTCGCTCCCTCAAGCTCCACCGGATCAACCCCGGCGCGAGTGCATCCCTTGAGCCCCGCACCTCGAGCTTCGTGCCGGCGCCATCCTGATGAGATTACACCAAGATAGTTGGATGAGCCTGAGGTGGCTATCTTGAC
>JAFBAK010000297.1 GCA_019247795.1 Hyphomicrobiales bacterium | reverse complement strand
CGCAAGTGCGGGCGGTAACTCGCTCTCAAATCGCAGCTTTTTTCCGGTCACCGGATGGGCAAAAGCCAGGATCGAGGCATGCAGCGCTTGGCGATCGAGCGTCCGCAACGCTGCCCGGGAGGGCTCGTCGAGCCGGTTGATCTTGGTGCGGAAGCCGCCGCCATAGACGCGATCCCCCAAAAGCGGGTGACCGAGAGAGGAGAGATGCACGCGAATCTGGTGAGTACGTCCCGTCTCCAGCCGGCAACGCACGCGGCTTACAAGCGGATCCGGGATGTCGGGAGGAAAGCTTTCCTCGACATATAGGTGCGTGAGCGCCTCTTTTCCACGCCCCTGGGCTACAATCGACATACGCTCGCGATGCTGCGTGGAGCGTCCGATCGGGCGATCGATCGTCATGGTGTCGGCCCGAGGTCGACCCCAGACGAATGCCTGGTATTCCCGCTCGAGCGGCCCTTCTCGTCCGTGATCGGCGAATTGCCGGGCCAGGGCATGATGCGCCTTGTCGGTCTTGGCGATCACCATCAGCCCCGAAGTGTCCTTGTCCAGCCGGTGCACTATGCCGGGCCGCTTGACACCACCGATCCCGGAAAGGCTTTCACCGCAATGCGCGATAAGCGCATTCACCAAGGTGCCCTCGGCATGGCCGGCGGCAGGATGCACCACGAGCCCGGCAGGCTTGTCGATCACGACGACCTGTTCGTCCTCATAGACGACCGCCAAGGGGATGTCCTGTCCTCGCGGCTCGTAGTTCACGGGGTCGGGAATGGCGAGCGTCACCGTCTCGCCGCCGCGCAATTTCAGGGAAGGGTCCGTGGCCGTGATCTCCCCGATGCGCACCGCTCCTTCGCGAATGAGGGCTTGCAGCCGTGCCCGGCTGAAATCACCGAAATTTCGGGCGAGCGCCCGGTCGAGGCGCTCGCCGCGTGCGTCTTGCGTGGCAATCATGGACAAAACGTTCATGGATGCGCAGCCCCCTCGCTCAAGAGGCTGTGATCGTCACAAGGCGAAGCGAGCCCCTTGCCGCGGCTTTACTCGTGCGTCGTCCGGGATATTCTCGCTTCGAAGCCGCGAAGCCGCGCCGTGCGTGGACAGGGAAGCGGCATAGGCACAAGAGGGAGGAAGCATGGCGCTTCTCGAGCTCAACGGCATCGCCAAGCATTTCGGGGCGATCGAGGCCTTGAAAGGCGTCGACCTCACCTTGAAAACTGGCGAGGTTGTTGGCCTGATGGGCGACAACGGCGCCGGCAAATCGACCCTGGTCAAGATCATCGCCGGGAACTTCCCGCCTACGGAAGGCGAGATTCGCATGAGCGGTGACGTCAAGCATTTCCATAAGCCCGTTGATGCGAGAGCGGAGGGAATCGAGGTCGTGTATCAGGATCTCGCGCTGTGCAATAATCTCACAGCCGCCGCCAATGTGTTTCTGGGACGCGAAGTCAAGCGCGGCGTCGGCCCGTTTCGAGTCCTCGACTATGGTGCGATGTATGCGCGCGCCGCCGAGCTGTTCAGGGAGCTGAAATCGGAGACCCGTCCCCGTGATCTCGTCAAGCAGATGTCGGGTGGACAACGGCAGGCCGTCGCGATCGCGCGGACCCGGCTTTCCGACGCCAAGATCGTGCTCATGGATGAGCCCACGGCGGCAATCAGCGTGCGGCAAGTCGCGGAGGTGCTCGATCTCATCCGCCGGTTGAAGGATCGCGGCATCGCGGTCGTGCTGATCAGCCATCGCATGCCCGATGTTTTTGCCGTGAGCGACCGCGTGATCGTCATGCGACGCGGCAGCAAGGTCGCCGACAAGGCGATCTCGCAAACCTCGCCCGAGGAGGTGACGGGCCTCATCACCGGAGCAATCCGCACCGCTTGATTCGAACAGGGCACGAGAGGGCCGCAGCAGCGATGTCCAGCCAATCAACCGCGAGCCATGCGGCGATCGAGGAGGTGACCCATCTCCGCGAACGCAGCTTCCTCCAAAGGATGCTGACACGCCAGCCCTTCTGGGTGACGGTCGCGGTTCTCGTCATCGTCGGCGCGATGACGCTCTATCAGCCGACCGCCTTCGCGTCGGCCGACAACTTCTTCAACATCACACGCAACTTCGCTTTCATCGGCATCATGGCGCTCGGGATGACCGCAGTCATCCTGACGGGCGGGATCGATCTTTCGGTCGGCTCGACCATGGGGCTCGTGGGCGTCGTCTGCGGCCTGGTGCTGCAAGCGGGTCAACATTGGGCCATCGCGATCGCGGCCGCTCTCCTCGCCGGAGCCGCCACGGGCGCCGTCAACGGCATCCTCATCGCCTATGTCGGCTTGCCGAGCTTCGTCGTGACGCTCGGCATGCTTTCCATCGCGCGCTCGCTCGCGATCGTGTTGTCGCAGAACAAGATCATATACCAGCTCGGTCCCTGGGGCGATGCTTTCGATGCCATCGGCGGCGGCGACATTTTCGGCATTGCCAACCCGGTATGGCTGCTGATCATCATGGCGCTCGTTTTCGGCTACGTGTTCAACTTCACCGCATGGGGTCGCTATCTCTTCGCCATCGGGGGCAACGAGAACGCGGCGCGGCTCACCGGCGTGCCCGTGAAGCGCATCAAACTGCAGGCTTATATCGTCTCGGCCATGACCGCAGCCATCGCCTCGGTCATGATCGTCGGCTGGCAGGGCTCCGCGATCAACGCGCTCGGCACCGGTTACGAGCTTCGCGTGATCGCCTCGACGGTGATCGGCGGCGCGAGCCTCATCGGCGGTGAAGGCGGTGCGTTCGGCGCCGTGGTGGGTGCCGCCCTCATCGAGCTCATCCGCAACAGCCTTCTGATGGCGGGCGTCGACTCCAATTGGCAAGGTACATTCGTTGGGCTATTCATATGCTTGGCGGTTTTGCTTCAGCGAATTCGCCACCGGCCCAGTGAATAGGGCGACATTCAGAAATCTTCCGGGAGGATCCGATCATGCGAAAGCTCCTTGGTGTCGTTGCCGTTTCGGCCATGGCGATCGCGGCCGCCGCGTCGAGCCACGCGCAAGGCAAGAAATACGTCTTCGCGCTCGTGCCGAAGAACATGAACAATCCCTTCTTCGACCAGGCGCGTGACGGCTGCAAGAAAGCCGAGGCGGAATCCAAGGGCGCGCTCGAATGCATGTATATCGGCCCGGGCGAGCATGGCGGCGGCGAAGAGCAGGTGCAGGTCGTCGACGACCTGATTGCCAAGAAGGTCGATGGCATTGCGGTCTCGGCGTCGAATGCCGCGGCCATGGGCAAGGCGCTCGAGGGCGCGAAGAAGGCTGGCATCCCGGTCCTGACCTGGGACAGCGACCTCCTCGACAAGGACAAGGGGCTTCGCATCGCTTATGTCGGCACGCACAACTACGACATCGGCGTCAACCTCGCGAAACAAGTACAGGCGATCAAGCCGAAAGGTGGCGTGATCTGCATTCAGTCGGGCGGTGCCGCCGCGGCCAACCACAATGAACGCATGCAAGGCATTCGCGACACGCTCGCCGCAAAGAAATCCGCCGCCGCTCCCGGCGAGCGGCTCACCGGCCAGAATGGCTGGACCGAGGCGGATGGGTGTCCGCTCTACACGGATGACGATTTCCCGCGCTCGGTGCAGCAGATGGAGGATATCCTCGGCAAATATCCGACGCTCGACGCCTTCGTGCCGACCGGCGGCTTCCCGCAATTCATTCCGCAGGCCTATCGGAAGGTGGCGGAGAAATATAAATCGCGGATTCAGGACGGCTCGCTCGCGCTCGTCGTCGCCGATACGCTTCCGGTCCAGATGGACCTCCTGAAAGCCGGCTTGTCGGACGGTCAGGTCGGACAACGACCCTTCGAGATGGGCTATAAGAGCATGCAGTTCTTGAAAGACATCAAGGACGGCAAGCCGGCCCCAGCCGACCCGACCTATACCGGCCTCGATGTCTGCAATGCGAAGAACGCGTCAACCTGCGTGGGCGGCGGAAGCTGAGCAAGGTAACGCAATTTGCGCCACGCCCGCAGCAGACACGACCACGGTGTCGCCCCCGGCGAGGCTCGCAAGGCGAGCCTCGGGAAGGGGGGCCAGGATAAGGTGTGGGGCGTGGAAGCGGCGCGGGTATGGGTTCCCTTCCCCTCGCGTTCCTCCGGAACGCTCGGCCGGGAATGACACCCGCCCGATCACACCCTTCTGCTCACCGCCGTCCGAACAAGCGCTCGATGTCGGCGAGCTTGAGGACGATGAAGGTGGGGCGGCCGTGATTGCAGACATCCGCGCCCGGCGTCTTCTCCATCTCTCGCAAAAGGGCGTCCATCTCCTCGGCGCGCAAGCGCCGGCCGGAACGCACCGAGCCGTGGCACGCCATGGTCGCGAGCACATGATCGAGCTTGCGTTCGAGCGCCGCGGCGGCGGTTCCCCATTCGTCGAAACTGTCGATGAGGTCCATGATCAGCCGGCGGAGCTTTCCCGGAGCGAGCGCGGCCGGCGCCTCACGAATGGCGATGGCGCCGGGGCCAAATGCCTCGACCACGAGGCCGAGCCCCTCGAGAAGCTCGGCTTGCGCGAGGAGCTTGGCGCAGTCTGACGCATCGAGATCGACGATTTCCGGGGTGAGCATGATTTGCCGCTCGATGCCGCGCGCCGCTCTCTCCCGCTTCAGCCGTTCATAGACGAGGCGCTCATGTGCGGCGTGCTGATCGACGATCACGAGCCCATCCGACGTCTGCGCGACGATGTAGTTCTCATGGAGCTGGGCGCGCGCCGCGCCGAGCGGGTAGGCCTCCCCCTCGCCCGAAGATGCCGGATCACGCGCATGCGGCTCGACCGATCCTGAGGGGCGAGCCGCATAGTCGAAGCTCTCCTGCCCCTCGGCAAAGCCAAAGGCGTGGGAAGCCGGCGCGTTCGCGACCGAAGACGAGGCCGGCTCGAGCGGCGCAAAGGCCTGCACGTTCCAGCCTGGCTGGCGATAAGTCGGGCCGCCTCTTTCCCCGCCTGAGCCGAATGCCGCAAGCGCGCGTTCGCTTGCTCGTGTGACCGGGCGAATGCCGGCGCCCCGCAAGGCCTCGCGGATGGCCGTGATGACGAGCGCGCGCACCAGGCTCGCGTCGCGAAAGCGCACCTCGGCCTTGGCCGGGTGCACATTCACATCGACCTCCCGCGGATCAACCGCGACGTAAAGCGCGATCGCCGGGTAGCGGCCGGTCGGCATGAGATCCATATAGGCGGCGCGAACCGCGGCGGTGAGCAGCTTGTCGCGCACCGGACGGCCGTTGACGAAAAGATTGATCGCGCCGACGCTGCCACGCGTGTAAGCGGGCAGCCCGGCAAAGCCCGTGAGCGAGAGCTTTTCGCGGGCGAGATCGAGAGCAACGCTGTTCTCGCGAAACTCGCGTCCCATCACCTCCCCGACGCGACGCGCAAGGGCCTGCGTCCCTTCTCCGGCATGCGCGTAATCGAGCGCGCCGATGCCGTCGCCCGAAAGCGTGAAACGCACTTTCGGATGGGCCATGGCGAGGCGCTTCACCACATCCGCGACGGCGAGAGCTTCGGCGCGATCGCTCTTCAAGAATTTGAGGCGCGCCGGCACGGCCGCGAACAAGTCCCTTACCTCGACGGTCGTGCCCTTTGCGCGCGCGGCCGGTCGCGGGGCGCGAAGGCTCCCCGCGTCGACCGAGAGCGCCTGCGCCGCGCTTCCATCCTCGGGACGCGAAACGATCTCGAGGCGCGAAACGGCGGCGATCGAGGGCAGCGCCTCACCCCGGAACCCGAAAGTGGCGATGGCAAAGAGATCCTCGTCGGGAAGCTTCGAGGTGGCGTGGCGCTCGACGGACAAGAGAAGGTCCGCGCCGTCCATGCCGCATCCATCATCGGCGACGCGGATCAGGCGACGTCCGCCGGCTTCGATGACGACATCGACGCGCGAGGCACGAGCGTCGAGCGCATTCTCGATGAGCTCCTTCACCGCGGCGGCCGGCCGCTCGACCACCTCGCCCGCGGCGATGCGATCGACGAGAACGGGGTCGAGGCGGCGAATCGGCACGCCCGAGAATGCACCTTCTAGCGATTCAGGTGCAAGGCTAAGCGTCTGGTCAGGAAGCGCGTAGGCACGGTCATCTGTCAATCATGCCCGCGCTCGGCGCCGCTTACCGCTCTTACGCATGCGCATTTGAAAGAAAGGCGTGGGTCGCCGAGCCGACGCCCGGCGATGACAACAATGGTAGACAGCCGCTCTCCTCGCCTCCTTCTACCGCGTACCAACCAAGAAAGACGTGGGTCACGCCAATCTCAATCGGCGGGAATAGCTGCTCGCCTGCTACACCGGCTGTCCGACGACGACCACGAGCATGCGCTGCGTGTCGAGAAGCCGTCTCGATACGCGCGCGATGTCGGTCTCGCCGACGGCGGCGATCTCCTCGTTGCGCCGGAGGAAATAGTCCATGCCAAGATCGTCGAGCTGAGCTTGCAGAAGCTCGCGCGCAATCTTCGTCGAAGTATCGAATCTGAGCGCGTAAGAGCCGGTAAGGTATTTCTTCGCCTTCTCGAGCTCGTCGGCGGTGACGCCGCCGCTCGCGAGCGCCTCGATCTCGCCGGTGATCACCGAGATCGACTCGCGGGCGCGCTCGTTCTTGGTCGAGGTGGCTCCGGCCAGAATGGGTCCGTGCTTGAAGGGCGAGAGGCTCGAATATACCGAATACGCAAGGCCACGCTTCTCGCGCACCTCGGTCCAAAGCCGTGACGTGAAGCTGCCGCCGCCGAGGATGTGATTCATCACGACCGCCGGCACGTAATCCGGGTCCTTGCGGGCCAGGCCCGGCAGCCCGAAAACGATGACCGATTGGGGC
>JAFBAK010000271.1 GCA_019247795.1 Hyphomicrobiales bacterium | reverse complement strand
AAAGCCCCTCCCCTTCTTGCCACGTAGGAAGCCAGCAAGCACTTCAACCCTGATTGTCGCATCCGCCATTCACCGTCCATTCCATGCTCAAGAAAAAGACGGGACCGCCGAGCGGTCCCGTCTCGATGCGCCAGCGCAGTTGCGCTTTGCGATCAATCCACCGTGAAAGCGATGATGGCATCGCCGCGCTTGTAGTCGAGTTGGACATTGCCGCCCGCGCCGACCACGATGTACTGCTTGCCGTCGACCGTATAGGACGAGGGCGGTGCGTTCACGCCGGCGCCCGCCTGGAACTTCCAGAGATTCGAGCCGGTCTCCGCGTCGTAGGCCTTGAACTGGCCATTGCCTTCACCCGTGAATACGAGGCCCCCCGCTGTCGCCAGCACGCCGCCGATCATCGGTTGCGGCGTCTTCAC
The DNA here is from genome assembly GCA_019247795.1 of Hyphomicrobiales bacterium. Taxonomy (GTDB): domain Bacteria; phylum Pseudomonadota; class Alphaproteobacteria; order Rhizobiales; family Beijerinckiaceae; genus GAS188. The sequence continues at coordinate 3,749 of JAFBAK010000271.1, read as the reverse complement.
CTGCCACCGGATCTTGCCGGTGTTGTAGTCGACGGCGGTGACGTTCCCCCATTGCTCCTCGCTCGGAATCACCTTGAAGGCGCCGCCGAGCCAGAGCTTGCCCTGCGGATAGGGTGCATTCGCCACGTGATAAGTCATCGGCTGATGCAGGTTGATCGCGTAAGCGAGGCCGAGCACCGGGTTGGTCGCCATCGGCGACCACTCGACGCCGCCATTGGCGCCGGGCAGCATGCGCGCGCCATCCTTCGTCGGCAAGGTCCACATATTCTCCTGCGGTACCATGGCCTCCGAGAAGCGGATGAGCGAGCAATCCTTGGCGTCATGCACATAGACGTGACCGGTCTTGCCGGCATGGATGACGCCTTTGGTCGGCTTGCCGTCCTTGCCGGTCACGGTCGTGATGACGGCCGGGCTTACCGCATCGAGATCCCAGATATCGTGTGCGATATACTGGAAGTGACAGACATACTGCCCGGTGTTGAGGTCAAGCGAGACGAGTGAATCGGTATAGAGATTGTCGCCTGGCCTTACCGAGCCGTCGAGATCGGGCGACGGATTGCCGACCACGAAGTAGATGCGATTGGTCTCGAGATCGACAGCGGGGTTCTGCCAAACGCCACCGCCGAGCGTCTTGAAGGGGTCGCCCGATTTGCCCAGTTGAGCCTTCTCGGCCGCGATGTCGCGATGCATGTCGCGCCCGGTTGCGTCCTTCTCCGCCCAGACGCCGACGGAATTCTCCGGGATCGTGTTGAAGTTCCAGAGGAGCTTCCCGGTCTTCGCGTCATAGGCGCGCAGAAATCCGCGAATGCCGTATTCGCCGCCATTCGTGCCGATGAGGATTTTCCCGTTCACGGCGGTGGGCGCCATGGTCTCGCTGTATCCAAGCTCCGGGTCGGCGATGTCTGTTTGCCAGACGACATTGCCCGTCTTGGCCTCGAGCGCAACAAGCTTGGAATCGAGCGTCGCGAGGTAGACCATGTCCCCATAGGCCGCGACGCCGCGGTTGTTCGGGCCGCAGCAGAAGGTGGTGACCGGGCCGAGCTTGTGCTTGTAATGCCAGAGCTCCTCACCGGTGCGCGCGTCGAGCGCATAGACATGGCTGAAGGATGTCGTGACATACATGACGCCGTCGACGACAATCGGCGAGGTCTCGAGCGATTCCTTCACCTCCGTCTGGAAGATCCAGGCCGGATGCAGGCGCGAGACATTCGCGGTGTTGATCTGAGTATTCGGATAGTAGCGCCGCTGCCAGTAATCGCCGTTGGTGAGCAGGAAGTTGTTGCCGTCGCTCTCGGCGCGGTTGAGAAGATCCTGCGTGACCGTGGTCATGTTGCCGTATTTCACCGCGGATTTGACCTCCTGCGACGACGCAGAGCCAAATGTCGCGACGGCGACAGCGAGCGCGAGTGCGCCCGCGATCGGATAACCAATGCTGCTTCGAGCCATAAATTTCCTCCACGCCCTGATTGTGTTCGAGGTTGTTGTGCGCCGGCTGGCGAAAAGCTGCCTACCCGCAGAAGTCGTGTCAAGGAAATAAGCTGCTCGACGGGCGATCGCGGCCTCGCTCGCGAGGAGCGGGCCGAAACATGAGGGTTCGACGCCCGCGAAGCGCGTCAGCTTCGTTCGCCGGCAGTGCCCTTCGGACGCCCCCATCCGGGCACCATTCGCCGCATGACACCATCGCGCAGGACGTAGTGATGGAAGAGCGCCAGCAGGGCATGGCCGATCGCCAGAATGAGGAGCGTGTTCGCCACCCAGCCATGAATCCTTCCGATCACGTTGCGCACGCTGCGATCGCCATGCGCGAGATCGGGAAGGGAGAACAGATTGAAGATGCTGTCGCCCCTCGCAAGCGCGTTCATCATGCCGAGAATGACGGCCAGGATGGCAAGTCCGTAGAGCGACCAATGGCCGAAGGCGGCCAGCCGATCGAGCCTGCCCTCGCGATCGGGATGAAGCGCGCCCACCCCGCGGTTGCGCCAGCTCAGACGCAAGGCGAGCACGACGGCGAGCGTGATGCCGAGCGAGATGTGGACCGAGCGGGCATCGACGCGCAAAGGGCCTGCCGGGAAATCGTCGATGATTTGCGCGATGATCCAGAGCGCCGCGACCAGCACCGCGGTCACCCAATGAAAGATGATGCTCTTGCGATCATAGACAAAAGTGCCTTGCGGAAGAGGTGTCGCCGTGGACCATCTCCGATTTTCGCCGATCGTCGGCGGGCTCTTGTTCCTGTTCGCGCTCATTCGGTCCGACATGTCGTCTCGCTCTTTGCCTCTCGTTGTGCGTCATTCATCTAGAGGCCCGGCTCGCCAAGTAAAGCCGGTGGTCCGCATTGCCTCGAGCGCGCTCCCTAGAGTGCGCTCCGCGAACTCACCTTCTCCTGTAAAATGTGAGGGAGGGCGTATCGTCGGCGCCCCCTTCTCCCGCGCTCTTCGTGCGGGAGAAGGTGCCCCTCGGACTTGTCCGAGGGGCGGATGAGGGTGGACTGCGCTCAGCTTATGTCCGGAAGACGATGTAGCTTCTATGTCGAACACAGAGTTTATTTGCCCTGCAATCGCGCCGTCCTGCGAAGCCTACGCTTCGTTTCCGCTGTACGGGCGGCGTCAACAAGAGCCGACCAGTCGTCCGGAGGGTTGCCGCGGTTCAGCATTTTTCGAAATACTGCATACGCGTCTGTAGCGCTTCCATAGGCGCGCAAGCTTGACTCGTCATTCACCCAGGCGAGGACAATGATTTTGGCGGCCGCCGATTGCTGATAACGAAAGAACAGGCGAAACTGCTGCAGGAATTTTGCTCTGAACCAGTGCTTATATTCATCGCCGAGCGTGCGGCCCTGTCGATAGATGTCGCGCGTCGGATCGCTTGGGATGTCCTCGAAGGCCACCTTGAGAACCGCGGCTAGAAGCTTCGCGGCCCGACTCTTCTTGTATCCTTTGGGGTCCTTCTTGCGCGCCTTCTCGACTGCTTCGATCATAGCCTCGAGCTGATCGAGGAACAGGAAATGCGCGTAAATCGTCCAACCGTTGATTTCGAAGGCGGCGTCGCTCACGCCTCGTCATCCGGGAGGGCGGCGTCGAGATCCACCGGGACGCCCTTGACCAGAGCTTTGCCGCGCGCCAGCAGTGATTTCGGCACCGGCCGAATGTGTGCCGGTTCGTTCGCCATGTCACGAGCAAGGAATTCAAGAAACTTGCCGATCACCGGATCGCGCTCGGCGGATCGTGTTTCCTTCTTCGCGATCACAACGGTGCCGTCGGCAAGTCCGCGAAACACCACCTGGTCGCGCTTGCCAAGCGCTAGCATCTTGCGGATGGCGGCGGGCACGGTCGTCTGACCACGTTCGGTGACAGTGGCGGGGATTTGCAGGATTTCGGCCGCCTTCGCCATGGTCAGCTCCCATAGTCTAACGAAGGTTGATGTAATGCGTTTGCATTGTAAGTCAAGATGCGTCAGGTTTTGAGGGAGGTGGAGGGGCGACAAGGCGCATGAAGCTGATGAACGCCGAGGCTTTCCTCCCGCAAGGGAGGAATTACGGTGACAGTGCATTTAATTCACACAGTGGCCCTTCTTATAATGAGTTTGGGCGATCCCGTGAATTAAGTGCACTGTCACCGTAATTCTCGACTACCCCGCCGGCACCGCCGCCGTCTCCCGTGCGCGGTAGCATGCGACCTCGCGCCCGTCGATGATCTCGGTCGGCGGGAAGGCCTCCTTGCAGCGCGCGATCACGAGCGGGCAGCGCGGGT
>JAFBAK010000251.1 GCA_019247795.1 Hyphomicrobiales bacterium | reverse complement strand
CGGCTCTTGCTGGGGCTTGCAGCTTGCCGCCGCGGCGAGTGGCGGAACCGTGGTCAAGAACCCGTTCGGGCGGGAGATCGGCATCGCGCGAAATATCGCCCCGACCGAGGCCGGCGCAAGGCACCCGCTGCTTTCGGGCCGCCCCATGGCTTATGATGCTCCCTGCACTCATCTTGACATCGTCGCCGTTCCTCCTGGCGAGACCATCGTTCTCGCCGCCAACCGCTTGGCCCCGATCCAGGCGGCGGAAATCCGTCACGCCGGAGGTGTGTTCTGGGGGGTGCAATATCACCCGGAATTCACGCTCACCGAGCTTGCCTCCATTCTCGAGCGGCGAGCCGCCACCCTGACGCGCGAGGGCATTTTCGCCGATGAAGAGCAGGCCAAAATGTATTGTGTCGAGCTTCGCGAGCTCGACCGCAATTGCAACCGCCTCGACATTGCCTGGCGGCTCGGCGTTCAGCCCGAGCTTCTCGATGCGCAAATGAGGCTTACGGAATTGCGCAACTGGATTTCGCTCAAGGTCCGCCCGGAGAAGTCGCAGCGCGGACGTGGCTGAGCGGCGCGCCAGCGTCAGGGTCTGCGCGCGCAAGCTGGCGGCGAAACAGCCGAGCGCCAGGATTTCCCGACCGAGCCTATGCACGAGGTAATCTTGGAACAACGGCTGCCTGATCCTTTCGACATCCTCGTCATTGGTGGCGGCATCAATGGCTGTGGCATCGCGCGTGACGCGGCAGGCCGTGGCTTGCGCGTATTGCTCGTGGAACAAGGCGATCTGGCGCAAGGAACATCGTCGGCTTCGACGAAGCTCATCCATGGGGGCTTGCGCTACCTGGAGCAATTCGAGTTTCGGCTCGTCCGCGAGGCGCTGCAGGAACGCGAGCGCCTCCTGAAAGCCGCTCCCCATATCATTTGGCCGTTGCGCTTCGTACTCCCCCATGACCGAGGGGTTCGACCCGCATGGCTCGTTCGGCTCGGGCTCTTTTTTTACGACCACCTCGCGGCGCGTGAAAGGTTGCCGGATAGCGAAACCCTTCGCCTCGAGGAACATCCTTACGGCAAGGCGTTGCAGGCAAGGTTTCGAACCGGCTTTGCGTATTCGGATTGCGCCGTCGACGATAGTCGCCTCGTCGTGCTGACTGCGATTGACGCCAAGGAACGGGGCGCAGAAATTGCGCCGCGCACGCGCTTCGCCTCGGCACGGCGCGGTTCTGATTTGTGGGACGTGATACTCGAGGATGTGAAGTCAGGCGCGCAGCATAGGGTACGGGCTCGCGCGCTCGTCAATGCCTCAGGCCCGTGGGTCGCCGAGGTGCTCGGATCACGGCTCGGGGTCGCTTCATCGAAGCGGGTCCGGCTGATCAAGGGCAGCCACCTCGTCACGCGCCGTCTTTACGAAGGCGACCACGCCTACATCCTTCAAAACAAGGACAAACGGATCATCTTCACGATCCCCTATGAACGCGAATTCACGTTGATCGGAACAACGGACGTTCCCTATGATCAGGAGCCGCACGACCTGCGCATCAGCGAGGAGGAAACTTCGTATCTGAGTGACAGCGTTTCCCAGCACCTGCGCGCCAGTATCGCGAAGGAGGACATCGTCTGGAGCTATGCCGGCGTTCGTCCTCTTTTCGATGACGGCTCCATCACCGCCTCGGTCGTGACGCGCGATTATGTCTTCGATCTCGACGCGCCCTCGGGAGCGCCCCCTGCCCTCTCGGTATTCGGCGGCAAGATCACCACGTTCCGGCGACTTGCCGAACACGCCATGGACCAGGTCTCGCGCTTCTTTCCGGGCCTCGGGCCGGCTTGGACCGAAAGCGCCTTTCTCCCGGGCGGCGATGTTTCGAATGGCGATTTCGATACCTTCCTTGGTGATCTGATTGCGCAAAGGCCGTTCCTCGGGCGCGGGACGGCCCATCGGCTCGCTCGCGCCTATGGCACGCGCGTCGAGGCGGTCCTCGGCACCGCGCGGCGCCAGAACGATCTCGGACGCGATTTTGGCGCGGGGTTGAGCGAGGCGGAGATCGACTATCTCGTGCGATCGGAATGGGCGGTGACGGCCGAGGATGTCTTGTGGCGACGCAGCAAGCTCGGCCTCCACCTGCCGCGCTCCGCCATCGTCGAGATCGAACGCTATCTCGAGAAGCTGCGACCCGCTGCCACCACGAACCATGCATCGATCGGAAGCCCGCCGTGTCGCAATTCGTAGGGTCCCTCGATCAGGGAACGACGAGCACCCGCTTCATCATCTTCGATCGCGAAGGCAACATCGTCGCGAGCGGGCAAAAGGAGCACGCGCAGATCTATCCAAGGCCCGGCTGGGTCGAGCATGACCCGACGGAGATCTGGCTCAACGCGAAGAGCGTCATCGTCGACGCGTTGGCGAAAGCGCGCCTCGCGCCTCGCGATCTCTCATCGGTCGGCCTCACCAATCAACGGGAGACGACGCTCATCTGGGATCGCAGGACCGGCGCTCCACTTCACCACGCGCTCGTCTGGCAGGACACGCGCACGGACAGCCTGGTCGCATATTTCAGCAAGAATGGCGGGAAGGATCGCTTGCGCGCCAAAACCGGCTTGCCTCTCGCAACTTATTTTTCAGGCCTCAAGCTTGCGTGGCTCCTCGAGAACGTCCCTGGCGCGCGGGCAAAGGCCAAGGGTGGGGAGGCGCTCTTCGGCAACATCGACAGCTGGTTGACCTGGAATCTCACCGGTGGAGCGCGCGGAGGGCTTCACGTCACAGACGTGACCAATGCCTCGCGCACGCAATTGATGAACCTGACCACCTTGGAGTGGGATCGGGAGATCCTTTCCCTGTTCGATATCCCGCATGCATGCCTGCCGGAGATCCGCTCCTCGAGCGAAATCTATGGCATCTGCGTCGAGCCGCTTGCCGGTGTTGCGCTCGCCGGCATCCTCGGAGATCAGCAGGCAGCGCTTTTCGGACAAGCATGCCTGCAGCCCGGCGAGGTGAAAAACACTTACGGGACCGGCTGCTTCATGCTGATGAACACCGGGGCGACAGCCTTCCTGTCCGGCTCCGGCCTTTTGACGACGCTCGGTTACAAGCTCGGCACGGCAAAGCCGGTATTCGCGCTCGAAGGATCGATCGCAATTTCCGGCGCCCTCGTGCAATGGCTGCGCGATAATCTCGGCATCATTGACCGCAGCAACGATATCGAGGCGCTCGCACGCAGCGTCAACGACAACGGCGATGTCTTTGTTGTGCCAGCATTTTCAGGACTTTACGCGCCCTATTGGCAAGCGAGCGCGCGCGGCATCATCGCCGGGCTCACAGGTTTTGCGAATAAGGGGCACATCGCCCGGGCCGCGCTCGAGGCGACCGCCTTTCAGGTGCGCGATGTCGTGGAGGCGATGGCCGCGGATTCCAAGGTGGAAATTCGAGAGCTGCGCAGCGACGGTGGCATGGTGGTGAATGATCTCCTGATGCAGTTCCAGGCGGATATGCTGAACGTGCCGGTGGTCCGCCCGAAGATCATCGAGACCACCGCGCTCGGCGCCGCCTACGCGGCGGGCTTGGCGACCGGGTTTTGGGAAAGCACACAAGACATCAAGCGCAACTGGCGCATCGACAAGGAATGGCGCCCCCGTATGGACGAAGGCGAGCGCTCGCGGCTCTATGCGGGCTGGAAAAAGGCGGTCACCCGTTCGCTTGACTGGGCGCGCTGAAGGACAGCACAGCGCCCGCTCGTGAGTGAGTTCGTGGGGCTACGCGGCTCGGCGGATCTTGTGCGTATCGAGCCGCATCAGCTCGGTGAAACGATCGTCCATTTCCATCAGTTCGGATGGCGAACCGTCGCGGATGATCTTGCCAGATTTAAGCACGATAAGCCGATCGAAGCTGCGCAAGGTCGACAAGCGGTGCGCAATCGCGATCACCGTACGCCCTCGCATCAGGCGGCTCGAAGCTTCCTTGATCATCTCCTCGGATTCATGGTCGAGCGCGGAGGTGGCTTCGTCGAGCAAGAGGATCGGTGCATCCTTGAGGAAAGCTCGGGCGAGCGCGATCCGCTGGCGCTGTCCGCCCGACAATTTGAGGCCCCGATCGCCGACTTGCGTCTGCAGCCCGTCGGGGAGCGCCTCGATGAACTCGTGACAGCGAGCCGCAATGGCCGCTTTCCAGACCTGCTCGTCGGAAGCTTCCGGCCGGCTATAGCGAATGTTCTCCAAGAGAGAGCGATTGAAGAGCGAAATGTCTTGGGGGACGACCGCCATTGCCTCATGCAGACTATCCTGCGTGACTTCTGCGATGTCTTGCGAGCCGATCAGGATGCGCCCCCTCTCCACCGCGTAGAAGCGTTGAAGCAAGGCGAACAATGTCGACTTTCCCCCTCCCGACTCGCCGACGAGACCGACCCGCTGACCGGGTTCGATGTGAAGGGTGAAGTGGTCGAAGAGCGGCTGGCACTTCGGATAGCCGAAAGTGATTTTGCTGAAGGTGACGCCCGTGCCGCCGCGGATGAGCGGAAGGGCCTTCGGGTGATCGCGGAACTCGTGAGGCACGAGGAGTGTCTCCAAGGCCTCCGAAAGCCTTGCCATGTGCTGCGTGACGTCAACCAGCGCAATCGCGAGGTCGCGCGTGGCATAGAGCACTGAAAGGCCGAGGGTGCAGACGAGCACCACCTGACCGGTCGTCGCAGCGCCTTCCTGCCAAAGCATGAGAGCCCAGGCGAGCAGCGCGAGAGCCAGGATCACCGTGATCGATGCGTGCAAAATGCGCAATCGTTCGAGATGGATCAGGCTTCGCTGGCGCGCCGTGATCTCGCGATCCACGACCTGGTCGAAGCGGCGATGCTCTCGGCGCAAGCCCCCGAACGATTTGACGAGAGAGATATTCCCGATCACATCGATCATCTCGCCGTCGACAGCCGCGGCTTGAGTGGCGAAATGGTGGTGCAAGGGCTTACCTGCGGCGGCGATGCGGAACATCGCCACCACGACGATCCCTGCGATCAGAACCAGCGCGCCCGCCATCTCGCTGCTGACCGTGGTGACGAGGGCGATGGCCGCAACCGTCGCCACACAAGGCGGAAGCACGTTCCACACGAACATGTTCTCGACCGCGAAAAAAGCATTCGAGGTCGCCGTGATGCGGCTCGTGAGCACTCCAGGGAGGCGCTCCGCGAAATATCCCGGTGGATGGCCGGTGAGGTGGCGAAAGAGATCGCGGCGCAAGTCGCCGGTGACGCGCACGAAAGCATAGCTCGCGACCCAGCTCGCGCAACGCCAAAGCAGATTGTCCGAAGCGATGAGGCCAGCAAGAAGCGCGAACGCCGTCCACGGGTCGCCGTGCGCGGAAGAGCCCGATAGCGAGTCGACGAGGTAGCGCACGCCGTACTGCGCCCCGACGGAGCAACCGACCCCACCCAGAACAGCAATCAGGATCAGCGCGTGCGAAACGGGACGCGCTTTGATGTAGCGCGCCATGAATCCGAGCGGTCGTTTGACGTAAAGACAAAGATCGTCCATTCGAGCCGCCTTTCGATCCGATAGCTTGATCGCCGAGGCCGCTTGGGGACGCGACCTACCGATTGGCAGAGGGTGCACTTGCGGGCTGCAAGGACGACGCGCCGAATTCGCAACGCGTCGGGTGGGAATAGGTTTCTCAGGTTCGCGCAAGCTCCGGATCAGCTCCGGCCGCTTGGCTGTTCAGCGATGCCGTGGGATGGGAAATTTGAATTTCAATTCGTCGCCTCCTCGCTCCTGGTATGGTTTGCTTATGAGAGCGCTTCATTTGCCTGAAGCGCCTCCCCCCAATTCATATCGCGATATAAGCTTTGTGACAGCTTGCATAACACGAAGTTTTCGGGCGCCTCAAGGCTTTGTGAGCAAACATTACTGTATCGACCCGTTTTCGAGTTTGATCGACCAAGTACATCGACCAAGTACATCGCAGACAAGTACATGATAAAGCGATGCACAGCACGTCCTTGCGTTTCAAAATTATCCGCCGCGCTACCTGAACATCCGCTGACCCTTCATCTCCCCTTCACATGGCTGCCCTCTGAAGGTTGCATGTCCGCCGGCAATCAAGACTCGTTCAGCCGGCTCCCGGGGAGATCCTTCGGTCCTCCGGCGGCCCCGTTTCCGGCATTCGCAACAGCAAGAGAAGAAGCCCGCAAATTCCGGCGCTCGACAAGCTCAAAAGCGCGACGGGGCCCCCGAAATGATCGGCAAGATAGCCTGCGATCGTGGTGCTGAGCGAGGCGCCGATGCCGACCCCCGTTCCGACTACCCCTTGAGCCAAATTGAATCGGCCTGTGTCGCGCGTCAGGTCCGCCACGACCACCGGCACGATAACGCCGAGAACCGCGGCCGAGATGCCGTCGAGCGCCTGCACGAGGCAAAGCAGAAACGGCTGCGTGACGAGCGCAAGAAGGACGCCCCGCAAGGGCAGCACTGCGAAAGCGATCAGCAAAAGCGGTCGTCGGCCCCAGTGACGCGCGGTGCGGCCAACCCGCGGAGAAAATGCCGCCACGACGAGCTGAGGTACGACGATGCAGGCAGCGACGAGCACGGTCGCCCAATTGCTCGAGCGCATCGTGATCATGCCGCTCACGAGCGGCAGCATCGCTGCATTGGCGAGGTGGAAAAGCGCGATGCACAAGGCAAAAAGGAGAAGCAACCGATTGGCTGCGACGCGCCGCAATCCCTGGGCCAGATTTGCGGGGTGGCGTTTGGGAACTCCCGCATGAGCCCGCACGGGATCGATCTCGGCCTCTCTTATCCGCGCGAGCGAGATGAGCGCCGGCACGCTCAACACCGCGGTTACATAGAAGACGCTCTCCTTGGACAAGAAATAGCCGCAGGCGCCCATCCCCGCGGCCGCGAGGCCGTTGCCGATCGAAAGGGAGCGCACATTGCGGCCAAGCCTCTCGCTGATGCCGCGATGACCGACGAGACCAAGGCTGATCGCGACGATTGCCGGGCCGAGCACGCAACTTGCCGCTGCGTGAAGGACATTTGCCGCGAGCACGACGGGGAAGATGGGCACCAGGGCAAGAGCGAGCGCGCTAAGGCTGATGAGCACCAACGAAATTGCTGCGATCCGGCGTTCCGATTTGGCCGCGTCTACGAGGGCACCCCCTGGAATTTGGCCCGCGAGAGCAACCAGACCACCGATCGTCAGGACGAGGCCGATATTGACTTGCGTCCATTGATTGGCGGTGAGGTAGACGGCAATGAACGGTCCGAAACCGGTTTGCACGTCGGCGACGAAGAACGTGAACCAATCGAGCGCGCGCAAGCTGGCGCGCGAGGGTCGAGGCTCCTCACGCTCCGGCATGGGACTTGAAGGCAGAGCCGCATCGGCGCCTCTGCCTTGTCGTCGCTCGGGGGACGAAGCTCGCATACCGATTGAAGCCTCGTGTCGCGCCTATTTATCCGGCGTCGCGAGAGCGGGTTTGGCGTCGGCGTTCTCCTGAGGCGGCAATTCTCCCTTTGGCTCAAGTATCGTGATCTGGTCGTTGGGCTTGTACTCCTTGGACCCGACCACCTCCTCCCGCGTCAAATCGAGAATAATGCGGATCGTCTTGCCGCCGGGCACGAAGTGCACGGCACGCCAATCGACCGCGATCTTGCGGCTGCCGACGCCCAGGAACCCTCCAAAATCGATGATCGCAGCGCGAATTCGGCCACTCCTGTCGACGAGCACATCGACGATCTGACCCATCTTCTCCCCGGTGCGGCTCAGCGCCTCTTTCCCCAACATGCCTTGCACCTCCTGGCTGTCGAGGACGATCGTCGGAACCTGTTCCTTGGCGCCACCTTCGGGCTGGGGGGCTTGCGATGGCGTAGGCGCAGCCCCCTCGGGTTGTGCGGCTTGGGGCTGAGACGGCTGTTGGCTTCCTTCAGGTGGCGGCTGGGCCTGCCCTTCTTCCTGCGGAGCGGGCTGGGCCGGCGCTTCTTGAGGTTGTGCCCCTTGTGCGCTGCTGGATGGCGCCTCGGTTTGCGACGGCAAGCCCGCAGGCGGGGAATTTGTCGATTGTTGGGACGCAACCCTCTCGGGAATGGAAGCGAGGCCCGAAATCAGAATTGCGAAGGAGACCACCTTCCCGCACGGCACAAGCATCGTCCCCTCCTCGAAATGAAGGAAAGCCGATCATGACGATGTGAGCTTACGGCGACTTTCAGTTTTTCGCACTTCGTATGAGGCGACAACGGGGCCTCACGATTGGATCCACGCCGTGTTGCGCATGCGCGAACCCACAGCCGTCCTCAAATGCGCATGGCCGAGCTCAGGCCCGGCCAAAGAACGCGGCCGCGCAACGGACAGAACGCCGCACGGTCGTTATTGGGGTGCTGTCGGGTTCTTGCGCGGATATTGGACGCCCGGTGATGCGGAACCGGCGCCGCTCGGCGCCATGCCGGGATGATGACGATAATGATGCCGGTAGTGGTGATGACGGTGGTATCCGGCCGGTTGAATTCCGAGCGCGCCATTCACGCCGCCCGCAACGCCGCCTGCGACACCTCCGACTGCTGCACCGACGGCACCGCCGACCGGGCCGGCAGCTCGATTGCCTGCGGCGCCCCCAACGGTCGCTCCTTCCTGCGTCCCGCGCACGACCCCTTGAGCCTGTGCGACCGAGGGCAGAGCCAAAAAAGCCAATCCGGCAGCCAACGTCAAAAGTCGAGTGGTCACGGCTCTCTCCTTCGATGTCCTGATCAAGGCGTAACGACGGAGAACCGACTAAGTTCCGCGTGAAGCCCGGGCGCGTAAGCGCTGGGCCTGCCTCTCGTTCGAGCGTCGAGAGCAGCCCAGCAGGGCGTCTAAACGGCTCGCAAATGTCTGATTGGACGGCCCGGCGCGATCATCTGCGCGGCCCCGATGATCGCTTGCGCGTCGATGCCGTAATGGCGATAGAGGTCCGAGATCGTGCCTGTCTGCCCGAAATGCTCGACGCCCAGGGAGCGCGTTCGGTGCCCCATTACTGAACCGAGCCAGGCGAGCGTCGCCGGATGCCCATCGATCACCGTGACGAGGCCGCAGTGGGCTGGAACCTCGGCCAAAAGGCGCTCGATATGGCTCGTGGCATGCACGAGCCCGCGCTCGCGAGCCCGCTGGGCAGCGGTCCAACCGGCATTGAGCCGATCAGCCGACGTCACCGCGAGAAGACCCACATCGCGCCGGTCCTCGGCGATCAGGCCCACGGCCTCGATGGCCTCGGGCGCGACGGCGCCCGTGTAGGCGATGACGACTTGCGCATTCGGTCCGGGCTTGCGCAGCCAATAGGCTCCATCAATGATCTGGTCGCGCAATGAAGGATCGATCTCGCGCTGCGGCTGCTCCAGGAGGCGCGTCGACAGTCGTAAATAGACCGAGCCGCCCGTCTCGTCGCGCAACCAGCTCTTTTCGTTCGGCTCGCCATCGCCCGAGCGTTGCAGATAATCGAGGGCGAACCACAAGACGATCGACAGCTCATCGACGAAGGCCGGCTCGAAAGCGGCGAGGCCGTCCTGGGCGAGCCCGATGAGAGGTGTTGCGATGGATTGGTGCGCTCCGCCTTCCGGCGCAAGCGTCACGCCGGAAGGTGTCGCGACGAGAATGAAGCGCGCATCCTGATAGCAAGCGTAGTTCAGCGCATCGAGGCCGCGCTCGATGAATGGGTCATAGAGCGTGCCGATCGGGATGAGGCGCTCACCAAAAAGCGAATGGGAGAGCCCGAGCGCGGAAAGCAGGATGAACAGGTTCATCTCCGCGATGCCAAGCTCGAGATGCTGTCCCTTGGAGGAAAAGTCCCAAGTAAATGTGGACGGGATGCGTTCGGCCTTGAAGAGATCCTTCATGTCCTGTCGCGCGAAGAGGCCCCGCCTGTTCACGAATGCGCCGAGATTCGTGGACACGGTCACGTCCGGCGAGGTGGTCACGACCCGCTCGACGATCGGTTCGCTGGAACGGGCGAGCTCGTTCAAGACGAGGCCGAAACCTTGTTGGGTCGACATGCGGCCTTGATGCGGGACCGACACCATCGCGGGGACGGAGAGGCGCGGAGCGCTGAGGCGCCGTCGACCTTTCGCCGCGAAGGGCACTTGCTCGAGGAAGCGCTCCATCGCTTCGCGGGGGACCTTCATCCCCTCGAACCTGTCCCATTCGTGCCCGGCGCGCACGTCGGTCCCTTGGCGATAGCCCTCGAGCTGCGCCGGCGTGAGGAGCCCCGCGTGGTTGTCCTTGTGACCCGCGAGCGGCAGCGTGAATCCCTTGATCGTGTAGGCGATGAAGACCGTGGGCCGGTCATGGTCGATCGACTCGAAGGCGCGCAGTAAATTGGGCAGATCGTGGCCGCCGAGATTGCTCATCAGGACGGCGAGTTCAGAGTCCGAGCGGCGCTCGATGAGGCGCGTCATGTCGCCTTGATCGCCAAGGTCATCGAGGAGACGCTTCCTCCACGCAGCTCCACCCTGGAAGGTCAGCGCCGAATAGAGCTGGTTCGGCGCGGTGTCGATCCATTGACGCAGCCTCTCCCCGCCCGGCTCCTTGAACGCCGCCTCCTGCAAGGAACCATATTTGAGGATGACGACATCCCAGCCGAAAGCGCGGAAGATCGCTTCGAAGCGGGCATAAAGGCCCTCGCGGATCACGGCATCGAGGCTCTGGCGATTATAATCGATGATCCACCAGCAATTGCGCAGGCCTTGCTTCCAGCCCTCGAGCAACGCCTCGAAGATATTTCCCTCGTCCATCTCGGCATCGCCAACGAGGGCGATCATGCGTCCGTAAGGGCGATCCTTGGCCCAGCCATGAGCCTTCACATAGTCCTGCACCATGCTGGCAAAGAGCGTCTGGGCCACGCCCAAGCCGACAGAACCGGTCGAGAAATCGACGTCATCCACGTCCTTGGTTCGAGAGGGGTAGGATTGTGCTCCTTTGTAACCGCGAAAGTTCTCGAGGTTTTCGCGCGTTTGATTGCCGAAGAGATACTGGATTGCGTGGAAGATCGGACTTGCGTGCGGCTTCACCGC
>JAFBAK010000156.1 GCA_019247795.1 Hyphomicrobiales bacterium | reverse complement strand
CTCGTCGAGCAGATCCTGTCGAGCCATCCGCAAGTCTTCGGCGCGGGAGAGCTGCGCGAGATGCATGAGGTGACGCAGGCGATCAAGCGTTCCGACGGCAGCGATTGGGTGTACCCCGGCTTCGTGCCCTCGATGAAAGCGAAAGAGCTTCGCGAGTTCGGCGAGGATTACGTCCGCCGCGTCCAGGCGCTCGCGCCCGACGCGCCGCGCATCACCGACAAGATGCCGTCGAACTTCTACTATGCAGGCCTCATCCATCTCGCGATGCCGAATGCGCGCATCATCCATACCGTGCGCGATCCGATCGACACTTGCCTCTCGTGCTTCTCGAAGCTCTTCTCGCACGAGCAGAACCACACCTACGATCTCGGCGAGCTCGGGCGTTTCTATCGCGCCTATGAGCGCCTCATGGCGCATTGGCGCGAGATCCTGCCGAAAGGCGTGATGATCGATGTGCGCTACGAGGACGTGGTGGCCGATCTCGAGAGCGAGGCGCGGCGCATCATCGCGCATGCGGGGCTCGAATGGGATGATGCCTGCCTGGCTTTCCACCGCAACACGCGCCCGGTGAAGACCGCCAGCGCCACCCAAGTCCGCCGCCCGATCTACCAAAGCTCGATCGGCCGCTGGAAGCCTTACGAGGACTTGCTGGCACCGCTCTTGAAGGAGCTCAAGGGATCATCCGGCCCGGGTGAAGGCGTTTGAGGCGCGACATCGCCGGCGTCGACCTCTTCTCATGGCGCGCGATTCGGTTTTGGCCAGGGCGCCATCTTTCGCATCCGACGATCGACGTAATCAGATGGGCATTGTGTCAATCGATGACGACGAAATGAACCTTTTGTCGTCACTTGCGCTCGGCGAGCAAGGTCGCGATGGCGGCCCGAAGCTCCGGCAGTCCGGCACCCGTGCGTGACGAGGTGAGGATCACGCCGGGATAAGCAGCAGGGCGACGCGCGAGCGCTGCTTCGACCTCGGCGATCCGGGTGGGTTGATCCTTTGCCTTCAGTTCATCCGACTTGGTGAGCACGAGCTGATAGGAGATGGCGGCCTTGTCGAGAAGGTCGAGCATCGACAAATCGGCGGGCTTCAACCCGTGGCGCGCGTCAGCGAGCACGTAGACGCGATGGAGAAGGGGGCGTCCGCACACGTAAGCGCGGGCAAATTCCGACCAGGTCTTCACCGCCTCCACGGGTGCCGCCGCATAGCCATAACCCGGCATGTCGACGAGCATAACCTCGCCCCCGAGCTCGAAGAAGATGAGCTCCTGCGTGCGCCCGGGCGTGCGCGAAGTCCGCGCCAGGGTGCGACGGCCGGTGAGCGCATTGATCAGGCTCGATTTGCCGGCATTCGAGCGTCCGGCAAAAGCGATTTCCGGGAGATCGGAAGGCGGCAATCGCTCGAGCGAACCGGCCGCGTAGCGAAATTGGCATTCGCGGGCGAAGAGCCGCCTTCCGGCCTCGAGCGCATCGTCGTCGAGCGAAGGGCTTGAACCCTCGGTCACGCGATCACGCGATCACGCGGTCGAGGGCGAGCTCTTGCCCATGAACAGTTTGCGCAGATTGTCCCAGAGCTCGATCTTCACGCCGTGCCGCTTCATGATGAAGCCCTGCTGCAGCACCGAGAGCGTGTTGTTCCAGCTCCAATAGATGACGAGGCCCGCCGGGAAGGACGACAGCATGAAGGTGAAGATGAGTGGCATCCAGGTGAACATCATCTTCTGCGCCGGATCCGGCGGCTCGGGATTCATCTTCATCTGAACGAACATCGTCACCCCCATGATGAGCGGCCAGGCGCCGAGCATCAGCACATGCGGTGGCGTGAACGGCAAAAGTCCGAAGAGGTTGAAAACCGAGGTCGGATCAGGCGCGGAAAGGTCGTGGATCCAGCCGTAGAACGGCGCCTGGCGCATCTCGATCGTGGTGAAGATCACTTTGTAGAGCGCAAAGAACACCGGAATCTGAATCAGCATGGGCCAGCAGCCGGCGACCGGATTGATCCGCTCGCGCTTGTAGAGCGCCATCATCTCCTGCTGCAGCTTCGCCTTGTCGTCCTTATAGCGTTCCTGCAGCTCCTTGAGCTGCGGCTGCACCGCCTTCATCTTGGCCATCGAAGCGTAGGACTTATTGGCGAGCGGCAAGAAAAGCGCCTTCAAAAGGACGGTGACGAGAAGGATGGCGAGACCGAAATTGCCGAGCAGCCGATAGAAGTAATCGATCACTTTGAACAAGGGCTGGGTGATGAAATAGAAATAGCCCCAGTCGATGATGCGATTGAATTGCTTGATGCCGAATTCGCTCTCGTATTTGTCGACGAGCGACACGACCTTGGCGCCGGCGAAGAGCTTCCGCGACGCGGACACGCTGGCGCCGGGGGCGACGCCGAGTTCGCCCTCCCGCAAATCCGTCTGATACGCCTTGGCCCCCGTTTGGGTCGCGATGAAGCGCGCATCATAAGGCTTCGTCTGATCCGGAATGATGGCGGCGGCCCAATATTTGTCGGTCGTGATGCCGATGAAACCGCCCGTGCCGGAATAGTTTTTCACGCCTTCCTTGTCGAGCTTCGCGTAGGTCCATTCCTGCAAGCCCGCGTCGCCGATCCAGCCGAGCAAGCCCTCGAAGAGCACATAATAGCCGGCAACATGGGGCGTGCCCTGCTGCACGACCGCCGCGTAAGGGTAGACCGAGAGAGGCTGCGAGGCGTGGTTCGTGACGGTGTCGGTGACGGAGAACATGTAATCGTCGTCGACCGAGATCTCGCGCTTGAACTCGACGCCTTGCGGGTTCGTCCAGGTCAGGGTGATCGGGGTCGTGGGGGTGAGCTCGTTGCCGCTCGCCTGCCAAAGCGTGTCGCCGTTCGGCGTCTCGCCCGCCGAGGAGGCCCCCGGCAGCAGCCCGAAATCCGCGTAGAACCCGCCCGGCGTGCGCGAGGGCGAGAACAGCACGATGTTCGGGCTGTTGGGAGCCGTGGTCTCGCGGTAGCTCGTGAGTGTGAGATCGTCGAAGCGCGCCCCCTTGAGCGCGATCGAGCCTGAGACATGATCGTTATGGATCGCAACACGCGGCGATGATTTCAGCGCATCCTCGCGCGAAATTTCCTGGGAGGTGTTCGTCGGCGTCGCCGCCGTCGTCCCGGGCGGGGGCGCTTGCGGTGCGGCTTCCGGCGTCGAATTCGACGCGGGCTTGACCTCCTGCTGAGCCTCGATCTGGGCGGGCTTGGGCGTGATGAAGCGCGGCGCGACGAGAAATTGCCAGCCGACGAGGACAAGCAGCGACAGGCCGATCGCCGTGAAGAGGTTGCGTTTATCGTCCATTCGAAACTCTCGGGATCTGTCGCTCGCGCATCGGCTCCGGCCCTATATGGGAGGCCGGTCGAGCTTGCGCATCAGCGCCTCGAGGGCGCCCTCGAGCTCTCTCGCCAGCATGTCGAAATTCATCGTGAGCACCGCGCGCGAGGCGAAAATGCCGATATCGGCGCCCGTCGCTCCCTCCATTCTGCTCAAGCGCTCGAGCCGGAAGCCGCCCGAAGCGCGCGCGCGGCGCACGCCTTCGCGAAGCCGCCGCTTGATCCGGTTGCGTTGCGGGGAATTGCCGAGCTTTCCCGGAACGATGAGCCCGATCCGCAACGCGTAAGGAGACGTCGCGCCGCGTGCACGGGCCACCGCGCGCATCCGGCCGAATTGCCCCTCGATTTTCGGTCCGCGCCTGAGCGCCTGGAAATCGGCCGAGCGCGTCAAGCGCCCGAGCAACTCCCCGCCTTGCGGCTTTGCGGCCCTTGCCACGTCGGCGGCAATTTCGCCCCGCCTCGTCAGGCGGAGAGCTTCTTGCGGCCGCGCGCACGGCGCGTCGCGACCACCTTGCGGCCGCCGACGGTTGCCATGCGAGCCCGAAAACCATGCCGGCGCTTGCGGACGAGCTTGCTCGGCTGATAGGTGCGTTTCACGAAACGAACTCCAAAATGACGGCCCCGAATCCATAAATCAGGGGCCAAGGACCGGCCTATAGCCTGTGGGCGGCCTGTCCGACCGGAAATCTCTGCGCTGACGGAACGGGCGGGCTTATGCAAGACGCCCACGGGAAAGTCAACAAACTCGGCCGTTCGTGGCCTCATCCGCCCTTTACGTGACTGGGAGCGGAATGGAGCGGCGCGCTCCATTCCCAAGGCCCGTTTCAGCCATTATCTATTCTCCGTTTCCATTCGAGGCGGAGCCGACCCTTCATGTCCGACAAGATCCCCGTCACCGTACTCACCGGCTATCTCGGCGCCGGCAAGACGACCTTGCTCAATCGCATCTTGACCGAGGAGCACGGCCGAAAATTCGCCGTCATCGTCAATGAGTTCGGCGAGATCGGCATCGATAACGAACTCGTCGTCGGCGCCGACGAGGAAATCTTCGAGATGAACAATGGCTGCATCTGCTGCACCGTGCGCGGCGATCTCATCCGGATCGTCGAAGGCTTGATGAAGCGCAAGGGCAAGTTCGACGCCATCATCGTCGAGACGACGGGGCTCGCCGATCCCGCGCCCGTGGCCCAGACCTTCTTCGTCGATGCCGATGTCGGCGCGTCCGCAAAGCTCGACGCAGTGGTGACGGTCGCCGATGCCCGATGGGTCCTCGATCGGCTGAAGGACGCGCCGGAAGCCAAGAACCAGATCGCCTTCGCGGACGTGATCTTGCTCAACAAGACCGATCTCGTGACGAAAGAGCAGCTGGAGGAGGTCGAGGCGCGCATTCGCGGCATCAACCCCTATGCCAAGCTCCACCGCACGCAAAAATGCGCGGTTCCTCTCGATGCCGTGCTCGGCCGCGAGGCCTTCGATCTCGAGCGCATTCTCGAGATCGAGCCCGCCTTCCTCGATGACGAAGAGGGTCATGCTCATGACCATGATCATGCGCATGCACACGGCCACCATGACGATCATGGTCACGACGATCATGATCAGCACCATCACGGGCATGAGCCTAAGGGCAACGGCGGCCGCGCCAAGGCGCATTCGCATGGCGGCCTGAAGCATTATCACGACGAGGAGATGCAATCGGTCTCGGCGCGCATCGACGGTGAGGTCGACCCCGAGAAATTCATGCCATGGATCAACGAGCTCACGCAGACCAAGGGCATCGATATCCTGCGTTCGAAAGGCATTTTGGCCTTCAAGGGAGAGCCGAAGCGCTTCGTGTTCCAAGGGGTTCACATGATTCTCGACGGCGATCTGCAGCGCCCCTGGCAAGAAGGCGAGAAGCGCGAGAGCAAGATCGTCTTCATCGGCCGCCACCTCGACGAGGCAGCGATTCGCGCAGGCTTCCTCGCCTGCAGAGCCTGAGGGGCGCTGCGAGGTGAGCGCCGAGACGACGATCCCGGAAAACTTCTCGCTCACGGAGCACGTCACGAGCTTTGCGTTTGGCGAGCATATCAGCGGTGCCGCTTTTCTCGGCGACATCGTGGGCTTCGCTCTCGGGGATGGGCGCGTCGTGCTCCACGATGGCGAAAAGTCGCGCGAGCTCGCCGCGCATGAGGGTGCGGTCCAGGTCTTCGCGCATGACGGCGAAGCTCTCTACACCGGCGGCGATGACGGGCGCCTTTTGCGCATCGATGTTTCCGGCACCATCGAGACGATCGCGAACGAGAAGGGCAAATGGATCGATGCCGTCGCCATTTCGGGCGCGGGCGCGATCGCCTGGTCGGCCGGGCGCAGCGTGAAGGCGCGGGACAAACAGGGCGGTCTCAGGGAAATCGCAGCGCCTTCGTCCGTGCGCGGGCTGGCTTTCGCGCCGAAAGGATATCGGCTCGCTTTCGCGCATAAAGGCGGGGCGAGCCTCTGGTTTCCGAACGCATCGAGCCCTCCCGAGGTCTTCGACTGGAAAGGTTCGCATCTCGACGTCTCGTTCTCGCCCGACGGGCGCTTCCTCGTGACATCGATGCAGGAGAACGCCCTGCACGGCTGGAGATTGGCCGACAAGAAGCACATGCGGATGACGGGCTATCCGGCCAAGAGCCGCTCGCTCTCCTGGACTCATGACGGCAAATGGCTGGCGACGAGCGGTGCGGAGGCCTGCATCCTCTGGCCCTTCGCCGACAAGGACGGCCCCATGGGGAAGGCGCCGCGCGAATGCGGGGTGCGCCGCGCGCGTGTCACCGCTGTCGCCTGTCATCCGAAAGCGCTGGTCACCGCGATCGGCTATGACGACGGTTGCGTGCTGATGTGCCGCCTTACGGACAGTGCGGAGCTCCTGGTCCGCAGAGCCTCGGCCTTTACCGGCGCGATCTCGGCGCTTGCCTGGAACAGGGTGGGTGCGCGGCTCGCCTTCGGCACAGCGGGTGGCGCTGCGGGATGGCTCGATCTGCCGCCGCTACCGTGAGCAGCGGACGTATCGGCAATCAGGTCCTTGCGACGATTTCCTCGACTGCGGCGAGGATCGCATCCGGGCGGGCGTGATGCGGCATATGCCCTACACCCGCGAGCACGACGAGGCTTGCGCCTTTGATCTCACGCGCCAGGGCCCGAGAGTGAATTTCCGGCGAAACGGTCGAGTCGGCATCTCCCGTCACGATCACGCAAGGCGCCTTGATCTCGCGATAGCGGGGCGACAGCGCCATGAGATGGCCTTTGAGCCCCGCGACATCCTGGCCATTGGCGCGCAGGCGCGATGGGGTGAGAGCTCGCGCGGCGCCGGCAAGTTGTGCATAATCTCGCGGCGGGGTTTGCGGCCGAAACACCTCTCTGATGCCCGGGCGCAACAGCAAGGGACCGAGAACAGGCGCGAAAAGCTCGGTGAAGATCCTGCCGAACAAAGGCAGGGCCGGAATCCGATAATGCCAGGCGATCCCGCCCGGCCATGGATGCGTCGCCGGAGCCACGAAAACGACCCCTCGAACGAAGCTCGGATGCTCGAGAGCGAGCGCCGCCGCGACGGCAGCTCCGAAAGAGTGGCCGATGACGATCGCGCGCTCCACGCCTTGGGCCCGCAGCGCTTCGTAAATGAGCGCCGCTTGGCGGGCCGGAGAGGCATCGTGCGTGTCGTGCGACCGGTCGCTCCAGCCCTGGCCCGGACGGTCGACCGCGATGACGCGGAAGCGCTCGCAAAGCGTTTCGGCAAGCGCGAGAAGCTGGTCGCCCATCGAGGCAAAAGCCCCGTGGATCAAGACGACATCCGCGCTGGCCGATCGTATGCGCGGCTCGCGCATGAAAAGATGAATCCGGTTGCGACGCGAATTCGCGCCTTCGAGCGCATGAAAGCGCCCTTCGGGCGGGTAGCGCCGATTGATGTTGATCGTGCTGGCGAGGGAAAACGCCCAAAGGGCAACGAGAATGACCAGCGTAAGAGAAAGCGCCACAGGTAGATGCATCGGCGCTCACATGTTGCAGGTCACGCTGCTCCGGCTTGTGGCCGAGCATGATTTTTTCGGATCAGGTCCCGGACGCCGAGAAAGCACAAACCGTCAGATCGGCACTTCGTTGAAATGCGCCTTCAGGCGCTCGACCGCCTTTTGCGCGGAAGGCAGGAGCGGGTAAACATCGAGCACCTTCTCATAGGCTTCCAGCGCTTTGTGATCATCCCCGATTCGCTCGAGAATCCCGGCAAGTCCCATCAGCGCTCCGAAATGCCGCGGCTCGCGCGCCAGTACTTCCTGGATGTCGGCGGCCGAGCGGGAAAGATCGTCCTCCAGGAAGAATATGGTGGCTCGGCGATTCCAGGCTTCTGCCCAATCGGGGTCGATCGCGATGAGCCGGTCGAGAATTTCGATGGCGAGCGGCCTGTCGCCGCCCGCAAGCGCCGCATCCGCCCGCTGCATGAGCAGATCGGCCGTGTCGCTGCCGGAATGAGACCAGCGCTGCTGAATGGCGCGGCTGGTGACGGCAGCCGATTCCGCGTCGGGCGCCTGCTTCAGCTTGGAGAAGAGGCCATCGAGATCGAGCGGTGCCGTCGGTACCGCCACCATGGAGGAATCCGCGTCGGCGGCGCGTGCCACGGACGTTCCGATGAAAGCGGCCGAACAGGCGCCAAAGATTCCCGCAGCCAGCGAGAATGCCAAGCTTGCTCGGCGCAGCAACGCGCCGACGCCACGATGTCGGGTGCGGTTGCGCCCGAAGATCGGCACAGCCCCCTTGCCGCGCGCCGTCGAGACGATGCGCAAAGGGAGCATGGGCCTTCAGCCTTGGCGGGCCTTGAAGCGGCGCTGGGTCTTGTTGATCACGTACACCCGTCCCCGGCGCCGCACAAGACGGTTGTCGCGATGGCGGCCACGTAAGGACTTCAAGGAATTGCGAATTTTCATCGTGGCACCTGTGTCGAAATTTGCCGTCGACGGCGAATCCACTGCCGCCGCTCTTTTCTTGTGGGGCACAATTTCGAAAAGAAAGGCGCCCGCAACACCAAATTCGTCAAGCTCGATATAGCAAAGCCGGGCTTTTGATCAAGCTCACCTCTTTCGCATCGCGGAAAAATGCGGGCCCGTCCATGGGCAGCCGCGCATTGCCTGCGCCCTTTTCCCTCGACGTTCGTTCGGCACAGGCCGCCCCCTTGCGTTCCCGCGCTCGCGCGAAAACCCTATTCCTTCGGCTTGAAGTCCTTGAGCTTCGCGAACACGCTGTCAGGGTCGATTTTCTCTTCTTCCGGCTTCGGGGCGGAAGGCGCGAAGGTCGGCAATTTTTCGGGTGCCTCCGCGGGCTTGCTGCGCGCAGCGGTGACTTCGGCCGGCAGCAGGGTGGCGCCGGTCTCCTGCACCGCGACAGGCTTGTCCTTGGCGGCGCGCGCCACCTCCATGTCGAGATCGATCTGCGAGCACAGGCCGAGCGTCACCGGGTCGAGCGGCTGCAAGCTCGGCGAGTTCCAGTGGGTGCGTTCGCGCACCGCCTCGATCGTCGACTTCGTCGTGCCGACGAGGCGCGAGATCTGCGCGTCCTTCAGCTCGGCATGGTTGCGCAAGAGCCAGAGAATGGCGTTCGGCCGATCCTGGCGGCGCGACAAGGGCGTGTAACGTGGCCCCTTCGTCTTGCGCTTCACCTCGGGGAGATGAACCTTGCTCTGCGCCATCTTGAGGCTGTGCGAAGGGTCGTTCTCGGCTTTCTCGATTTCCTCTCGCGTCAGCTGGCCGGTGAGTACCGGATCGAGGCCTTTGATGCCGGCGGCGACCTCGCCATCGGCGATGCTTTTCACCTCGAGCGGGTGCAAATGGCAGAATTCGGCGATTTGCTCGAAGCT
>JAFBAK010000138.1 GCA_019247795.1 Hyphomicrobiales bacterium | reverse complement strand
CTGGCAACCGGCGGCCCGGACGGAGGCGTTTGTGCACGCGCCAGCAGCGCTGGGTTGGCGAGGAGGAAAAATCCAAGCGCAAGGATCACCGCAATCGAACTAGAGTTCATTCGCCAAGCCATGTTTGCACGCTCCATTTCAGAGGTCCGGGAAAATCAGCACAACAGGCAATCCGGAGGAGCTTTAGAGTATCGCGCACGAGCCCTGGAAATGATCAGGGCTTCCCTACCCTAACTAAGTGCAGTAGCTCTCCGTATCCGGCAAATACTGACTTTGACGAGATGAAGGGGTTCACCGGAGTGGCGGCGCGTAGAGAATACCGCCTTGCGACCAAAGCTGGTTGAGACCACGCGGTATCGCAAGGCGCGATCTCGAACCGACATTGCGTTCGAATACGTCCGCATAATTGCCGACGGCACGGACGGCCCTTATGGCCCATCCATTGTCGAGGCCGAGCCTATGGCCGAAATCGCCCTCCACTCCGGTGAAGCGCCGAGCATCCGGCTTCGCCGAAGCCAGCGCTTCGGAGAGGGTATCGGCGTTGATGCCGAGTTCCTCCGCATTAACCAGTGCGAAGGCAACCCATTTGACGATGTTGAACCAAGCAACGTCGTCGCTGCGCACCACGGGTCCCAGAGGTTCCTTCGAGATCACATCGGGAAGGATGTCCACCGCTTGCGCATTCGCAAGACTTACGCGCTCGGCATAGAGCGCCGACTGGTCCAAAGTGAAGACGTCGCATTGACCCAATTCGAATGATTTGACCGCGTCCGCGAGCGTATCGAAGGCCATCTCGCGATAGGTGATCGAGTTGGCACGAAAGTAATCGGCGAGATTGAGCTCGGTGGTCGTTCCCCTCTGTACGCAGACGGAAGCTTTATCGAGTTCGAGGGCGGAGGTGACCTGGAGTCGGCGAGTCACCATGAACCCTTGGCCGTCGTAATAAGTGACGGCTGCGAACAGCATGCCCGATCCCGCTTCGCGCTCGAGAGTCCACGTCGAGTTGCGCGACAGCAAGTCTATCTTGCCGTCTCGCAGGGCATCGAAGCGCTCCACTGCCGAGAGCGGAACGAAGGAGACCTTCTTGGGATCATCGAAAATCGCCGCTGCAACAGCGCGGCAAAAATCCACATCGAAACCACTCCAATTCCCGTGCGCATCGTGGTCCGAGAAACCCGGCAAACCCTGGCTGACGCCGCAGATTAGAGAGCCGCGTTGCTTTACCGTTTCGAGCGTCCCGGCTTGACTCTCTACCGTCGCACCGAAGGCAAGGAGCACAACGGGGAGCCAAGCAAGACCGATAAAAATATGCCACCAACGGCTCATCATGACAGGTCTCCTTCGGATGGCAGAGACGCAAACGGCTGGGAGGGCCTCAGAGCGTCGCCGCGTGGCGTACGATGACTTTCGTGCCCACATTCGCGCGCGAATAGAGGTCTACGACATCGCCATTGGCGAGACGGAAACATCCTGAGGAAACGGATTGTCCGATCGTTTCCGGCTGATTGGTCCCATGAATACGATACACGGTGCCGCCGAGATACATGGCCCGCGCGCCGAGCGGATTTCCTGGTCCGCCCGCCATGAAGCGCGGGAGATAGGGCTGTCTCGCAATCATCTCGGGAGGCGGAGTCCAATCCGGCCACTCGGCCTTGCGCACGATTGTCACGAGTCCCGACCATTGGAAGCCTTCGCGGCCCACGCCGATCCCGTAGCGCAGGGCTCGATTGTTGCCGAGCACGAGATAAAGAAATCGCTCCGCCGTGTGAATTTCGATCGTGCCGGGCGCGTCGGTCGTGCGGAAGAAAACGAGCTGCCGCCGGTAGGGCCCGTCCGTGATCACGACCTCCTCGGTCGAGACACGGCCAGGCTCGTCGCCGATGTCGAGAGTCTCTCGCATTGCGGATTCTGAGGCGGCCTGCGCGAAGGCGGGCGCACTACCTGTGAGCCAGGTGGCCGCTCCCAGGCAAACACACATCGTGCCGCATCGCAGCGCGCTCAAGCTCAAATCAGAAAATCCGGCAAACATGTTCGCTCCTTTGTCGCAAAGCTCAAGTTCGGGGCGCGCCGCATCTCACGTAAATGAAAGTTCCGTAGCGCGTGTTGGTCTCGGGGCTGACGAAACGCGTCACGAACATGTTGTCGCTCATCGAGAGGATCTCGCGGTCTTGATCGTCGCCCGGTGGCCCCTCGAAGCCGAGATAAGTTTTGCCGCCAGGGCCGCCCTTCAAGGTCAGCTCGTGGGGCGTAGGGTCGTCGGCTACATGCATCATGACCCCGTCGGTCGGCCCCTTCGAGATCACATAAGGAAGCTTGCATTGCGCCCGAGCTTGCGCCTCCGTGCGCGCCTTGTCCTTTTCCTGGCGATAAGAGGCGACGCCCCACTTGCCGATGAGCCGGTCGACCGGATAGGCCGCGAGGGTCGCTCGCGGCCGGGCGCTTTCGCCGGGAGTGCCGGCGCAACCCGAAAGCGCCAGTTCAAAGGCGATCAGGACGAATGTCCCGAGGCGCCATTTGCGCATATCACACGAGGAAAAAAAGCTTGGTCGCATGCCCACCTCCCGACGCAGCGCCCCGTCATTTAACCAAGTCGGATTGCCCTTCCGTGTAAAGCGAGGTTCTTACGTTCTGCCACTCACGTGAATGCGTGTGAACAGCGGTTTCCTAATGATTGCTGCTGCCGCCCGCATCCTGGACTTGACGAAGTACCTCGTCCAGGTTGAACGCAGCAGGCTTCTGACGTGGCGGGAATTGCTTGAACGCTTCTATCTGTTGAGCCACGATCGCTTGCATCCCGTAGAGAAAATACGCGTGGGAGATCATCCAGTCCCAATAGGTGTTCGAGTTCTCGTCCGCCCGCTCGAACGGATCACGGCGCAGGTTGAATATTTTCGGCGCTCGCAGCTTTACGAATGGTTCGAGCCAGCACATGAGCTGCTTGGCCCTCTGTTCCATGAGCACCGCCTTCCAGTCGCCCATGCGGATCGCCAGGATGTCGCCGTCATCGCTGATGTAGAAGAAGAACTTCCGTGGACCGTCTTTCTCCTGGCCGGTGAAATAAGGGATGAGGTTATATCCGTCGATATGCACCTTATAGGATTTCTTCCCGATCTTATAACCCTTGAGAAGCTTGTCCTTAATGTCTGGCTCTCCCGCGGCTGCAAGAAGCGTCGGCAACCAATCCTGATGTGACGCGACGTCATTGAATACCGAGCCGGGCTTGATCTTGCCCGGCCAGCGCACGAAGACCGGTACTCGCCAGCCGCCCTCCCAATTGGTGTTCTTCTCGCTGCGGAAAGGGGTGATCCCGGCGTCGGGCCAGCTGTTGTAGTGCGGGCCGTTATCAGTCGAATACATGACGATCGTGTTGTCGGAAATGCCCAATTGATCGAGCTTGTCGAGCATGGTGCCGATCTTCTCGTCATGGGCCACCATCACATCGTTGTACTCCCCCTGGCCCCCACTCTTGCCTTTGTGTTGCGCGGCGCTGTGGGTCCTCAAATGCATCGCGGTGGTGTTGTACCACAGAAAGAATGGCGTTCCCTCGTTGCTGCACTTGTCGATGAAATTGAGCGCGTGCTCCGTGACCTCATCATCGATGGTTTCCATGCGTTTCTTGTTGAGTGGGCCGGTGTCCTCGATCTTCTGTCCGCCCTTTCCGTCCGCCCAGCAGTGGAGCACGCCCCTGGGTCCGAAGCGCTTCTTGAATGCAGGGTCCTTCGGATAATCGGGGTCTTCCGGCTCTTCCTCTGCATTGAGATGGTAGAGGTTGCCAAAGAACTCGTCGAAGCCATGCATCGTCGGAAGGAATTCGTCCTTGTCGCCTAGATGATTCTTCCCGAACTGGCCCGTGGCATAGCCAAGCGGCTTCAACAGCTCCGCGATAGTCGGGTCTTCCGCGCGGATGCCCACGTCCGCGCCTGGCATGCCGACCTTGGTCAGGCCCGTACGGATAGGGTTTTGACCGGTGATGAAGGCTGCCCGACCCGCTGTGCAGCTTTGCTGGCCGTAGTAGTCAGTGAACGTTGAGCCCTCATTGCCGATCCGGTCGATATTGGGCGTCCGATAGCCCATCTGGCCGCGGTTGTTGTAGCTGATGTTCCACCAGCCAATGTCGTCACCCCAGAGGATGAGGATGTTGGGCTTGTCTGCCTTGGCCATCTTGCTCTCCATCGTTCTGTTGGTGACTTTCTCTTTTGACGTTCGCTTCCAAGCGGCGGCTACACGAGGCGAAACAGCACGGCGGCAAAGGCAAACAGGCCGACGCCGACGAGCAGAACGGCAACCGCGATGACGGGTGTTTGCATCTTTTCCTTTGTCGCCCCGGCTCGCGCCCCTGCAATGGGCAGGAAATCCGCGCTCCACAAATAGCCAATGAACCAGCGGTATTGCCAAATCGAGATGAGAAGTGCGAGAACGCCGCTCGAGATCAGGGCGAGCCCGAGAAGTTTCGGAGCGCCCGGATGCCGAGCGGCTTGCGCGCCGGGCATATCCTGCAAGCGTTCGAAGAATTGGACGATGGCGAAACCAAAGCCGATGAGTGAGACCGCTGTGCGCAGCCACGACATCATCGTGCGCTCCACGCTCAGGCGCGTGCGCAGCCAACCGAAATGACTATCCGCCGTCACCCTGACTTCGAAGCGGCTCGCTTTCGAGGAGGGGTTCGGATCTATCATTCCGGATGGCTTTCGCGACGATTGAAAAAGGGACGCCCGCTCCAGGCTCGCACCACCAGCCCGCGCACCATGAGATACGGGACAAACGCCAGGAGCAACGCGATGATCACCGCCTCCACGGGATAAAACTTCTTGAACACCATCAGCTGGTAGATCACGTCCATCGCGATCCCGAGCAAGATGATCCTGGCCGTCGCGTTCAATCCTTCGTTCAGCCTTTCGATGCGCTGCCGTGGGTCGCGCATGATGGTCCAGAAATACGGAGAACGGCCGTTACGAGCGTCCTCGAGACCATCGTGAATCGCGGCGATCACAGCCATCAAGGGCTGCAGAATGAATCGAAATGACATCGCGCTGTCCGGCCGATCCACGAGGTTGTGCCACACGCGGAAAATGTTCTTGACGGTGACCCCGTGCCACACCACACCGGCAACGATCAGCAAGGCGCCGAGGCCGACGACGATCTTGGCCAGAGCCGTCAATTCACGCGGTGCCGGATCCGTCATGCGATGGCTCCCGCTTGCCTGATGACGCAGCGAAATCCGACATGGCTCGTGCTTGTATCGACCGGCTGCGCGTGACGCGCTGCCGGCCGATAGCGCCGGCAATAATTCGGCGCACAAAGGTGAGATCCGCCCTTGATGACCTTCCGTGCAATGCGTAGCGGTGCATTGCACGGATCAAAACTGTCGGCCTCGCTTCCACCGCGTGAGTTTTGCGGGATGCAACAAGTCTTCGCCGCATCCGCGACATGTCGGGTGGAGAACCAGTCGGCGGTCCACTCCCAAACATTGCCGATCATATCGAACAGATCATAGCCGTTGGGCGCAAAGGCGAGCACGGGAGAAGTCCGCCTGTATCCATCGGTCGCGAGATTCTCGTGTGGGAACGAGCCCTGCCATGTGTTGGCCATGTGGTGACCGCCCGGCGCGAGCTCGTCACCCCACGCAAACTCGGCGCCGTCCAGACCG
>JAFBAK010000124.1 GCA_019247795.1 Hyphomicrobiales bacterium | reverse complement strand
CAAAAAGCAAGGCTGATGACGGGCTATGATTTCGAGGGGAACCCGATGGAGCCGTTCGAGGCCTTGGAAGCGCAGGGGGCTTCGGGTGGCGTCTACTCGACCGCCGACGACATGGTACGCTTCATGCGCTGGCACCTCGACCGTAAGAACCCGGCCGGCGATAGCGTGCGCGTCATCGACCATGCGGTTTATCTGCAGCGCGACGGCCTCAAAATGGCGGTCGGCTTCGATGAGGGCGGCAAGAGCGATGCGATCGGGCTCGCCTGGCTCGCGATGAACCCTGACGGCGCGCGCCCCTTCATCTTGCAGAAGACCGGTGGCTTCCAAGGCTTCATGAGCTACATGGCATTCGCGCCGAGCCGAGGCGTCGGAGTCTTCGTCGCGGTGAACCAGTTCAATTTCGGCGGTTTCACCCAAATGGCGGAAACGGCGAACGGCCTGATCGGCGAGCTTGCGCCGCGGTGATCATGAGGCGATCGAGTTTCTGAGCGGAGCAGGTTTTTCTCGATCCGCTACATGTCTCGATACCCGATCGCATGGAAAACGGAGAGCGTCGATGGCAAACCTTTCGCCTGGTGGATGGCTTTCCTCTGCTGATCGTCGCACATACGACAACTGAGTCCGACGTAGATGGCGACGCGGTCGAAATTATCCGAATCATTTCGGCCCGACGGGCCAACCGACACGTAAGGCGGCGCTATGAAGAAGAAAATGGTTAGCTTCACTCCACAAACCTTACCCCCAATAACCACGGAAGGGCGCGCCAAGCTCAGGGCGCTAATGGGCCGGCCGGATGACGAGATCGACTATAGCGATATTCCACCGCTGACTGACAGTTTTTGGAAAAGCGCGGTGCGCGGGCGTTTTTATAGGCCGACTAAGCGGCAAATTACGGCGCGAGTAGATGCCGATGTGCTTGAGTGGTTGAAATCGCAGGGCAGGGGCTACCAATCTCGCCTCAATGCCATTTTGCGCCGGGAAATGCTCGCCTCCCTGAGAGTATCGACCAGAAGAAAGGGCAAGCGTGGGAGCCGAAAAGCGTTGAGGAGCGCAGCCTGAGACGTGAGGCTGCGTCCGAAAATCTATTATGCTTTCAAAGTTTCGAAAGCCGTAAGGGACCAAACCTCCGCCGAATTCACATTGCTTCATCCTCTTGCGTTCGCTGGGCGAGGTTCGACGCAAACCCGTGGCGTGGCAGCCGCTTGGCGAAAGAGCGGAGCTGACGGCGCACCGCATCCATGGCGATGCGTGCCGGCAAGGTCGGCTCTCGTCCGCGCGGCACCAGAATGGCGATGGTGCTGTCGGCAAGCAGCTTCTCGACGAGCGTCACATGCACGAGCTCGCCGCGTTCGATCTCGTCGATGAAGCCGATCGGTGTGAAGAAGCCGATGCCGAGACCGCGCTCGATGATCTGTCGCAGGAACTCGATCGAGTTCGAGACGATCCGCGGCACGAGCTTCGCCCCCGATTCTGCGAATTCGGTCGCCATGATGAGATCGAGAAGCCACCGGTCGTAGAGCATCACGACCGGATAAGCGGCGCAGTCCGTGAAGGTGAGGGAGCGGCGCGTCGCAAGCGGATGATCCGGCCGCATCACGGCGCCGATCGAGGTGCGCATGATGGCCGAGACCTCGACGCCGCGCAGGCGCCGGTCCGCGAAGAGCACGCCGAAATCGTTGCGGCCCGAGCGCATTTCCTCGGCTGTGTCGCCCGGATCGATGCCGACGACGGTGAGCGTCATCTGCGGGTGCGCCACCGCGAGCTCAGCCACGACTTGCGGCATGAAGCGCAAGAGAAGCGATTCCAGGCAAATGATCCGCGCATGGCCCGTGACGGTCCCGGAAAGCCCGGCGATCTCGAGCCGCGTGCGGTCGAAATCGGCGAGCGTCTCGCGCGAATGGCGCAAAAGCAGCTCGCCCGCCGCCGTGAGTCGCACACCGTTGCGCAAGCGCTCGAAAAGCGGCGTGCCCACCTCTTCCTCGAGCTTCAGGATCTGGCGATTGACCGCGGAAGATGCGACGTGGAGCGCCTCCGCGGCCCGCCGGATCGAGCCGTGACGGGCGACCTGATCGAAATAGCGCAACACTGCGGCATGCATGTGAGGCCTCGCTCGTAGGAGGGGTGGTGATGCCGAAAAAGCATCGCCACGAGCGAATCTAAGTTCTTTTCAGCAGCGAACGCAAAGCCATATGTTGCTTGATAGAGAACATACCGCCGCAATGTGCGGACCGATCAGCAGGGGGCTGCGGCGTCACGAAGAGCAAGGTGTGGCATCGCCGGCCGCTCAAACGGGGAGAATGTCGACATGTCCACGAACAGGCGCAAGCTTCTGCTCGGCGGCGCGGCGCTCGCGGGCGGCGCCTTCCTCGATTTTGACGCGCTCGGAGGCTCGCAACCGGTCGTCAATCTCCAGCTTGGCTGGATTCTCGGCGGTAATCAGGTGGGCGAGGTCTGCGCCAAGGCGCTCGGCTATTACGGACAGGAAGGCGTCGAGCTCAGAATTCAGCCGGGTGGGCCCAATATCGACGGAGTCGCGGTGGTGGCCTCCGGCCGCTACGAGGTGGGCCAGGTCTCGTCGAGCCCTTCCCTCATGCTCGCTGCATCGCAGGACATTCCGGTCGTCTGCTTCGGCGTCGGGGCCCAGGAGCACCCCTATACGTTCTTCTCCCTCCCTCGGGCGCCGGTTCGCAAGCCGGCCGACATGGCGGGCAAGAAGGTCGGCATCCAGGCGACCGGCGTGATCCTGCTCAAGGCGATGCTCGCCAAGAACAATGTGCCGCTCAAGGACGTCGAGATCGTCCCGATCGGCGCCGATATGTCGCC
>JAFBAK010000078.1 GCA_019247795.1 Hyphomicrobiales bacterium | reverse complement strand
AACTGCTCCGTGAACAAGACCTGCCGCTTCCGGGTCGCCTGTCTTGAGAAGCTCGTCCAGCTGCTTCTTCTTGATTTTCTCCGTTGGCACGTTCCCCAACGGATCGGAATCCACCCGCTTTAATCGCTGGCGCCAGTCCTCGATAATTTCGACGAAGGCCCGCCTACTTGCCCTATCTCCGATGAACCCGTCTTCTGTGCTGAGCTCGAGATTGTAGCTGTCAACGATGACCGACGGCAGCTCTGCTGCACCATGAGACCCAGATTTCGACTGATCCGCGTTAGGCATCGCTCATCCTTGTGGATAAAAATTTCTCAGACGAACCAGCTTGCGACCAAGCCGAAGCTAGCCGCAAAAATTACTGTGGTCGTTAGCCAGCCGAGAATGTTGATCCAAACACCGTTGACCTTGTCTCTCATGATCCTGCGGTTGTTCGTGATCAGTAGAATAAGGAGGAGTAAAGGCGGGGTCGAAAATCCCTGAACGACACCCGCGAAGACGAGCGCCTTCATCGCGTTAAAGCCGACAAAATTCATCCCGATGCCAATCGCGGTAAAGGCTGCGATCGTTCCATAGAACTTCCTCGCCTCACTCGGCTTCGCATGCAGACTGTGCTGCCACCCCAACACTTGCGCCAGGTCATAGGCCGCTCCGGTAGTCATCACCGGGACGGCGAGAAATCCAACGCCGATCATACCGATCAAGAACAGGATTCGGGCGGCATCTCCTGCCAACGGCTGAAGCGCCTGTGCGGCTTCGGCGGCGGTCTCGATATCTCTTGGACCTGATTTGTTGAGCGTCGCCGCTGTCGAAAGGATGATGAAATACATGACGACATTCGAGAAGATCATCCCGACCAAGACATCGCGGCCGCTGCTCTCGATCTCCTGTTCCGTCGCGCCCCCGCGTTCAGAAGATCGTTGCCGGCCAGCGGCGATTTTTTCTTCGACCTCTTGGTTCGACTGCCAGCTGTAAAGATACGCGGAGAGCGTCGTCCCGATCACCGCAACCAGAAGCGTCAGGTAGTCCTTGTTAACTTCAACATGCGGGATGAAAGTGCCGCGTAGCACTTGAATGGGATCGGGTTTGGCCAGCAATGCCGAGCCAACATAGGCGATGAGTACGAGCGCGAGCCAACGGAAGACGTTCCTGATAAGGACGTAGGAACCCCAAAACTGAAGTGCCAGCAAAACGGCGCCAATGGCGACGACGAGCAAAGGAACGGGAACAGGAACGAACAAGTTAATCGCCGCCGCCATGCCACCGAGATCTGCACCGGCTTCGATCGTGTTTCCGATCAGAACCCCAACCAAGGTCGGGTAGAGCAACCAGCTCGGATAATAATCCTTGATAACTTGGAAAAGGCCACGCCCGGTAACCTGGCCAAGTTTTGCCGATAAAAAAACCACGGCGAACATCATGGGCAGCGTCACCGGAGCAGTCCAAAGAAACCCGACTCCGAGCTTCGCGCCGGCGCTAGCGTAGGTGCCGATGGCCGAAGGATCATCATCGGCTGCACCGGCGATGAGGCCGAGTCCCAGAGCTCGAATGATGCCTCGCCTACGGCGGCCAGCGACGCTCCCGACGGCCCCTTTTTCAGCAGTGGTCATGAGATGCTACGCGAGATGTAAGCGGGGAATGGCAAAGCCCGCACAATCCTCTCGACCTAAGCATCTGCATCAGAAAGGATCCGGTTCTGGCAACGATCGAAATACTGCTTCTTGACATGAGCGCTCCACCACTGCGGCAGCGGGAACAACGCCGAATGTACGTTTCAGGTCCGGGGACACTGATAAATTTGATGCAGTTGCCGGCGGAGATCTTCGCGGACGAAAATTGGCTGGTTGAAATGTAGCGTCCTTTGCCTCATGGGCCTCACGCAAGCAACCGCCCAGCTGTGATGCTGGCTTTAAAGCTTCTCCGGTCGCCGCTGCTTGCAGATGCGGCGCCCGGCTCAAGCGCACAGCATTATCGCGGGCGACCTTATTGGCGGGGGCCCTGATAGGGGCGCGCAGGCAAGCCGCCCTGTCTATCCCTTCCCACCGCCAGTGTAATATGGTCCAGCACCGGTCGTGGTTGAGGAACCGGCGTGCCGCATCGTGCGTGAACGATTTTGGGATGTGGGGCGCTATAGAATACGTCGGGTAGAGGTCTGCGATAAACTAGGCTTGCGAGCACAGGGTGATCCTTAGAGGGCTGCCCTGGAGCTACTTGAAGAATTGGTGCGACATCTCACAAATCGCGAGGCGCTCCTGTTGGCTTAGAGCTTCAGCGGCTTTGGCTGAGTGTCCTTATGAGCGGGAGCATTGTTGAGCCATCCCTGGATTTCCTGGGGACCGATCATGATCAATGTCTTCCCACCGCGACGATACTCGACGTAGGGAGATGTGTTCGATGACCCCTTAGCCGCCCTGAGTTCTCGAACGTGGACTGCCGCATCCGCTTCGGTGCGGAACACTTTGACATTCATGACTGGCTCCTGCCGACGTCCGGCAGCGGCCAAGGGAGAATTGGATACGAACCAAGCCATGTTGCACGGCCTGCCGCAAGCGTTGCGGGCCTCCTGATCAAGTATCCTCCACAAAGGAACCCCGCGGCGCATCGCCTGTTCCGCGACAAGGGACGAAGGAGCCTAAGTCGCAACAAGAGATTGAGGAGATGCTCACCGCAGCTCTGAAGGACCGCTATCCTGATTGGCGTGCTGGCATTGAGCCGGGGGATACAGGGTGGCAGTACTACGTGGTTCGGACCGCCTCTGCTGTTGAGCAAAAAATGGAGGGAGATCGTTTACTCAGGACCTCCTTGAGCGCTACGTGATCGTGACCAGGAAGGACGCGAGGACCCGGGGAAGCTTTGAGGCAAGCTCGCTCGGTCCAGGGGGAGATCATCCCCGCCAGAATCCCCTTGAGTAGCAGCGTAGCGGCCTGATCTTTCGCAACCTTCCGCTCATACACGCCCCTTAAGGTTCTATAAAGCAAGTTTACGAGAAACGAAGCATTTGATCTAAGTTGAGCCGAACCCCTCTCACCGCGACATCGTTCTTCGGACCACGAGCCTCTCGAAGGCTGCTCTTCAGCTAAGAGGAGGGTCCAATGACCTGGGTTATCGCACATTCATCTATGCCCATCTCTAAGACGATGGGTTCATCTTGGCTGACCATCCATCCGTGCTACACGGAAGAGGGCGCGAAAGAGTATGCTCAGAAACAGCTGGCGAAAGGCCATCAGGTTGCTGCGCAGACACTCGAAGGAGAGACGCCGGTCCGCACGATCAAAGGCCAGGACGTTTCTCTGTGGCTGGAAGACGAAGAGCCACACTCTCTGGCTTGATCGCGCTGTACTTATCATCATGGCTCGTTGAAGGTACGAGTCCCAAGATGTCCTCGCAGCTCCCTCGTGCGGGTCGCCAGATGTAAGTGGCCTATGGCCTATGACCAAAAAACCAGCCACCTGACCAGAGTCTCTAGCCCCTTAGCTAATTGATTCAGCACGTGAGCTTTTGAAACGCCGAAACAGCAGGGGAAGCAGAGGCACAGGCGCACAGCCTGTGGGCGTGAAACGATGTGGGCGGTACGTCACGTCCCGACGAAAGGGAACGGAAAGGCGTCGCCCGGGCGTCGCCCGGCCCCGGTTTGGTAATCCGTGGGTTTCCAGAGGAAGCCGCAGCAAAGCGGTACGCCCGCGCGCAACTAGCGAAGCGCCATTGCATATGGGCCGGAAGAACCATCCCACAAAATTGATCCTGAATACGTAGACGAATGGGTCAGCCTCAAGCACCTGACAGCGCGTGTTGCGGCGTATTCTGTTTGGACATCGTCCCCGCGGCCGCTCGCGGCGGCCGCGGTATCCCCCTTCCCTAGGAGCGAGGTGTTCCGGTCCTTTTCACAATCGGCGATATTGTTCAGGAACAACCTTTTAGGAAGGCCGTCGCTGTCCTGCCAAAGCCTTATCTCCATCGCGATCTCATTAACGCCATAAGATGTCGACGGAGGCCACCGGCACTTCTGTCCAGCGTACAAGCTGACGACCATGCTGCATGCATTCGAGGTTCCATCAGGTCGCGAGCAGCTCGCGCCCGTATCGTAACGCGATCAGAGACATACGGCTTCTATCCTCATCGATCGTTTGTCGCTCATCCGGATACGATGAGGATGGCGAGGGAGCGCCATTGTTTTTGCGCCCCCAGAAGCAGCATAATCAACACGCATGTACTTCTTCAAAGCTGGGTACTCGCCCCGATTGTGTTGGTGAAGGAGACACCGACCGCCCTCTCGGATCGCCATCTGAGCTCGCATTTGTGGATCAACTTCTTGCCGGGAATCTCGAGCTCGAAGTGCAGCGGCAGATGCTCGGCGTCACCAGCAAGCTCTAGCTTGGCGCCTATTGGCGATAGGTCCCTTACCAGACAGTCGAGCATGATCGCCTTGTGGATCCGGATTCGACCTGGAAGGATCGGGTGCCTTCGCCTTTGGTTTGAGCTGCGTTCCCCTATGACACCCCTCCCGAACGTACCGCCATCGGCAACGGGACGGCTTGAGCCAGGTTCCGAAATTCCGAAATCTCGCGCAAAGAGATTCCGGACAGCAAGGGAACATCGATTTCAAAGATGCACGCGCAAAAAATGGACGGGCGAGTGGAAGTTTGAAATTCAAAATCGCACGCGGATTTTTTTTGGCGTCCAGAAAGATCTGGCACACCCCCGTCCCTGGGGTGCCCTCCCGAGTTGCGCCATCTTTCACCTGGCCTGATCGAGGGGCAGCCCCCACCCCTACCCGCCTCGTCATGCACAGTGGGTGTGATGCTGGCATACAGCGATGAGGAGACAGTGACTCGCTAACGCGTCTAGCAGACTCACCAGCGGCCGTCAGGGCTCCTGGGCTACCACGATTGCCCTCTGCCTCGCCAACGGCCTTCCTGGCCCTCCCTACGCTGTCGCTCAGCCTCGAAAGCTTCTCTCACTCGTGCGATCGA
Organism: Hyphomicrobiales bacterium; assembly: GCA_019247795.1. Classification (GTDB taxonomy): domain Bacteria; phylum Pseudomonadota; class Alphaproteobacteria; order Rhizobiales; family Beijerinckiaceae; genus GAS188. Next base: position 9,768 of record JAFBAK010000078.1, on the reverse strand, counting down.
TGGGTGAGCCGGATTCTTCACCTTCCGCCATGACCTTGATGGTCCGCCGCGATACGGATGAGCCATGTGCTTCGACACGATGCCTTCCAAGCCGAGCCGGCAGGCATGCTCGAAGATGGTGGCCCCGTCGCCGGTAACGTGCTCGACATACTCGAGCCCGTCGCGTGATCTGGCGAGGATCCTGCCCAGGCGTCGCTTGCGCTCGAGCAGCGGCTTCTGCCAGTAATCTTCCCCGTTGAGCTCGATGATGTCGAATGCGAGGAGGCGCGCTTCATGGTCACGGGTGTGGCTCCATAGCGCGTCGAAGTCGTGCCTGCCGTTCCGGTCGAGGATCACGGCCTCGCCGTCGAGCACGATTGACGAGATGCGCAGCTGTCCGAGTGCCTCTGCTATGAGCGGGTAGCGCCTCGACCAGTTCGTGCCGCCCCGGCTGTAGAGCTTGATCACCTTCCCTTCGCGACGAGCGATCAAGCGAAATCCATCCGCCTTTATCTCGTGGATGTAGTGAGGGCCCGCTGGTGGCTTTGCGACAAGTGTCGGTTGGCAGGGACGGAAGAACATTTCCAGCGAGATGAGCGACTGCCGCAGGTGAGTCAAGTTGCCGCATCGACGCAAATTCTGGGGGGGTTTACATTTGTAACTGCCTTGGGAGGCACTGTCGTCCTCTCGCAGTGAGAAAACCACATTCCAGGAAGCCAGCGTGATGACAACTCACAAGGGCAATTTCGTCGCTTACTACCGCGTGAGCACGGATCGCCAGGGGCGTTCAGGGTTGGGTCTCGAGGCGCAACGCAAAGCCGTTGAGGACTATCTTAATGGCGGGCGGTGGAAGCTCGTCGGCGAATTTACGGATGTTGAAAGCGGCAAGGATGATCGCAACCGCCCCGAGCTGGCCAGGGCCTTTGCCAAGTGTCGCCTTCACGGGGCAACGCTGCTCATCGCCAAGCTCGATCGTCTTTCGCGCGACGCGCATTTTCTCCTTGGCTTGCAGAAGGCCGGCGTGAAGTTCGTCGCGTGCGATCTGCCGCAAGCCAACGAGCTCACCATCGGCATCCTCGCGATCGTCGCCCAGCACGAGCGAGAGATGATCTCGAAACGCACCAAGGAGGCGCTTGCAGCGGCCAAGGCGCGGGGCATGAAGATCGGCGGCTTCCGCGGCTCACCGGCCACCCTGGAGGGTCTGAAGCGCGGTCGTGAGGCTTCCCACGCCACGAGGACGCGGAGGGCGCGCGAGAGGGCCAAGGACCTGGCAGCCGACGTAGAGGAGCTTAGGGCGAAGGGCGCGGACAGTCTGACGGCCTTGGCGAAAGGCCTCAATGCTCGAAGCATCCCTACTGCTCGAGGTGGCAAGTGGTCGGCCGTGCAGGTGATGAGGCTTTTGGAGACGCTGGGGGAATAAAAAACCCCCGAGGTGATGTCAGTCCTCGGGGGCCACAGAGCTCGTCCATCACGCTTTTGGGGCCGAAACGGGAAGGTGGCCCCACTAACAATCCTAGGGCGTGCCGCCGGGGCGACAAGGGTGAAATCGCTATCAGCGCGGATGGGGTGAAGCGGAGGACTTCGAGGTGAGCGGTCGGCCCTGGATCAAAATAGAAGCCCCCGAGGGGATGTCGCCCTCGGGGGTCCAACAGAGATGCTGTGTCATCACGCGTTCGGGGCCGAGAAAACCCAAGCGGCCCACTAACGATTCTAGGGCGTGTCGCCTGGGCGACAAGTGCACCGAAGAGAGAAGCCTTGGCTTCGCCACGCAAACGAAGCCAAGGCTCATGGAGGGGTAGGAAGATGCCCCTTTGCCACCGGGGCAGAGATATCCCACACGGGATCGGTTGAACCACAAGCGGAAGCGATTTCGGTCAGTGGAAAACCGCAAGCGCATTGCACGGGGACCGATAGGGACGGTTTACATAGTTCTCCCTGGTCGCGATGTGACCAGCAACCGTGAACGTAAAAGCAACATATGCCGCAAATGACCGATTCACGTGCTGATGCTTCCCTTATTTTTCAACAGGTTCTATGGGCGCGCCTATGTTGACATCGTAGGGGTCACAGGTTCGATCCCTGTCGCGCCCACCATTCCCAAGGTTCCTCTTGTCCAAGGTCCTCTTGTCCAAGGTCCTCTTGTCCAAGGTCCTCTTGTCCAAGGTCCTCTTGTCCAAGCGTTTTCTTACGAGAAGGCGGGCGCGAACGAACCGAGCCTTGTCTGTCGCCTGACGGCGCCCGCACAAGCGAAGTCCCGTAGAACCTGCGGCTTGCCTCGTCGAGATAAGCATCCGGTAAGTCGACCTTGCGCTAGCGGCTCCCAATAGTATTGTGAACGAACTGCAATAAGACCAAACCGAAACGGGAGGGGTTCATGATTAGATTGGTGACACGCGGCCGCTTTACTCATGACTACGCGAAGGGTTTGGTATCCGCGCCTGAAGATCGAGAACCGGCCGTACGTAAGCTCGTCGAGGGGGCCGGCGGCAAGGTCGTGAACTTTTACTTCACGACGGGCGACAGCGATTTCATGCTGATCTCTGAAGGCGATGACGCCGAATCCATCATCGCCGCGCTTCTGGCAACGGCCGCATCGGGAGCGACCAGCAACCTGACCACATCGCGGGCTTGGACCGGCCGCGAATTCAAAGCCGTCGCCGAAAAAGCTTCCAAGGCGGCGAGCCTCTATCGCGCCCCGGGCAAGAGGTAAGAAGGCGCGTTCGCGCCAGATTCTCGAGACGGGCGCCCTCAAAGGCGCCCGCCTCGACGGCAGCGACCGTCTTCGGGCCTATTTCACCGGCAGCATCAGGTGTTCGTAAGCGGTGCCTGGCCACATCACGTAAGGTCGCGTTGGATCGGGCTTGGCATCCCTGGGGTAGCCCTTCATCATGCTGCTGGCTTCAGCCCCGACGATCATCACATGTGATCCGGTTTTGACCCAATTGTTGTCCGCAGTCTCGCCCCGGGCATAGGGGTCCGTATTGCTCGCGCCATTATCCCCTCTGAGCATGTAGATGAAGCCGATCTTTTGCGGAGCCGGCCCCTTGCTTTGCCACGCTTGAGCCCAGTCCATTGCCGCCTTGTCCGCGCACATCGGCGCATTGCCGGGATCCATGCATGTCCATCCATTGTCCCCGTCTCGGATCACCTTCATCTTGCCATCGGCCCCCATGTTCATGATGGTCGCGTGCTGCACCACGTGCGCGGGTGCGGCGTCCTTGAGCTTTGCCATGAGCTCCTTGTCGCTCATCATTGGATGCTGCGCGTACGCCACCGAGACAGAGCCTATGAGTGTGCTGCCGAACAAGAGCGCTATAAGACTTTTCATTGAAGTCGCCTCCCTGTTGCAGGCCCGCGCTTTTCGCGCCGTTCGCAGTATAACGAAGCACAGGAGGAATCACAGCGTCAGGTTGAGCCGCGCTTCAGTAGAAACGAATAGAGATGAAGGGGAGATCATGCAGAAAAACAAGACTCGCCCGGCGCATAATGGTGTGGCGGTGATCAAGCCGGGCCAGACCTATGTGGGCAAACAAGGCTTCACCTACGGTGCAGGCGCATCCGCCGAAACGGTCGGTGCGAAGAAAATTTGCATGAACATTCTGCCGATGCAGCCCGGTGCAGTCGCCAAAGCGCATTACCACGAGGGAATTGAGACCATCGCCTTTATGCTGGAGGGCGAATGCGTCGTCCATTATGGCGAGGATCTGCATGAGTGTGTGCTGGTGCGTCAGGGCGAGCAAAGCTTCGTTGCCGCCGACGTGCCGCACGCGCCCCGCAATGAGAGCGGCAAGCCGTGCACGTGGATCGTGGTGCACTCATCCGGCAGTGATCAGGACGGCATCGTGCTGCTGCCGGAACTCGACGCAAAACTGGCGAGCAGAAAATGAGTGCAGAAATGTGAGCGAGGCGGCTTTCCGGGCCTCCAACGAGACCGTTTTTCACGCTTCCTTGTTCACGCGCAACGTCGTGAGGAATGCGGCGAGATCGTCCGTGCGGTGGTCGATGTAGCTCGCGCCCTCGTTTGCGCCTTCCCAGACATCGCGCTCAGGAACTTCGGCGCGCGGCGCGACGAGCACCGTCGTCATCCCCAACCGATGCGGCACCTCGAGATTGCGTGAGATGTCCTCGAACATCGCCGCCTTCGCGGGCTCGATGCTGAAATGCTCGAGAAAGCGCAAATAGGTTCGTTCGTCGGGCTTGGGAATGAAATCCCCCGCCGCAATGTCGAACACGCCGTCAAACAGGTGATCGATTTTGAGATGTGCCGTCGTCTTCATCGCATGGCCGTGCGAGCCCGACGTCAGGATGAAGCGGCGCCCGGGAAGCGCCGCGATCGCGTTTGCGAGCGCCTCGTCGGCCGCGAGGGTCGAGCGGTCGATATCATGGGCAAAGTCGAGGAAGATCGCGGGATCGAGATCGTGCTCGATCATGAGGCCGCGCAAGGTGGTCCCGTAGCGCTGGTAATAATATTTCTGGAGAGCGCGCGCCGACATTCCGTCGATGCCGAAGAGCCCGGCGACGAAGGCCGTGATCCGCGCGTCGATCTGAGGCCAGAGCGGGCTCCCGGCCGGGTAGAGCGTGTTGTCGAGGTCGAATATCCAGCTCTCGACATGGTCGAAGCTCCGCAGCTTCCGGCCGTTTGCCGTCAATGGCGATGATCGTTTCGGCGGGCCGCGATCCGGGCTCGGCGAAACTCCCGTCTCACTCACGAAGTCTCCTTTGAGCAAAGTTTCCCGCGGTCGCGGATATTTCCCGGAATCGCGCCGAGGCCTGGCATCAGCATAACCCAGGCGCTGCACCTCGTCCTATACCAGGAAAAGGTGACACCTTGCCGCCTCACCCCCGGCTCGCCACCGACACCCCGATCACCGCGAGCGCGAGCCCGACGATCTGCACGAGGCTCAGCGTCTCGCCGAACATCGCATAGGCCATCAGCGAGGAGAGGGCCGGGACCAGGAAGAAGAGCGAGGAGACCGCGGCGACGGCACCTTTGCGGATCATGTGGAGCAGCATGAGGATCGCCACGATCGACATGCCGAAGATCGACCAGGCAAGGCCGAGCACGACTTGCGGTACGGGATCGAGCCGCCCATGCTCGAGCGCGAGCGCGAAGGGGAGGAGCACGAGGCAGGCGCCCGAATATTGCAGGGCTGTGCCGGCGCGTGCATCGAGCGATCCGCCGAAGCGCTTCTGGAAGAGCGTGCCGAAGGTGAGGCTGATGGTGCCAAGGCCGCAGATCATCGCCGGCAAAGGCGGGATTGCCCCTTGACCCGCCATGCCGAGCTTGGGTGAGATCACGAGAAGCGCCCCGAGAGCTGCGGCGGCGATGCCGGCCCAGCGGCGCGCACTCACCTTCTCGCCGAGAAGTGGGCGCGCCAAGAGCGCGGCGAGGATCGGTTGCAGGCTTGCAATCAGCGCCGAGACTCCCGCCGGCAGGCCTTGGCTCACCGACCAGAAGACCGCGCCGAGATAGGCGCCATGCATGAGCACCCCGGCAAGCAAGGGCTTCGAGAAGGCCAAACGTCCACGTGGCCAGTGGACGCCGGCGAAGCCCGCGACGAGCGCGAGGACGATGCCTGCAATCGCAAAGCGCCAAATCAGGAAGGTGAAGGGCTCGCAATGACCCGCCACAAGACGCGCGGTGACGAATCCCGTCGACCACAGGAAGACGAAGGCCGGCGGTATCAGACGATCGGCAACCCCGGCCATGGATTCGCAAGCCCTCGAAAGCAACAGCCCTGCACGCGCACCGTCTCGAGCGCGACGGCTGAGGTCAGCGGCTGCACCAGTCTCGATTCGATTGGCAGGGACTCACTCGTTTCGGCGCGCAAAGGCAAGCTTTTCCCTCACATCCCGACAGGCGTGAAGAAGGAGGTGATCGCCCGATGAAGCTGGCCGAAGCGTGCTGCGGTCGCCAAACACAAAGCGACCCGCAACGGCCGAACCATTGCGGGTCAAAGTGTTCATCCATCCGGGACCTGGAGGGGGGACGGTCACCGGAAGATGCACGGTGTATACTCCCGGCGAAGCGGCTTTGTTTCCTCATTGCTCCCGCGTTTTTCGCGTTTCTGCCATGCGAGATTGCCCCGACGCGGAAAGAGCGCCTGTTCGCCTTGACAGTCCGAGCTTTTCAGCCGTCCTTTCGGGCTTAAGTCGCGAACCGGCATTGACGACGGGAGTAGCGAATCATTGTTTCGGAGGAACGCAAGGTGACCGGCGCGATCTATCCCGACCTCGAGAACCGGAGCGTTCTCGTCACCGGCGGCGGCAGCGGCATCGGCGAGGCGATCGTGCGCGCTTTCGCGCGTCAAAAAGCGAAGGTGGGTTTTCTCGACATCCACGAGGGGGCGTCGACAAAGCTCGCCGGCGAATTGCAGAAGGCGGGTCACGCCGTGCTCTTTGAACCGTGCGACGTGACCGATGTCGCGGCCTTGCGCGCCGGCATCGAGCGCATTCGCGGCACGCATGGGCCGATCACGGTGCTCGTGAACAACGCTGCCCATGACGAGCGTCATAAGACCGAGGAGGTCACCGAGGCTTATTGGGACGGCCGGATCGCGGTCAATCTCAAGCACCAGTTCTTCGCGGCGCAAGCCGTCCTTGCCGACATGAAGGAGAACGGTTCCGGGTCGATCATCAATTTCGGCTCGACCTCATGGATGGTGGGGCAAGGCGGAATGGCGGCCTACACCGCATCGAAATCCGCCGTGCTCGGGCTCACGCGTTCGCTGGCGCGCGACTACGGGCCCTTCAATATCCGTGTGAACGCCATCGCGCCGGGATGGATCATGACCGAGCGCCAGCTCACACTTTGGCTCACGCCCGAAGCAGAGGCTGAGCTGATGCAACGCCAATGCCTCAAGCGCAAGCTCTACCCGCCCGAGATCGCCAAGGTGGTGCTCTTCCTGGCATCGGAGGAGGCGGGCGCCTGCACCAATCAGCACTATGTGGTCGACGGCGGCTGGGTGTAAGAGAGCTCATGGCTGCACGCATCCGCAAGATTCAGGTGATGCTCGATGAGATCCGCCTCGAGGCGGGTCAGGAAGTGTCGCCGCCGACCCGCCGTGCGCTCGCCTGCGCCGTGATCGAGAACCCGTTCGCCGGGCGCCATGTGGCCGACCTCTCGGGGCTCGTTGAGATCGGGGCGGAACTCGGCGACCTTTTGACGAAGCGCTGCCTTGCGGCTCTCGGCATGGAAGGCGCGAAGGCGGAAAGCTTCGGCAAGGCTGCAATCGTCGGCGAGAACGGCGAGCTCGAGCATGCCGCCGCCTTGCTGCATCCGAAGATGGGGACGCCGGTGCGCGCCGCTCTCGGCAAAGGGCCCGCTCTCATTCCGTCGGCGAAGAAGATGGGCGGCATGGGGACCGCGATCGACGTGCCGCTCGGGCACAAGGACGCCGCCTTCGTACGCTCGCATTTCGACGCGATCGAAGCGCGGGTGAGCGATGCGCCGCGCGCCAACGAGATCCTCGTCGCCATCGCGATCACCGATTCCGGGCGTCCTTTGCCCCGCGTCGGCGGCCTCACCAAGCAAGAGATCAAGGGCGAGGACGGGCTTCGCTGATCATGGAGGCGAAGCGCGTCACGGGAAACGAGGAGTTGCGTCCTGGTGAAGCCGCGCTGAGCTCAGATCCCACGCCGGCACCGGCGGTGCTTTACTTCATCGGCAGCATCTTCACACCTTGGACAAAGCGCGAGGAATGCCCACGCCAGGGCGCCATCGATGGCCCATTATGCCGTGTCGAGGTCGCCGCGCCCTGGCTCGCGGCTCTCGCCGGGATCGAAAGCTTCGAGCGGCTGCAGCTTCTCTATTGGATGCACCTGTCGCGGCGAGACCTCGTGCTGCAGAACCCGCGGGGCGGCGGGGACGTGCGCGGCACATTCGCCTTGCGCTCACCTCTGCGGCCGAACCCGATCGCCTCCTCGCTCGTGGCACTCGAGCGCGTCGAGGGGGCGAGCCTCTTCGTGCGCGGGCTCGACTGCATCAGCGGGACGCCGCTCATCGATATCAAGCCGGAACATTGCCCGCGCGCCTGAACCCTCTGGCCTGCGGCGCGACTTTGCATCGCTTCGTTTCGTCGCATAAAGCTGTCCGACCAGTTATTCGGTGACCGAGTCGAAGAGGAATTTCATGGCCGTCGGATTCAAGACGCACAAGGCTCCTGCGCGGCCGGCGCCGGAGTTCCTCGAGCAATTCCGCGATGTCGTCACGCCGCATTTGAGCGACAATATGAGTCGCCTGTGCGGTACGGTCGGCTTGCGGCGCTACAACCCTCACGGCAAGCTCGTCGGCACGGCGCTCACCGTGCGCACGCGCCATGGCGACAACCTCATGATCCACAAGGCGCTGAACCACGCCGAGCCCGGCGACGTGCTCGTCGTCGATGGCGGCGGCGATATCAGCCAGGCCTTGGTCGGCGAGCTCATGATGCTTTACGCGCGAACGCGCGGCGTCGTCGGCTTCGTGATCGACGGCGCGATCCGCGATGTCGCCGCCTTCGCCAACTCGGATTTCCCTTGCTACGCCCGTGCTGAGACGCACAAGGGCCCCTACAAGGAGGGGCCCGGCGAAATCCATGTGCCGGTGACGATCGGCGGCCTCGTCATCCATCCGGGGGACATCGTCGTGGGTGACGAGGATGGCGTCGTCGCCCTCTCGCCAACGATCGCGCCCGAGGTCCTTGCCGCCGCTCGCAAACAGGCCGAGCGCGAGGAGAAGGCAAAGGCCGATATCGCGGCCGGGCGCTATGATCGCTCCTGGGTCGACAAGGCCCTGAGCGCCAAGGGCGTGCTCGAGGCGTGAGCTTTCGCTCGCCGGAGTCGCGCAGCGAACACGATTGCGTGAGTTTGCCTCGAGATCGCCTCGCCTCGATTGCGTCGATAATGTCTCGCGGGTCACATTCGCCGGCAAGCCGGATGTGATATCGGCAAGGAAAAAGCAGCACGAAGGGGATGGAAGATGAAGATCCTGCAGACGATCAACAAGGTGCCGGGCGGGCTGATGGTCGTGCCGATGTTCATCGGCATGGTGATCAATACGTTCTTTCCCCATCTCCTGAAGATCGGGGGTTTCACCGAGGCTTTGAGCGGCGCCGGTTACCCGACCATTCTCGGTATGTATCTTTTCACCGTCGGCACCAAGATGACGCTGAACACCGCGCCGCGCATGCTCAAGCGCGGTTTTGGCATCTTGCTGGCCAAGGTCGGTGTCGCGACCCTCTTTGCTCTCTTGGTCGCGAAGCTCTTCGGCGGCGAGATTTGGGGCTTGAGCACGCTCGCCATTCTCGTGGCGATGAGCGACACGAATGGCGGCCTGTTCATGGCGCTCACGAGCGCCATGGGGGACAAGGAGGATGCCGGCACCTACGTGCCGCAAAGCATCGAAACCGGCCCCTTCCTTACCATGGTGATTCTGGTGGGCGCGGGCCTCGCGGATATCCCCTGGTGGTCGATGGTTGCGGTGATCGCGCCGATCGCGGCCGGCGCCATTCTCGGCAATCTCGATGACGATATCCGGGAGTTCTTCGGCTCGCGCGAGCCGCTCATCGTGCCCTTCATGGGCTTCACGCTCGGCCAGACGATCAACCTCGGCAACGTCGTGCAGGGCGGCATCGCCGGCATCGGGCTCGGCGTTTTCGTGCTCGTGGTGACGGGCTTCATCTGCATCGTGGCCGACAAGCTTCTCGGCGGCCGCGGGATCGCCGGCGCCGCCGCCTCGAGCACCGCGGGCAATTCCACGGCAGTGCCGAAGGCGGTCGCCCTCGCCGATCCGACCTACGCGGCGATCGC
>JAFBAK010000006.1 GCA_019247795.1 Hyphomicrobiales bacterium | reverse complement strand
TACAGATCCTGACATATTCCGCAGGTGCCGCCTTCTTCGTGGGAAGATCGGCGGCCTGCGCCCCGGCGACCGCGACGAGACCCGCGGCGGACCCGAGGAGAAGGCTCTTAACGAGCTTCATTTAGACCTCCAAGGTTGAAGCACTAGTATCCCTAGGATCGGGTGTCACGACCGAGTTTCCCGAGGAAAACGCGTCCATTCGCATCCCTACCCAGACCCGCTATCGCCGCTTGCTCCGCTAGGGATAAGAAGGTCGACGACGGAGGTGGCAGGACTCTCCTGCCACGCCCGCACCATACTCATGGCGAATGCGTGTTCAATCTAATTCGGTCCAATTAGCAAAGGCTGCGAGCCTTTTTGGCGCTTTGTTGCAAACGCGCAACAAAGCTTCCCCAGCTCTCTTTCGCGTGGCTAACGTTGCATTCGTGAATATATTAGCTTATCAATGGGCGTGAGCGCGTGACGGCTAAGAGCAGTCGCTGTCGTGCTCTCAATCGATGATGAGACATGATCTTTTGAGAGAAGGCATTCGACTTCTCCGAATCATGCTCCATGCACCAAGCTGTTTGGAAGCGCTATGGAAACCAAGCATCAGGTCGCAGCCTCCCAAATCGTCAATGTCCTGCCCTTCGTCTCCATGCCGGAACAGCTTTCGGTCGTGCGGCTCCGGACGGCCTTGCGCCTGAAGCCACCGAGCGTGGCGTTGTCGCAAGTGGGCACTTTCATCCACAACGGTGATGAAATCTGGAGCTTCACGCCGCTGCCGATTCTCCTTTCCTCGTTGGAAACGATCATCGATCCGAGCTTGAGCCGTTCGCGTCTTCGATCCGAGATCGAGGCGGGGAGCTTGGGACGCAAAGTGTTGTCCTGGCTTCTGCGCAAGCATTTCGAGCGCTATTTGCAGCGCTTCGGCGCGCAAGGCCTGTTTATCGAAGGCGATCCCAATGCGCCTAGAGCCTATTTTCACGGGCAGGACGGCAGGGCGCGCAGCCTCTCTTACCCTACGCGAGACTCGGCTGAGGCCTGCCGGAACGTCGTGGTGCAGCGCTGCGGGGGCCGCCGTCCCTGGTTCAAGAACGAGGGGCTCGGCTATCAGGTGATGGCGCTCGGCGGCGTGTGGGGAGTGTCGATTGACCCGTTTTATATCTTCACCGGCTCGGACGCGAAAAAGCCTTTGCCGTTCGCGGCGCAAATAGAGCGTTCGAATCGCTGGAATGGCCGCGATGCGAAGACCGGAAGCGGTCACCTGACCTTCTGGGAGGATTTTCTCACCCTGGGTGCGCCGCTCGTCGACCTGCGGCAAGACAATGTCGACAATCTCTTCCTTGGAAGATCCTTGCTTCAACTGCCTCGTCAGCTCGCGGTCTGACGGCTCTGCTTCTAGATGGTGCCATGGCAAGGAAGTTGGAATCGACGTCCCGTGTCCGCGCCGCTCATGTTCCGCCAGTATCGGCAATTGCAGTCAGGTGACACGCTTTTCGCGTCTTGGCCGGCTCCGGCCCGGCCACCCAGGCCTTTCTGGAGGAGCGGAGCAAGGGAAAGTAGGCGTGGACGGCCGCACAATGCGGCGATGACGCTCTATCACGATTACCCCCTTCTACGATTCTAAGTACCCGGTATGGCTGCGGGCAGGCGCTTTCGGCGGAGCGCACCGACATTTTCCGTCTGCCTCATGTCGTCTGGGCCGCCTCGCGCACGATTCTCACAGTGAGAGTCGCCGCGAAGAGCAGGGCAGGCACGCTGGACAAAATTTCCTCAACCGGAGCGCGCCAATGTCGAACTCCGGAGGGATGATTTAAATTTTTGCAAGCCGATAGTTTTGGACTGCGCTTGCCATATGCGACGCACGGAGGGGGCCGCGAAGTCGCAGACGCCAGAGTGCGCGTCGGTTGCGGAATCTGCCGAGCCTCTTTGACGGCTCTAACAAATGGTCCAACCGGCAGCATGAAAATTTGCACTACGATAGCGCGGGCCGGCGTCCGAAGCAAAAATTTTGCTCCGCGCCGCGGTCGCGCGTGATAGATTACGCATGTACTTGTCTAGTTTCCTCACCACCTAATCTATCGCGTACGGATGGCTACTTTGCGAGATCATATCGTTTCCTTCTGATTCGATCAGAAGGGCCCAAAATGTTCTTTCTTCCGACCGCGCCCGCCTGGGAAAATCGCTCGCGACGATATTGCAGGCGTTCGTGTTCAACTCTTCCGGTCTTCGCTTCGAGAACCAAAAATTGATTTGATTTGAACAGCTTATGATTAATGCTGCTTTGATCATGAGTCGCGCGTAGAACGTTATCTGCGACAATATCGGAGTAAGCCAGTAAATTAGCTTGATCACGGTTTCGTGATCGCGTAGGTTTCGCTCAGTTGAGGGCTCGTGGAAAAATCCCTTCATGAGACTTTTGTCGCGCTTCGGGCGGATCACTCTGTCGAAGCCGTAATGTTCAATCGGCTGATGCCACAATTCGAGGATGGACGATGAAGAAGAACCGCGAACGGAGGGTCGCTTACAACAGTGTCATTCAGGATCTCTACGCGAAGCGAGTGCAGCTCAACCAGGCCATCGAGGCGCTCGAGGCAGTGGTGAATGAAGAGTCTCGCGCAAGAGGCTCCGCTACGAGCCAAGCTTTCGCGGCCGCCGAGCACAAGGTGAACGGTAGCTCGCGCGCGGATAGCGATGAAACGGGTGGAACCCTGATCGCCGCGATAAAAGCTGTCCTGCGTCGAAGCGACCGGCCTCTCGGGAATGCGGAAATCTTCAGGCAGCTCAAGGCCGCAGGGGTCAAATTCCGGTCCAGCAACCCGCAGCTTTCCGTCTCGCAGGTTCTCAGCAGGAACTCGAAGACCTCTGGTGCCCCCGTGCGTGTCGGGCGGGGAAGGTGGGCCCTCCAGTAGAACGGACTCGAGGGGCGAGGCCTTCCGAAGGCCTTCGGGTTCACGTGGGCTCAGCATAACGGCTGGGCGCTCACTTAGACTCGAAGCATCCTTCCGGGCGGATCGATTCGGCGGATGGTCGCAGCTGCAGGCAAGATCGATCCACCACACCAGGATAGCAGTCAGGCCTGACCGGGCCACCGACCGCGAAAGCGCATCCCCGTGAGCGCGGGGGAGCGGCCTCGACTTCGCTCAAATGGATGAGAGTTGCCCGAGGGAGCGCTATCGGCCGCTGTTCCCTTCACGCGGCTCGATGGCCAAGGGCGCACCGGGCGCTCCGCCGCCACCACCACCTCCAAAAATCGAGAAGAAGCTGCGGGTGGGCCGCGCGATCGGGGCCTGCACTGGAACTCCGAGCTCGGGCGGCGGGGCGATGCGGCCGTTATTGGCAAGGGCGGGCGCCAGAATCGATTTGTCCTTCGATGGCGCGGGCTTGTTGAGGCTGCCCTTCAGCTCAGGCTCGACGGGCGCCTCTTCCTCTTTCGCCTCGACGATGACGTCCTTTCCGCCTTTGCAATCGGTGAGCCAAATATCATAGATCGGATGCTCGATGGCGTGCAGGCCAGGGCTCGAGGCAAACATCCATCCGGTGAAGATCCGCCGATATTCGTTCGAGAAGGTCACTTCGTTGACCTCGATGAAGGCTGTCGAATTCGCGGCTTCCGTTGGCGGGCGAGAGTAGCAGACGCGGGGGGTAAGCTGCAGAGACCCGAATTGCACCGTCTCGCCGACCGCGACGTCGAAAGAGATGATGCGCCCGGTGATCTTGTCGAGCCCCTCGAAGGTGGCGCTTGGATTGGAAATCTTGTCGGCGCGCGCCGGCATCGTCGCGAGCCCGGCGGCGATAGCAATAGCGGCAGTCAGATGTCGCGGCGTCATGAGCCTCAAGCGAGGGTCCTTTGCTTCGAAGACAGCGGAACTCTTCGCGCCCATAACACCAGGAAGGCGGCGGAGAGATGGCGAGCCTCAGGCGATGGGCTTGATCTCGATTTCGATGAAGGCCATTGGCGCCTCCCCACCATTCACGACGTTGTGCTCGACTCCCCTGTCGCGACTGTAGGCGGCGCCGGCCTTTTGCGTCACGCGCGTCACGCCCGAGGCGCTCTCGATGAGGAATTCGCAGTCGGTCAAAGGGACGACCACATAGGGCATGTGGTGCACGTGCCAGCCGGTTTCCGCCCCGGGGGCGAAGTCGTAGCGCGTCACGCGCGCGCGGTCATCCTCGCAAAGCACCGAGGCTGCGGCTGGCTCGCGTGCGGTGAATTTTTGCGCCATCCGCTATTCGCCGGGGCTCCAGGCATCGTAGTCGCCGGTCGCAGGCTGGCGAACGCCTTCTCGCAACACGGATCCTTTCGGACGGTAGGCGAAAGGCGTGCCCGTGAGGTTCGGCTGGTGCGGCTTCTGCCATTCGCGCGGCGTGTATTTCTCTTGCGAAGGCGGCACGTCGACCGTGTGGTGCAGCCAGCCGTTCCAACCTTCCGGGATCATCGAGCCTTCCGCCTCCCCGGCATAGATCACCCAGCGTCGCTCGATGCGCAGGGCCGGATCGAGCTTTCCGCCCTTCGTCCGATAATAGACGTTCCCGAGATGATCTTCGCCGACCCGCTCGCCGTAGAGCCAGGTCGTCAATTGCGTGCCGAAAGTCTGGCGATTCCACCAAGTGAAGAATTTCAAGAAAAAATGTTTCATGTCCAGTCCGAGGCAGGTGCCGATCACAGCCTTCCTCAAGCGTTTTGCCCTGCCGTCGTTCGCTTGTCCAGAAGCCGCAAAGCCCCTTAGCGTTCTCCTCTTGCGAGTTCGATGCCGCTGCAGTGCTTAGGCTCGCCGGCGACCGAGGGACGATCGCCGGTGAAGTGCTTGTCCCAGGATTGGAGACCCTCTGGCCTCACTTTTCGAGTGATACCTTCTCCATATCGAAGAACATCTGCGTCGGGTTGAGCGCGAAGCCCTTCACCTCCTTGCGGATCGCCCGCACCTGCAACACCGAGTTGACGAAA
>JAFBAK010000375.1 GCA_019247795.1 Hyphomicrobiales bacterium | reverse complement strand
GCCACCGGGAACCGGAGATGCACAGCTGACGCTCGCCCAATCGATCGTTCTTGCAGGGGCGGTGATCGTCTCCACGCCCCAGGACCTCGCGCTCATCGATGCACGCCGTGGCGTCGAGATGTTTCGGAAGGTCAATGCGCCAATCCTCGGCATCATCGAGAATATGAGCTCGTTCGTCTGTCCGAATTGCGGGGCGAGGCACGATATTTTCGGCCATGGAGGAGCGCGCCGAGAGGCGACGCGAATCGGTGTGCCATTTCTCGGCGAAATCCCGCTTGAGCTTGCCTTGCGCGAGTCCTCCGACGAGGGAACCCCTATCGTCGCCGCGCGCCCGGATAGTCCGATCACGGCGGCTTATCGGGATATTGCGCTACGCGTGAAAGAGGCCATCAAGTGACGGTCTTGCCGTCGTGAACGCGTGTGAATTCGAGGGAACTGCCCACGCTAGTACATAATTTTGTGATCGGGACAGGATAGACCACCGCGCGGGCGTCGCTGCCGCAATCGCGCCCTGAAGTCGTGACTTTCTCAGGTGCGCGGGATGAATCGGCGCACGCGGCGCGCAAGCACAGGAAAGCGATTGATGAAACGCCGGCAGTTCCTCGCGGCTTCGACGCTCGGTGCGTCGGCTTTTGCTCTCGCAAGTCCGGTGCTCGCTCAAACTTCGCCGGAACTGAAATGGCGGCTCACCTCGAGCTTTCCGAATTCTTTCGACATCGTGCAGGAAACGGCCAAAGTGTTCGCGACCGCGGTGGCTGCGGCGACCGACGGTCGTTTTCAGATCGAGGTCTTCGCCTCGGGCGAGATCAAGCCGGGGCTGCAGGCCCTCGAGGCCGTGCAATCGGGTGAGATCGAGGTCGCGCATACGGCGCTCAACCTTTTCTCCACCCATGAACCGGCGCTGGCTTTCGCGACAGGGGTGCCCTTCGGCCTCAATGCCCGCCAGCAGGCTTCCTGGTGGACGGAGGGCGGCGGACGGGAGCTTATCGATGAGGTCTTGAAGCCGTTTGGCGCCGTGGCGCTCGCCTGTGGCAACACGGGCGCGCAGATGGGCGGTTGGTTTCGCAAGGAAGTGAAGACACCGGCGGATTTCAACGAGCTGAAGATGCGCATTGGGGGTCTCTCGGGCCGAATTCTCGAGAAACTCGGCGGTGTCCCCGTGGCGACCCCGGCCGCCGAGATCAAACCGTCACTGGAGAGCGGCGCGCTGGATGCCGCGCAATGGGCCGGCCCCCACGACGATGAGCGCCTCGGGCTGCAGAAGATTGCGCCGGCCTATTATTTTCCCGGATGGCAGCAAGGCTCGAATGCGCTGCACATCCTCATCAATCAGGCGAAATGGGGCGAGCTTCCTGCGAATTACCAGGCCATTCTCACAGCGGCCGCATCGCTCGCGGGCACTTCGATGCAGGCCAAATACGATGCCCGAAATCCGGACGCTTTGAAGAAGCTCGTCGTGGACGGCGCAAAGCTCAAGCCGTTCGGCGGCGAGATCATGGACGCGGCCAATGCGGCGGCGAATGCGGTCTATGCGGAGATCTCCGCGAGCGACCCGCAATTTGCAAAGATCCTCTCGGCCTACATGGCGTTCCGCAACGACGAATACCTGTGGTTCCAAGTCGGCGAGGTCGCCTACGACAACTACCTCGTCCGAGCTCGTGCCCGCGGATAGTTGAATAAGGGGCACGGTCTTGGATTCGATATCGCAGGGTGCGAGCGCGGCAAGGATAAAGCCGAAAGTCGCAATCATTGCGCCCGGCAATATGGGCGCAGCTGTTGCAGGGCGTCTCGTCGAGCATGGGATCGAGGTGCGGACGACGCTCGAGGGGCGAAGCGACGCAAGCCGGAAACGGGCTCGTGAAGCGGGCATGATCGAGGTGAGCCTCGATGAGATCACCGATACGGACATCCTCCTTTCGATCGTGCCACCCGGGAAGGCGCTTACGCTCGCAATGGCGCTCGCGCCGCGCTTTGCTGCAGGACGCAAGGGCCTTGTCTATGTCGATTGCAACGCGGTCAGTCCGCGAACGGTGAAGACGATCGGGGCGGCTCTCAAAAGTGTGGACTTCGTGGACGCAGGGATCATCGGCCTTCCGCCCCGACCCGGCGAAAACGGGCCGACCTTTTATGCGAGCGGGGAGGCGGCCGGCCGCTTTGCTGAGCTTTCCCGTTACGGGCTCTCGATCAAGCCGCTCGCTGGTCCGATCGGGGCCGCGTCTGCGCTCAAGATGTCATATGCGGGGATCACCAAGGGGCTCTCGGGTCTGGGCGCCGTCATGCTTCTTGCTGCCAGTCGAGAAGGCGCCGGCGAGGCGCTGCGGGCAGAGCTCGAGGAGAGCCAGCCTGCGCTTCTCGCGCGTTTCACGAACGCGCTTCCCCAGATGTATTCGAAGGCGTATCGCTGGGTCGCCGAGATGGAGGAGATCGCCTCATTTCTTGCGGAGGATGAGGCCGGGGCCGGCATATTTCGAAATCTCGCGCGGCTTTACGAGAGGCTTGCCGCGGACCAGGAGGGGGATCGGCGTGAGATCGGTGCTATCGACGCCTTTCTCGCACCGGGGCAGCGCGCAAACGAGACTTCCACGAAAATCGCTCGAACCTCGCGAGCGCGCTGAAGGATTTGGGGGAAGGAGCGGGGCGACCCTCGAAGATCGTCCCGCGAATGGGCGTCAATCCCTGAAGGTGTCCACCCGCACCCGGGCAATGCCCTGGTTACGGAAGGCGAGGACTTGCGCCGCATGAGAAGACACGTCGATTACGCGACCGCGCACAAACGGTCCACGATCGTTCACGACGAGAACGGCCGAGCGGCCATTTTCCAGGTTGGTGACCTTGACGGGGGTACCGAAGGGTAGCGTGCGATGTGCTGCGGTGAGACCGGCCGAGTGGAAGCTCGCCCCGCTTGCCGTCTTGTTGCCGGAGTAACCGTAGTAGGACGCTTTCCCGATCCAGCTTTGTCCCTGCGCGACCATAGGTACACAACAAGCCACGAGCGCGACAGCCATCATTTTCTGCATCAAGTCTATCCTTGCTGGTTTGAGGGGGAGTGTGCCCGTCTGCCCAGCCCGGATGCGCTCACCTCGCGTCGCAATATGGCGAATCTGAGGGCATTCTGCGTAATTTGCATGTCTTTGACGCAACGCGTCAGTATTCATGCTTGCTGCGCATGGTGGTGAACGACTTCGATTTGCGTTTTTTCATTTGTCGGGAACGCTTGCTCATAACTCTGCACGTTATGGATCACGTTTTCGACGGATCGCTTTCCGTGTTCGGCTCGACTCACGTGATGCTTGACCCTGACGGCGAGATTCCGCAGATGCGAAACGAGATCGGAGGAATCAGATGCATGTTCTCGTGACGGGCGCGGCCGGCATGATCGGCCGAAAATTCGTCGAGCGGGTTGCGCGCGACGGACGCATAGGCAAAGCGCCTGTGGAACGAATGACGTTGACGGATGTGGTCCCGCCGACGCCTCCGAAGGCTGGTTTCAAGACAACGGCGCGCGCCGACGATATCGCAGCGCAGGGCATCGCCGAGGCGCTGGTGAAGGATCGGCCGGAGCTCATTCTTCATCTCGCCGCGATCGTGTCAGGGGAGGCCGAGAGCGACTTCGAGAAGGGCTATCGCGTCAATCTCGACGGAACGCGTCGGCTCCTGGACGCAGTGCGAACGACCGGCGACGGCTACAAGCCTCGCTTCGTGTTCGCCTCTTCGATCGCTGTGTTCGGCGCGCCCTTCCCGGAGACCATTCCCGACGAGTTCCACCTCACTCCGCTGACGAGCTATGGGACCCAGAAGGCGATCGGCGAGCTGCTCCTTGCGGACTACACGCGCCGCGGCTTCCTCGACGGGGTGGGTTTGCGGTTTCCGACCATTTGCGTGCGCCCCGGGGCCCCTAACAAGGCGGCGTCTGGATTTTTTTCGAACATCATCCGCGAGCCTCTCGCCGGCAAGGAAGTGGTTTTGCCAGTGCCGGAAACCGTGCGACACACGCACGCATCGCCGCGTGCCGCGGTGAATTTCCTGATGCATGCGGCAAGCATGGACACGACCGCCATCGGCCCTCGCCGCTCACTTTCCATGCCCGGAGTTTGTGTGACGGTCGGCGAGCAGATCGCGGCGCTCGAGCGCATCGCTGGGGCGAAGGCCGTGAAGTTGATCCGGCGCGAGCCCGACCCCGTGATCACCCGCATCGTCGCAGGGTGGCCGGAGCGCTTCGATCCGGTGCGTGCCTCGAAGCTCGGCTTCAAGGCCGAGAGCTCCTTCGATGATATCGTTCGCGCCCATGTCGAGGACGAGCTGGGCGGCAAGCTCGCCTGAGGCTTCCTCTCTATGGCGCTTCCGCTCCGCGCACGGCGTTGCGGGCCGCGTTCTCGTCGATCGACGTGCCCAAGTCCCCCTCGAGCTTTTGCACATAAGCCTGAAGCATGTCGTCCTCGACCGCCGTCTTCAGGCGCGGCGAGAGCGCGGCAGCCTGGCTTTGATCGGCAGCCGGCAAGATTGCGGACTTCACCTTGAAAACGATGCGGCTGGCCCCATCCGCCCCGAGGGCGTAGCCGGCGCCCCCCGCCTTCACGCCGAAGATCGAGTTCACCGCGGCGGGTGACAGGCCCGGCGGCGTCGACGAGCGGGTCACTCCATCGACGCTGTTCACCTCGAGCTTGTTCTCGGCCCCGATATCTGAAATCGGCGTTCCCCCATCGATCCGCTTGACGAGGTCGGCAGCCTTTTTCGCAAGCGCTAATGAACGCTGATCGACCGTCCAGGCCTTGACCACCTCGTCCTTGACCTCCGAAAGCGATCTGTCGTGGGCTCGTTCGATGTTCGTGACGTCAAACCACAAATACCCTCCGTCGCGGAGCGAGACCGCGTCATTGTCACCCCCGATCTCCGCCTGAAAAGCGGCCCGCAAGACAGTGTCCTTATCGGGAATTCCGGCGACCGGCTTGCCGTCTTTGCCGACCCCGGAAGCATCCACGGCGTCGATCTTGAGCACCGGCAGATCAAGTGCGGTAGCGATCTCGGCGACCGGCTTCGCCGAGGCGCGCTGATCCTCGATCTTGTCGCGCAAATCACGCAGGCTCGTCTTGGCGCGCGCCGTCGCGAGCTCGAGGCGCAGCAAGGGCAGGACCTCTTCGAAAGACTTCACGGTTGCGGGCTCGATCGCCGTGACGCGCAAGATCACGGGTCCGAACTTCGTGTCGACGACGCCCGAGGGCACGTTCTGGGCAAGAGAGAAGGCGGCTTCGGCGAGCTTTGGATCATCGAGCGCATCCTTGGTCGTCGTGCCGAGCGACAGATCCTCGCCTGAAAGCCCGCGAGCGCTCGCGACCTCGTCGAAGCTCGTGCCTGCGGCGAGTTTCGCCGCATCTGCCTGCGCGTCGGCAGCGTTTTTGTAAGGGATGCGCTCGATGGTTCTTTTCTCTGCCGTCGTGAAGCGCGTCGCCTTCTCCTTGTCGTACTCGGCGCGAGCCTCGCTCTCGGTGATGGTCTCAGGGCGAGCGAGCGTCTTCGGGTCGAGTGCCAGCAACACAAGTGAGCGATATTCGGGGGATGCAAATTCGGCCTTTCGCCCTTCATAGAACGCGTTGAGCGCGGCGTCGTCCGGCGGCGCGATCTCGCCGACCGCAGAAGGCGGAAGAACGATGTAATCGACCGATCGCGTCTCGGCACCGAAACGATGCAAGGCGTCGAGCATGATCGAGGGAATGGGCGGGTTGCCTGCAAGCGCCTCGCCGAGCTGACGGCGAAGATAAAGACCTCGCTGCTCGCGCAAGAAACTCGCTTCCGTGTAACCGCTCTGGCGCAGCGCCTCGTTGAAGCGCGCCGGATCGAAATTCCCGTCGGGGCCTTTGAAAACCGGATCGGAGAAGACCGCCTGCGCGATCGTCGCGTCCGAGAGGGCAAGGCCGAGCTGGTGTGCCTTTTGATCGAGTGCCGCATCGGATAGAAGTCCCGAGAGCACTTGCCGATCGAGCCCGGCCGCCAGCGCCTGCGCCGTCGTGACGTTGTGGCGCGATTGGGCCGAGAGGCGCTGAAGCTCATTTTGGAACGCGTCGCGGTAGGCAAGCGTGGTGATGTCGCTGGAGCCCGTGCTCGCCACCACTTCCCGGTGCGTGATGCGGAAAATGTCTCCGATCCCCCAGATCCCGAAGCTCAGAATGAGGAAGCCGAACATTATCGTGACGATGATCTTGCCGAGCCAACCCTGCTGGGCTTTGCGCATTCCGCTGAGCATCGATGACGTCTTCCTGGCTTATTGACTTAGGATTGCGCCGCTGATCGCGATCACGCGCCACCGCCATTCCTGACGCGGCGCTCTCGAAGCGCATCTATACGGGCGCGCCCGAAAGGGGGCAACGGCGAAGCTTGCGTCCAGCCTTGCCAGAGCCGGTCAGCCGCCAAGGGACGCCGGATAGCGCGTTGAAAGCCTTGCTTGGCCGCGAGACCCTCACATGATATCCGGTGCCTTCATTTCAAGATAGGCGGACGAGAGACATGACCGCGCAATTGAAGGATTTTGCCGTCACGCGTTCGAACAGCTTTTTTTCCGCGCCGCTTGCGAAAGTCGATCCCGAGATTGCCCGCGCAATCGAACTCGAGCTTCAGCGCCAGCGCGACGAGATCGAGCTGATTGCCTCTGAAAACATCGTCTCGCGCGCGGTTCTCGAGGCGCAAGGTTCGGTGATGACGAACAAATATGCCGAGGGATATCCCGGGCGCCGATATTATGGCGGGTGCCAATTCGTCGACATTGCCGAGAATCTCGCAATCGAGCGCGCCCGCGAGTTGTTCGGTTGCGCCTTTGCCAATGTTCAGCCGAACTCCGGAAGCCAAGCGAACCAAGGCGTTTTCCTTGCCCTGATGAAGCCCGGGGAGACATTCATGGGGCTTGACCTCAATGCCGGCGGTCATCTCACCCACGGTTCGCCCGTCAATATGTCGGGGCGGTGGTTCAAGGTCGTAAGCTACGGCGTGCGTGCGGACGATAACCGCATCGACATGGATGCAGTGGAGCGACTGGCGCGGGAAAACAGGCCGAAGATCATTATCGCCGGCGGTTCGGCCTATGCTCGCCACTTCGATTTTGCGCGATTCCGCGCCATCGCTGACGCGGTCGGCGCCTTTTTCATGGTGGACATGGCCCATTTCGCGGGGCTCGTCGCAGGTGGCTCTCACCCGAGCCCGTTTCCGCACGCCCATGTCGTGACCACGACGACGCACAAGACCCTTCGCGGGCCGCGTGGCGGAATGATCCTCACCAACGATGCCGAAATCGCGAAGAAGGTGAATTCCGCGATCTTCCCGGGCTTGCAGGGCGGTCCGCTCATGCATGCGATCGCCGCCAAGGCGACGGCCTTTTTCGAAGCGCTCCAGCCGGAATTCAAGGGTTACGCCAACGCCGTGGTCGAAAACGCGAGAAACCTTGGAGAATCCTTGACATCACGCGGCTATGCCCTGATCACGGGCGGCACGGACAATCACCTCCTTCTGGTCGATTTGCGTCCGCAATCTCTCACCGGCAAGGCGGCGGAAGCCGCCCTTTCCCGCGCCCATCTCACCTGCAACAAGAATGGCGTGCCTTTCGACCCGCAGAAGCCGACAATCACCTCGGGAATCAGGCTGGGCTCTCCTGCGGGCACCTCCCGTGGCTTCGGGGGCGCCGAATTCCGGGAAATCGGCGCGATGATCGCAGACGTGCTCAATGGATTGCGGGAGCACGGAGAGGAGCGCAATTCGACGGTCGAGGCGAGCGTCAAGGAGCGAGCTCATGCGCTCACGCGGCGTTTCCCGATCTACATCTGAGCGATCTTCGTACCCATTTGAATGGCGCCGTCTCTCTTCGAGATCAAGTCTTAAAGCCCAGGAGCAGCGAAGCTGCATGCGCTGTCCTTATTGCGGTGGCCTCGATACCCAGGTGAAGGATTCGCGGCCTTCCGACGACAATGCCGCGATAAGGCGTCGGCGCGTCTGTCCCGCTTGCGGAGGGCGCTTCACTACATTCGAACGCGTCCAGCTGCGTGAGCTCATGGTCGTCAAGCACAACGGCGCCCATGAGCCTTTCGATCGCGACAAGCTCATGCGCTCCCTCGAGATCGCGTTGCGCAAGCGACCGGTCGACAGCGAGGCGATCGAGCGCATGGTGAACGGCATCGTGCGTCAGCTCGAGAGCTCGGGAGAGAGCGAAGTCACGAGCGAGACGATCGGTGAGCTCGTCATGAATGGGCTGAAGGCGCTCGACAGCGTGGCTTACGTGCGCTTCGCCTCCGTGTACCGGAATTTTCGAGAGACGCGCGATTTCGAGGAGCTTATCGACGAGCTCGCCGCCGAAAGCTTGCCCGAGCGCGGGACCGAGAGGGAAATGTGAGCCTGGCCGCTGCCTCTCTCGCGCCTTCTGCCGACGGGAAGGAGCGCCCGACGGATCGCGCCTTCATGCGTCAGGCGCTCGCCCTGGGAGAACGGCATCTCGGCCTCACGGCGCCGAACCCGTCGGTCGGCGCAATCATCGTCGACGAGCGCGGCTCGCGGCCGCTCATCCTCGCGCGCGCCGTGACGGCGCCTGGCGGGCGTCCTCACGCCGAGGCCCTCGCATTCGAGGGCCTGAAGGAGCGAGCCCGGGGCGCGAGCTTGTTCGTGACGCTCGAACCATGCGCGCATCACGGCCGTACGCCCCCTTGCGCGGACGCAGCGATCGCGGCGGGCATCGCCCGCGTTGTCTGCGGTGTGGAGGATCCCGATCCGCGCATTGCAGGCAAGGGCCTCGCGAAGCTCAGGCACGCCGGCATCGAGGTCGTTGCCGGTGTCCTTGAGCCCGAATGCCGCAATTTGCACGGGGGCCATTTCATGCGCGTCTCGCAGGGACGGCCTTACGTCCATCTCAAGCTCGCGATGACGGCGGACGGCTTTGCGAGCGACGCCACGAGAACCCCGCTCCGCATCACGGGCACAATCGCCGATGCGCAAACGCAGCTCATGCGGGCGCGCTCGGACGCCATCATGGTCGGAGTAGGGACCGTCCTGGCGGACGACCCGAAGCTCACCTGCCGCCTGCCCGGGCTCGAGACGCGAAGTCCCATCCGCGTCATCCTCGACACCCATTTGCGTACCCCGCCAAACTCGACATTCGCAGCTTCCGCGCGTGTTGCTCCGAGCGTGATCATCACAAGTGAAGGGGCTTCACGCGACTGCGAAGCCCACCTTGCTGCAAAGGGCGTGATCGTGTTCCGGGTTCGCGAGGATGCGCACGGGCGTGTGGACCTGAACGAGGCGCTGCGACGGCTCGGTGCCAATGGTGTTACGATCGTGATGTGCGAGGGCGGTCCGTTCCTCGCCGAGGAGCTCGCCAAGGCGGACCTGGTCGACGAATTCGTTTCCATCTCTTCGTCACAAGCGCTCGGCCGCCCCGGGCTCCCAGCCCTCGGCAATTCGCTTCGCGAGGCGATCTCGCGCGATTTCGCGGCCGTGGGCGAGCCGTTGTGTTTCGGCGAGGATCGTTTCACCCGTTATGTGAGAGTCCGGCCATGTTCACCGGCATCGTGACCGATATCGGCGAGGTCGTGGCGGTCGAGGGGCGGCAGGGGACGCTCAAGCGTCTTCGCCTGCATTCGGCTTACGCGGCCGAGACCATCGCATTGGGGGCCTCGATCGCCTGTGCCGGACCGTGCCTTACGGTTGTCGCCAAGGGAGAGCGGCAGGGCGGTTCCTGGTTCGAGGTCGAGGCGGCAGCAGAGACGCTTGCGCTCACGACGGTCGCCGACTGGACACAAGGCACGCGGGTGAATCTGGAACGATCGCTTAAGCTCGGCGATGAACTTGGAGGCCATCTCGTCACGGGCCATATCGACGCGACGGCGCGGATCGTCGCGCGCGAGGACCTATCCGGGAATGGAGATCCCTCGGGAGCGACAGCGCGCTTCGTCATCGACGTGCCTCAGGAAGCCGCTGCTTTGATTGCCCGTAAGGGCTCCGTTGCGCTCGACGGGGTTTCGCTCACCGTGAACTCGATCGAGGCAAACAGGCTATCGGTGCTTCTCATCCCGCACAGTCTTTCGGCAACCACGTTTGGGGAACGCAAGCCGGGCGATCCCTTGAATCTCGAGGTCGATCTCATGGCCCGCTATGCGGCAAGGCTTGCGGAGGTGAAATACGGGGGATAGGTAAGCGGCCTCACTCCAACAGGTTCGAAGCGACCGCCGGTGATCTGATGAAGCGCGAACCCCGCCGCGGGACACGAGAAGGTCCCCGTCTCGACGGTGCGCGCTGCCTCGTCGTCGAGGCGCGCTTTTATCCGCGGATCGCCGATGCGCTTCTCCAAGGCGCGCTCGCCGTCTTCAAGAATGCAGGTGCCCGATGCGATGTGCTCACCGTGCCGGGCGCTCTCGAAATTCCTACAGCCCTGGTGGTCGCGCTCGATGCCGCGACCAAGCGCGGCGAGCCTTATGAGGCGGCCGTTGCGCTCGGTTGCGTCATTCGCGGCGAGACAAGCCATTACGACATCGTCGCGGGTGAGAGCGCGCGTGCTCTCATGGAGATTTCGGTCGCGCGCGGGTTGCCGCTCGGCAACGGCATCCTCACGGTCGACGAGGAAGCCCAGGCGCTGGAACGCGCCGACATGAAGCGGCTCGACAAAGGCGGCGGCGCAGCCGAGGCCGCGCTTTGCGTTCTCGCCATCAAGCGTGGTGCTCCGGCGGCGGTGCCGCGACGATGAGCAAGGGCGGAGCCACGAGGCTTGCGGCGCGGCTCGCCGCCGTCCAGGCGCTCTATCAGATGGATGTGGCCGGCAAAGGCATCCTCGAGACAATGGGCGAGTTCGAGAGCCATTGGATCGAGCGCGAGGTCGATGGCGTCGATGCGGGCGCTGTCGATCGCGGCTTCTTCCGCGATCTCGTCGCGGGTGTCTTGCGCGAGCAGAGGATGATCGACCGCACGCTCGACGAGACGCTCGCCGAAAATTGGCGCCTCGCACGCCTCGAGGCGGTGTCGCGCGCCATCCTGCGCGCCGGCGCATATGAACTGTCCCATCGACGCGACGTTTCCGTGCCCTCGACGATTGCCGCTTATCTTGATGTCGCGACGAGCTTCCACGACGACACGGAGCTCAAGTTCATCAATGGTGCGCTTGACGCCGTGGCGCGACGCCTGCGTCCCGACGAGATGAAACCCAAGGCCCATGCAAGGTGAGGCGCCTCGATGAGCGCACGGCCGCCCTCCGCCGAGGATGAATTCGTTGCGCGCTTGATTCGTCCTCTCAGCGGGGAGGGCGCCTTCAACCTCATGGATGACGCGGCTCGCGTCACCGCCCCGCGAGAACATGAACTTGTCCTGACGGCGGATGCGATCGTCGTTGGCGTGCATGCCTTACCGGAGGACCCGCCGGACCTCATTGCGCGCAAGGCGTTGCGCATGAACCTTTCCGACATTGCGGCGAAGGGCGCGAAACCCTTGGGTTTCCTCATGACGCTCGCTGTGCCGAAGACGACCGACCAAGCTTGGCTCACGCGCTTCTTCGAGGGGCTGAAGGCGGATTGCGAAAGCTTCGCCTGCCCTTTGCTCGGCGGCGACACCACGCGAACACCGGGTCCGCTCAGCGTTTCGATCACGCTCATCGGCGCGGCGCGGCCTGGACGAATGCCGACCCGTCTCGACGCGAGGTCGGGCGATGTCATCGGGGTAACCGGAACGATCGGCGATGCGGCGCTCGGGCTCATTCAGAGGCGCGCACCCGAACGCGCCGCCGGTTGGAATCTTTCGGTGGCAGAGCGCGAGCATCTGGCTTCGCGATACCTCCTGCCGCAACCACGCATCGAGCTTGCCGAGATCATCGCTCGCCACGCGCGAGCTGCGATGGATGTCTCGGACGGGCTTGTCGGAGATCTCGAACGACTGTGCCGCGCCTCGGGCCTTTCGGCGCAACTCGACGCTGACGAGGTGCCCTTGTCACCTGCGGCAAGAAAAGCGCTCGTCGCGGACCACGCTTCCATCGAAAGCATACTTGGAGGCGGCGACGACTACGAGATTCTATTGACCCTCGAGCGGGAGTCATGGTCCTCATTCAGCGCCGAATGCGAGGTGAAAGGAATTGCCGCGACCTTGATCGGGGAGACCGTCTCGGGGGAGCCCGGCACAGTGAGGGTCATGCAAGCTGACCGCGAGCTTGTCCTCGAGCAAACGGCTTTCTCGCACCTTTGAGCTCGACTGCCGCCCGCGTCGAAGAGATGCGCCAAGACTGGGGCTCTGCCTTGCAGCGGCGCCGTGAATGACGCATGGCACAGACATTTTTTCTCCTGTAGATCACGAATGTCGCGAGGAATCGGGGCGAAAAGATCGTTCATCCGGGCGCGCAAATGTTTCCAAGGCGCGGGGTGGCAAAACCATAGTGTCGCATGACCTGCAAGCGCCAGGTTTGCCGCGAGCGTGGGCGTGAGACGCTCAACAAACTAGGTCGAACCGAGAACCCGGCAGAACGTGGCAATGTCGCTCGCAAGAACCCAAGGCTTCGCCGCGCATTTCCCCCTTGCACGTTTGATCGGGGGGCTTGGCGCCGGCCAGATCGTTGGATGGGGTACAAGTTTCTACCTCCCCACCATACTGGCCGGAGACATCTCGCGCGACGTCGGGCTTTCCGAAGAGGTCGTCTATGGCGGCGTGACTGTGATGCTGCTCGTGAGCGCCTCTCTTGCACCTTGGCTCGGGCGAAGGCTCGATCGTGGCGGTGCCGGCGCGATCATGCCCCTCGGCTCGGTCATCATGGGTGGGGCGCTGATGCTGGTCGGCGTCTCCACCGGTCTTGCGACCTACCTTCTGGCCTGGGTCGTGATGGGTATTGCGAGCTCGATGCTCTTGACGAACTCCGCCTTCGTCGCGGTCGCGCAGCTCGCGGGCGCCGGCGCACGGCGCGCCATGACCGTCCTGATGCTGTTCACCGGCGTTGCTTCATCGGTTGCGTGGCCGGTCTTGAGCTTTCTGGACGGCTCTTTGGGTTGGCGCGCGACCTGCTTCGTTCTGGCCCTCATGCATCTCCTCGTGAGCGCTCCCTTTCATTGGTGGCTTCTGCGCGCCAAGATCGCACCGCCGCCCGCAACGACGCCCGCGCGAAGCGTCGCCGAAGGCATCTCGCCTTCGCTTCACAAAATCGCGTTCGCCATCCTCGTCCCCTGCATGTGCCTCAGCGGCTTCATCTCCTGGGGACTATCCGTCCATATCGTCGACCTCCTGCGCCATCTCGGAGCCGAGCGGGCGCAGGCCATATCGCTCGCTTCGCTGCTCGGAGTGCTGCAGGTGAGCTCGCGCTTCATCGATCTCGCCATGGGCTCTCGTCACACACCCTTGCTCACGGGCATCGTCGCCGGGGCCTTGTTGTCGGCATCCTTCGCCATTCCTCTTACCGGTGCGAGCGGCTCACCTGCGGTCTTCATGATCGTCTATGGCGTGGCCACCGGCTCGATGAGCCTCGCGCGGGTGATGATCCCGCTGGCGCTCTTCGGTTCACGCAGCTATGGGCGGGCGACCGGCGTGCTCGCCGGGTTTCAGAATGTCGCCTTCGCACTCGCCCCGCTCGCTTACGCGGCGATGTTCGAGCGCATCGGTCTTTCCTTCGCCCTTTGGCTTTCCTTCACGTCGGGCGTCCTCACGCTCATCGGCATGATCACCCTGTTCACCCTGTTCACCCTGCGCCGTGGTTGATCAAGCAAGCCTTCTTCCAAGCGCTCAAACGAATTCGATCCACGTGGTTCAACGACGCTCACCTCATGTCTCAACCTCGCTCGCTTGATCGCTTTGCTCTCTCTTTGATGCTCGTCTGCTGCGCGAGCTGGGGCTTGCAGCAAGTGCTGGCGAAGCTCGCGCTTGCCGAAGTGCCGCCGATCACTCAGGCAGCGATCCGCTCCATCGGCGGGACGCTCATCATCGGTGGATGGAGCTGGTGGCGAGATCCGAAGCTCTTCACACCTGACGGCAGCCTGTGGCCGGGAATTGCCGCAGGCGTGCTCTTCTCCCTCGAGTTCCTGGCGCTCTTCGTCGGCCTGCAATGGACAAGCGCGAGCCACGCCGCGCTGTTTCTCTACACCGCCCCGTTTTTCGTGGCTCTCGGCGCGGCTTTCTTGTTGCCGCATGAGCGGATGCGCTTGATCCAATGGCTCGGTCTCGCGCTTTCTTTCACCGGCGTCGCGATCGCGCTCGGCGTCTCGACGCAACAGGGGCTGACCCCGGTGATCGGCGACCTCCTCACTTTGGTGGCTGGCGCCTTCTGGGGGATGGTGACCTTGACCGTGAAGGCGACGAAGCTCAACGCCGTTCCGGCTGCCAAGGTCCTGCTTTACCAGCTCGCCGTCTCCGCCGTGCTTTTGGCAGTGGCGGCTCTCGTCATGGGCGAGAACGTGCCGATGACGCTCTCTTTCGTGCCGGCCGCGAGCCTCGTCTACCAGACGGTTTGGGTTGCCGGCTTCACCTATCTCGTCTGGTACTGGCTCTTGCGGCAATACCATGCAGGTGAGATGTCGGCCTTCACTTTCGTGACGCCATTGATCGGCGTTCTCGCCGGCCACTTCCTCATGGGCGACCCGCTCGATGCCGGGGTCGCCGTCGCCGTGGCGCTCGTGCTTGGCGGCATCGTTCTCGTGAACAGGCCGCGCGCTGTCTGAGCGCGTCTCCTTCCTTGACCGTGATCGCCGTCGTTCTCGAGCGTAAGGGGCAAGCTTTGGAGGAGCGCCGAGACGATGGCACCGTCGATGTGCGTGAGCTCTATCCGCAGTCCGAGCTCATCTGAGCAGCAAGCATCTCGCATGCCGTGACGTTCGCCAATGAGGATCGCCACTGTCCTGCGCGGCGGCGTCGAGGTCTTGCTCGATCTGGACAAGCCTTTACGGCTAGACGATGGTGACGCGCTCAGGTTCGACAACGGTCGCCTGGTATGCGTGGCCGCCGCCGAGGGAGCAATCAGGGCCGTCATCGAGAGGGCTCAGCGCCGGATCGGCGACCGGGCGCGAGCCTCTCACCCCATAACCATCGAGAACATGCAACGAGAACAGCAGATGTACGATTTGACGCGCCTCGAGGCGGCTCGCGAGCGCATTCGCGATCATGTGACGAGGACC
>JAFBAK010000368.1 GCA_019247795.1 Hyphomicrobiales bacterium | reverse complement strand
CTCACGCTTGTTCCGGAAGGCGAAACTCCACCCCTCACCGAAGTTTTCGCCACTTACCGGAAATACGCCAAGATCCTCGGCAAGCGAACTGCTGATCTTCATCGCGCCTTGGCAACGCCGACGAGCGATTCAGCGTTCTCGATCGAGGCGCTTACCGACGACGATATGCGCGCTTCGATCGCCAATTCACGGGAGATCGCGGGGCGTGCTTACGCGGCCGTCGAAAGCCGGCTTGCGCGCCCCGACCCAGATTCGGCACGCGAAATATTGGAGACGTTCATCCGACGCCGGGAAGAATGCCTGGGCTTGCTCGATCGCCTTGGTACAGCACCGGACAACGCCGTGAAGATGCGCATCCATGGCGACTTTCATCTGGGCCAAGTGCTGATCGCGCAGAATGATATGATCATCGTTGATTTCGAGGGAGAACCGACGCGCCCAGCCTCCGAAAGACGCGTCAAGAGCTCACCGCTTCGCGATGTGGCTGGCATGTTGCGGTCATTCTCATATGTGGCGGAAACAGTCACTCGCGACATCAGCCAGCGCCTCACCGAACGTGCATCTCGAGTAGGCGCGGTGGCAGCTGAATGGCAGCGCCTTGCCAACTACGCTTTCCTGAGCGCTTACGAAGGCACTCTGCGCGGCAGTTCGATATCGATCGGAGACAGGAACGCGCGGCGGCGATTGCTGCGCTTCTATATTCTGAGCAAGGCTCTTTACGAGGTCGACTACGAGGCCAACCATCGCCCCGACTGGGTCGAAACACCCGTGCGGGGTGTTCTCGCAATGCTGGACGAGGATGCGGGTGGCCCATGAAGGGGGAGACAGGCGACGCAAACCGCTTGACGCGGCCGGATAATCCTTTCTCAAGCAGCGTCCTGCGTGAAGATACGATCGCCTCGATCATCAAAGCCGAGCATGGTGATCCCTTTTCGGTGCTCGGCCCGCATCAAGTGGCTCCTGACCTTTGGGAGATTCGTGCCTTCGTGCCTGGGGCGCGCGCCGTCTCAATCATCGGCTCGGACGAAACCGTGCTCGCCCGGATGGGCAAGGTGGATCAGGCAGGCTTTTTCGCAGCGGCGCTCGCGGGCGATGTCAGGCCCGGCTACCGCCTCCGCATCGATTGGGGTTCCGGCGCGAGCGAGACGCGGCATGACCCTTACGCGTTCGGCGAGGTCCTTTCGACCGAGGATCTTTCGAAACTGCGGAGCCCCTCGGAGGATGTTTGGTCGCGACGCTTCGGAGGCCAGCAGATCGAGATGGATGGCGTCCGCGGTTTCTCTTTTGCGGTTTGGGCCCCCAATGCGCGGCGGGTCAGCGTCATCGGAGATTTCAACAGCTGGGATGGACGCTGCCATCCCATGCGATTGCGCCATCAAGCGGGGGTTTGGGAGTTATTCGTTCCCGAGCTTGTCGCCGGCATTCGCTACAAATTCGAGATCATGACCGCGGTCGGCACTCTCTTGTTCAAGGCTGATCCGCTCTCCTTCGCAGCCGAGCGTCCGCCCGCAACGGCCTCCGTGCTGCACGGCGTTCCCCAATATTCGTGGAGCGATGCCGAATGGCTCGCCAAGCGCGGTGCCACGAAGGCGCGCCGCGCCCCCATGTCGATCTACGAATGCCATCTCGGCTCCTGGATGAGGCTGCCCCAGGAGAATAACCGCTATCTGAGCTATGCTGAGCTTGGCGAGCAACTCATTCCGTACGTGCGCGATCTCGGCTTCACCCATTTGGAGCTTTTGCCGATTGCCGAGTACCCATTCGACGGATCATGGGGATATCAGCCGGTCTCGCTTTTCGCGCCCACCTCGCGCTTCGGCTCGCCGGACGAGTTCGCTCAATTCATCGACAAAGCGCATCGGGCGGGACTGGGCGTGTTGCTTGATTGGGTGCCGGGGCATTTTCCCAACGACCCTCATGGACTCGCCAATTTCGACGGCACGCATCTCTACGAGCATGCCGATCCTCGTCAGGGATTCCACAAGGACTGGGGCACTTGCATTTACAATTACGGTCGCGACGAGATTGTGAGCTTCCTCATCGACAACGCGCGCTTCTGGATCGAGCGATATCACCTCGACGGGCTGCGCGTCGACGCGGTCGCTTCCATGCTCTACCTCGACTATTCCCGCCGATCAGGAGAATGGATACCGAACCGCTACGGGGGAAACGAAAATCTCGAAGCCATAGCCTTCCTGCGGCATATGAACGAAGCTGTCTATGCTCTCGGCCAAGGCGTGGCAACGGTCGCGGAAGAATCGACCTCCTGGCCCGGCGTATCCCACCCGACCTACACGGGCGGGCTCGGCTTCGGCTTCAAATGGAACATGGGCTGGATGCACGACACGTTGCGTTACATCTCTCATGATCCGATCCATCGCCGCCATCATCACGAAAATCTGACGTTCGGCCTGCTTTATGCATTTTCCGAGAATTTCATTTTGCCGATCTCCCATGACGAGGTCGTGCACGGGAAGAGATCGCTCCTCGGGCGGATGCCTGGCGACCGCTGGCAGCGCTTCGCCAATTTACGGGCCTATCTCGGCTTCATGTGGGGGCATCCCGGCAAGAAGCTCCTTTTCATGGGCAGCGAGTTCGGACAGGAACGGGAATGGAACCACGATGTTGGGCTCGATTGGGATCTCGTCCAAAATGCTGATCATCGCGGCGTGCAGCAGCTGATCCGAGATCTCAACAAAGTCTACCGCGAGTTGCCGGCCTTGCACGAACGAGATTGCGAGACGAGCGGCTTTCAATGGCTCGTCTCGGATGATCGCGACAATAGCGTGATCGCCTGGGCGCGTCGCGGCGCCGATGAGCGCAGCCTCGCAGTCGTCGTATCGAATTTCACGCCGGTTCCACGGATCGGCTATCGCTTCGGTGTGCCGGAACCTGGCGAATATCGTGAGATGATCAACACCGATGCGGCGATCTATGCAGGCAGCAACATGGGCAATGCAGGCGGCGTTAGAGCCGAACCACTCTCGAGTCACAACCAGCCATTTTCAATTTCGCTCGTCCTTCCGCCTCTCGCGACGCTGATTTTGGAATGGCGGCCAGGCTGACGATCGATGTCTTCGATCGGATGGCGGCGCCCGAAGCGGGTGGCGAGTAGCGAACCGAACGAGGCTGCCGATTTCTTCAACTAAGCCACTAGAAAAGACGCTAAATTTCTGGCTGGGGCGCTAGGATACTCAGCCGGCTTTATGCTAATTGTTGATGCTAAGTATTTGTGCATTTCGGCCCGAGCGAAGTCTACATCGTGCCACTCGAGGGCGCATGCCTCACTGGCGCGCAGGCCGTGGCAATAGGTGGTAAGGATCATGGTCGCGTCACGCTGGCCGTAACGACTGGCCTTCGCCGCGGTGATCAGCTTCTCGAACTCAGCCTTGGTCAGATACTCGCGTTTGCGGTTCATCAGCATGGTGCGACATTCCCCAGATCGTAGTTGCTACCCTGCTCGCGCAGCTCGGCCATGAGCGCTTCGCGCCCTTCCTTCCAGCCCCTCGCATAACCAGCTTCGTTGCCAATGTCGGCCATCAGCTTCACGGAGGCTCGCACCTTCGCTACCTCCCGCGCCGCCAGCAACTTCTGCCGCTAATACCGTTGCTTCATCGCTAGCGGACGACGGGTCCAATGCTTTTGGTGCCAGGCTGCTTTCCCCTCGCGCCGCCGCACCTCCTTCGCACATTCTGCCGCGAACGCATGCTCACCAAGAGCCCTAAGCCGTTCGACGCCGGCCCATGTCGGCTGCAAGGCGCGAGCCTCTTCCGAGATCATGCTCATGCTACGTTTTCTCCTATCAACTAACCTATTTTAAGATGTTGGCACCAGGCCCATTCGAGGCATCTACTCCGCTAACCGCATAGCATGCTAAGACTTGGCTCCGACCTCTCGGAGGCGGTGACCCATATCCCTGCAAAGCCCACCCGCCTAATCGAGTATGCCCGTTGGTGGCCCCATTGCGAAGGAACTCGAAAGCTTAGCCGTAGGTTGTCGCAGCAGGCGAGTTGAGCTTAAACCTCACCCCAGTAATGGGGATGTTCGTCTTTGACCCGGTGGCTTGAAAGTGCATCGGAGCGCAAAACGTCTCTCAACAATGCGATTTGCCATTTGTCCATTTGTGCTCGCTACCTCTGCTTATTTTTACTGGCGAAAGACTTTAGATTCCAGCCTCTCTTCTGAAGCTCCGCAATTCCATTGTTGATTTCCCCCAGGGGGTCCTTCTCACGAATGATTTCAAGAACAACGTTCTCGATTTTGCAGGTAGCCTCAACTGCTCTTCCTAGGTGTTCGAAGTTGACGACCCCAGTGCCGATCGGGTCATGGCCCCATTCCTCAAGGCCGGTATCAGAGATATGCACGAGGCCAATTGCTGAATGTCCGGACAACAGACATGCAACGGGATCTTCCTTAATATAGGCCGCATTCGCAACATCATAAACGATCTTCAATTTCTCATTGTTAACTTCTTTTACAACCATGAGCAGTTCATCGAATGTGGACCTGAAGCAATACGGCGTGTTTTCAAGTAGAAGTCGGGCGCCAGCCTGCTCAGCCCGCGGCAACAGAATTTCCAGGCTCTCATACAGCCAGCCAAGTGTCTTCGGAAGTGATGGAGAGATCATCGGGCGCCGTGTGCCCGGTGAGATCACCACGTCGACTGCCCCCCAATCGAAGGCAAGGTCGATCACATCTTTGATGTGATCTGTACTCTTACGCCTCATATTTGCGGCAGGACTCGCTAGATTGATGTCGTATCCACCGGCGTTGAGCGACCTCACGCTAGCACCGCAATCCTGTAGACGCTTCTTTGCATCCGAACGCATTACCGGGGTCATCTCATCTGGCCAGCAATGCGGGGAACTGATCGGCACTTCAAAGACGTTGAACCCGCGGCGGCTGAGATTGCACATCGCATCGATCGCGGTCGCAGACCAGATGTATGAAAACGTATTGATGATCATTTGACGAGATCTCCCCTAAACGCCCATTAGCCTTGCAGCCCGAGCGAGGCACGTTCGACCCAAAAGAGGGTGGCGAAATGAGTTAGTCGCAGACTCTTCAGGTGTCTGAGCCCGCAACAACGTCTATCAAGCGCCTTGGGCTTTTGAACTGGGACGTCCAGGTATGTGGCTGAGGATCGATTTGGTAAAGCCGCCGTCGACACAAAGATCCTGACCCGTAACGTAATTCGATAGCGGGCTGATCATGAACTCAATTGCATTGGCGATATCTTTCGGATCGGCGATCCTGGAGAGAGGGATTAGAGCTTCTCTCGCCTTCTTGATCACTGGATCTGCGTACATCTTCGCAGACATAGGGGTATGCGTCATGCCCGGAGAAACGACATTGACGCGTATTCCGTCTGGCGCCCACTCCAGGGCCAGCGTTTGTGCAAGCATCGTGAGTGCGGCTTTGGTTGGGCTATACGGGCCCGATCCTGCGTGCGGCACTTGCCCCGACATCGAAGAGGTGAAGCAGGCTGCGCCACGACTTTCTTTCAGGTGCGGGTAGGAACTTTTGGCGAGCAGCCAGGCGCCTCGAAGGTTGATGTCGAACATCTTGTCCCAATCGGCAACCGACAGATCACAGATTTTCCCCGGGCTTGCTACGCCGGCATTGCAAACGAGAGCGTCGAGGCCCCCGAACGCCGACACGGCCGCATCCACAAGCTTGGCGGCAACGTCGACGTCGCTGAGGTCTCCGGCCAAAGCAATAGCGTCGCCACCCATCTCCCGCACCGAACGGGCAACCTGCTCCTGTGGTTCAGAGGCCTCTCGACCACAGACTGCGATCTTCGGGCGCTCGCCTCTCGCAAGTGCGGCTTCAGCTATCCGTAAGCAAACCGCCGCTCCGATCCCACGGCTTCCGCCGCTCACCAAGACTCTCATGGATTGCTCTTCCTGTTGAAATTAGAGCTCGTGGCTGCGAAGCCCATTCGCTCCGTGGCGCTTTTCATCTTGGGTGCAATGCCAGGATCCCGCCGCCTCGTGAACACCTGGTCGGCATTGACATCGTATCGCCGCGCCACAACCGAGACCGAGGCCCCAGGCCGCCGCGTCTCAAAGACGATCCGCCGCTTCAGCGCCTCGGGCCAGCGCCTGTAGCGCATGGCCGCCTTATCCTTGGTGCCTACAATTCCGTTCGTGGACACGTCTTCCGCCAGCTCACTCACGTGAACAGCCTACACTCCCTCAACATCAGCGGTAGGCGCCCTGCCGAACGCCTGCCCTGCTGCCGTCTTCGCGCCGCGCCTCCGGTGTCATCCAGGGTGAGACGTAGCCGCGATCGGCTTCCTCAATCAGATCGCCCGGAGCGATGAGCGCGTCGATCATGTCGAGCGTGGCGGAATCTAACCGCGTGTCGAACCCCGTCTGCATGTCCTCGTATTGTGAAAGCTTACGCGGACCGACGATGACCGAGGTGACCGCCGCGTGAGATAAGGGGAAGGCTAGGGCCAGATGCACCAATCGCAGGTTGGCGTTTTCAGCGAGGGATTCGAGATCGGCCAACAGAGTAAGTTTTCGCCGGTTGCCTGGGCGCTGCATTTCAAAGCGCTTTTGCAGGATTGGATAGTGTTCGCCCCATTGGCCTTTGACGCGTTCCGCCCGCGAATCGGGCGACGGCGCTGAACCAGTCCGATATTTGCCGGTCAGCCAACCTCCATTGAGCGGGCTCCAGGCCGTAAAGCCCATTCGATAATATTGCACAGCAGGCAGCGTTTCCCTCTCCGCGATGCGCACGAATAGCGAATACGGGGAGCTCTCGTTCACGAAACGGGACAACTGCCGTAGCCGGCTGACGGCTTGAGTTTCGGCAAGATACCAGCTTGGAAAGGTCGAGCAGCCCAAATATCGCACTTTGCCTTGGGTCACGAGGTTGGTGAGAGCCTCAAGTGTCTCGTCGAGGTCGGTTTGCGGATCCGGGCGGTGCATCTGATAGAGATCGATGTGATCCGTTCCGAGGCGCCGCAGGCTGTTCTCGACCTGTCGCATGATCCAGTACCGCGATCCACCTTGCTCGTTTGGTCCGTCGCCGGATGGTAGACGGAACTTCGTCGCCAAAACTATCTTATCGCGCCGGCCGGCGATTGCCTTGCCGACAATCTGTTCAGCTTCGCCGTGGGAGTAGGTATCCGCGGTATCGATGAAATTGATGCCCCGATCGAGCGCAGCGTGCACAATGCGGATGCACTCGCTTTCATCAGTATTTCCGTCGGAGCCGAAACTCATTGTCCCAAGCGTGTACTCGCTGACACGCACCCCGGTCCCTCCCAAAAGGCGATACTTCATGACGGGCTCCTGCCGTGCAGCGTCATTTTAAATCCATGTCGACTTCTGATCATCCCGGGGATTGGCTTCCGAAGTTCTAATGACTTTGCCGCTGTCTAAGTGCACGCGGTCCCGAGCTTCTTAGGCGGCAAGCCCCGGCGCATGCCAAGCGTCCCACTCCAACGGAAGCACCGCGCCTGCTTTTAAGATCAGGCCTTGGCGAGAGCTTCGGCGTAACGGGTCTTGATTTCCGTAACCACGGTTTCCGGAGTGC
This sequence comes from Hyphomicrobiales bacterium, assembly GCA_019247795.1. Classification (GTDB taxonomy): domain Bacteria; phylum Pseudomonadota; class Alphaproteobacteria; order Rhizobiales; family Beijerinckiaceae; genus GAS188. The sequence goes on along the minus strand of JAFBAK010000368.1, from coordinate 9,778 downwards.
CGCTGCGCAGGATCATGCGCTGCAAGGCCTCTCCGGCAATCTGATTAAAAGTCGACTGGATGACGGAGTAGGTGACCATACGTCCGCGTTGCTGCACGAGTTCCTTCCAGCCCTTCTGATCGGCGGCCTCGGGCGAGGCGAAGTAGGGATCGTTGTACGCGCTCGCCCGGGCAACCACTTCGCCGCCGCGGGCGGCAAGAATTTGCGCTGCCGGGCTGGTCATGTATTTGACGAACTCCCAGGAAGCATCCTTGCGTGGCGAATTCGCATTGATGCTGAGCTGGAAACCGTAGACGGTGTGCTTGTCGGCCGGCTCTACCGACGGCGCCGCCGCCCATGCTAAATCGTGATTGGGGACTTGGCGCTCCAGGCCCTTGTAGCGATAGAGGCCAAACGAGGCCGATGCTACGATGCCGGTACGCAGCGCATCCTGCAATTCGTTGATGCCAAATTGCAGCGTGACCGGGGTTGACGCCTTGTACTTGCCGAAGAGATCGCGAATGGTCGTGGCCGCAAGCAGCAGACGCTCATCGGAGAAGCCGATGTTGCGGCCGTCAGGGGCAAAGAATGCACCTGTATTACCGGCGAGAATCGAGCTCAGAATGAACTCGACTAAGGCCTGGGCACCCCCGATGCCGCCCGCGACGCCGATCGGAATGGCGTAGGCGATGTTGTTGCCCTTAGTGAGCTTGGCGCCAAGGGCACCGACCTCGTCATAAGTACGCGGCGGTGTCGTCACCTGGGCCTGGTCGAAGAGGCTTTTGTGGTAGACCAGGATCGGAATCCGATAATCCTGCTGAAGTCCCCACAGCTTGCCGTTGACCTTGGTCTGCTCCAGTGGAATCAGCCAGTCGTTGACGTCCATCTTGTCGCGGACGACGAGATCATCGAGCGGCAGGATCGAGCCCGTCGCGGCAAACTCCGGCTGCTGAAAGTTCGCGACGCGTATAACGTCAGGCGAGTCTGTTTTGGTGCGCGCGGCGCGAATGCCATTGGCGCCGGACGGATCCACGACGACTTTAATCCTGATGCCTGGGTTTGCCTTCTCAAAGGCTTCGATCATGCGAGTTTGTGCGGCCGAGCGCGGATCGTTGGCGTTGGCTGGATCGAGGAAGCTATTGTAGCTGACCTCGGCGCCGGATTGCGCAAAAGATCTTCGAAGCGCAAGACCCGTTGCGGACCCTGCCGCGGCAAGTCCGGCCACGACCGAACGCCGGGACAGGTTCACATCCTTTTTGCGAGACATCCTCTCCTCCCAGTTGCGCTGCTTGTGAATTTACGAGTTGCGTTGCTTCTGAAATCAGCCTTTGACCGCGCCAGCTGTCAGACCGGCAATGAACCACCGCTGCGCGACGAGAAAGAGTGCGACGATGGGTATCGATGAGACGATTGCGAAGGCCATGACATACGACCAGGTGATCCCAATGGTGTCGAAGACCTGGTTCACCAGCGCGACCTGAAGCGTGCGGCGGGCGATGTCGGGCGCGAAAGCCGCGACCGTGATGTAGTCATTCCAGGTTGTAATCACACCGAGCACGGCAGCCGCCGCGATGCCTGGCTTTATCAGCGGCAAAATGAGCCGGGTAAAGGTCTGCCAGCGCGTGGCACCGTCAACCTGGGTAGCCTCGTCGAGCCCGACCGGCACCGCATTCACAAAGTTTTGCATGAACCAAATCGTCTGCGGCACCAGTCGGGCGGCCTGAAGGACGATGATCGCGACGGGGTTGTTCAGACAGCCGATTGCGTCGAGGACAAAATATGTCGGTGTCAGCAGCGCGACGCCGGGAATCATGGACGTCGCCAATATGAGAAGCATGACGGCGCGCTTGGCCGGGAACGTCATCCTTGATGCGGCATAACCGGCGGGCACTGAGACGGCCAGCGTCAGCGCGATCGAAGCGATTGCGTAAAGGACGGAGTTGAAAAGCTCAACGGAGAAATTCTGCTCGCGGAAGACGGCCACATAGCTGGCAAGCGTCGCAGGCGACGGCAACAAGGAGGGCGGAAATGTGATGACGTTCGCCTCGGTCTTGAGCGACGTCACCAGCGCCCATGCTATGGGGCCGACAACGACTAGCGTCAGAGCGGTTATGGTCAGGCGTGAGATTAGGCGTTCGGCCGGTGTCGTGCGCATGACCGCATTACCCTGAAACACGGCCTGTCAGCCGGAGGTAGGCGAGGCCGAGCAGCAGATTTACGATGAGGACGACGATCGAGATCACCGCCGATGGAGAGATGTCAATCGACCTGAAGGCATCGACAAAGACCTCGAAGCTCCACGTGCTGGTCGTTCCAAGCGGCCCGCCGCCCGTCAAAACCAGAATGAGCGTAATGAGCGTGAGATACATGATGCTCAGGGCCAGCGCGGTGCTGCCGAGCGTGGTATCTATATGCGGCCAGACCACGTGACGCAGGCGAGACCAGAATCCGCCGCCGTCGATCTCGATAGCCTCATAGAGCTCGCCCGGAACGCCTTGTAGGGCGGCGCTCATCATCACCATGACGTAAGGGAACGACCACCAGGCCGTGACCACGATCAGCAACAATAGTGCGACGCCTGGATCGCCCAGCATCAGGCCGGGTGTGAGCCCAACGGATTTCATCCCGTAGCTGATGGGTCCGTAGGACGGATTCAGCAGCCATAGCCAAAAGCAGCCAACGACCGCCATGGACAGTGTCCAAGGCAGCAGCAGCAGCACTCGCAAGGACGAGGCGCCGCGCTTCATCGTTTGCAGCGCAAGGGCGCAGAACAGCCCGAGCGGCAACACGATAGCGAGAGACCCTGTCAGATAGACGAGGGAGTTGAAGGTGAGGTCCCAAAATGGTGTGGAGGTCAGCACAGAAGCGTAATTGCCGAGACCGGCCCAGCCGATGACGTCGTAGTAACGCGTGCGGCTGAGACTCAGCCAAATTACTACGGCTGTCGGATAGAGAGTCACAGCGAGAAGCAGGAGCACCGCAGGGCCGAACCAAATTACCGGCGGGGCCCAATTCCGGCCAATCCCTGCTGTGTTCGCCTTGTTAGGAGGTTTCATGCTTCTCACCACGAAACAGAACGATGTTCTATCGCGTTGATCCCAGAAAAGTCAAATCTGGTCAGCGCTGAGTGAACGCTGGAAGCCTCTCGCCCTTGACAGAGGGTCCGTCCGATAGCCAAATAGAACTATGTTCTGATGAAGGTCAAAAATGCCTTTGGGTGATTTTGTCGACCGGGTGATGGACATCATCGAGCTCCTTGCCGACGAGCCCAATGGTTTGCCGGTGAGCGACATCGCACGTCGCCTCGATATCCCCAAAAGCGCCGCACATCGTCTGCTTTCCTCTTTGGTCAATCGTGGCTTCGCGCTGCAGGACGATACTAGCCAACGCTATCGGCTGAGCGTGAAGCTCGCCGCAGTCGGCTTTCGTATTCTTGCGGTGGCCGGCACCTCCGACATCTGCCAGCCGTCATTGGATAGGCTGGCCATTCGAACCGGGGAACTCGTCCGCCTCGCTCTGGTGGAAGGCGACACGCTGTTCTGGATCGCCAAGTCGCAAGGCGCTTTGTCTGGCCTGAGATACGACCCTGATCTCGGGCAGGCCGTCGTGTTGCACGCAACGGCCACCGGCAAGGCGTGGCTGTCGACGATGAACGACGCAGCCGCGGTCAGCCTCGTCAAGAAGCGCGGATTTGTGGTGCCGGCACGCTTCGGCAAGCCCGTTGTTCGCGATGAGCCAACGCTGATCAGGGAGCTCGCAGCAACACGCGCTCGCGGTTATGGCATGGCGATAGAGGAAGGCGAGCCTGGTACCTGCGCCATGGCATTAGCGATTCTCGGGCGCGATGGGGTTGCGGTTGGCACCGTCAGCATCGCCGGTCCTGCTTCGCGCTTCACGCCGGAGCGCATGAAAGAGGTGGCGCCGGATCTCGCGGCGACGGTTAACGAGATCGCAGATCTTTGGCCGGCGCGACGCGTGATGAATTTTGTTTCCGGCAACGCGCTCAGGAAATCTTCCAATGCCTGAACTACGCGCCATTCAAATCGACGAAAGCATCAAGGGTCGCATCGCCATTGTCACGGGCGGCGCCAAAGGTATCGGCGCAGGCATTTCACGGGTGCTTTCTTCGGCAGGCGCCCATCTCGTGGTCGCGGACCGCGACGAGCCCGCCGCCGAAAAACTCGCCGCCAGCCTTCGCGCGACCGGTGCTGGTGCGACCGCCATCTCATGCGATGTCGGTGACACCGCGGCGGTAACGCAGGCGGTCAAAAGGATCGAACGCGTGCTCGGTGCGGTCGATCTGTTGGTGAATAATGCTGGCATCGGCGATTTCGTCTCGTTTCCGGACATCTCTCGCGAGCGCTGGGATCGCATGCTCAATGTCCACCTCACGGGTGCGTACAACTGCTGCCATGCCGTGATGCCCGACATGCTGAGGCGCCGTTTCGGCCGCGTCGTTAATGTCTCGTCAGTCGCCGGAAAGAGAGGCGACTTCATCGGTAACGCGCATTACACCGCTGCAAAAGCCGGAATGATCGGGCTGACGAAGTCGCTCGCCGCCTGGGCCGCTCCCTATGATGTGCGCGTCAACGCCATCGCGCCCGGAATCGTCGATACGGAACTGACTCGAGAGATGAGTAAGCCCCATCAGGCAACGACGATTTCGCGAATTCCGCTGGGTCGTTTCGCGCAGCCGGATGAGATTGCTTCGGTTGTTTTGTTTCTGTTGTCCGATGCCTCGAGCTACGTCATCGGTGAAACTATCAACGTCAATGGCGGCTCCTATCTCGATTAGCCAGAAGATTTCGTTCCGGATCCATCGAATGAGTCACTACAACACTGGCGAAATATCATGATCGGTGGCGGTCTCCCACTTTCGTTACTGGAGCGGCTTCCCGGCGTCGCTCACCGCAAGACGGACGCGTCCCGGCCGGAGTCCGCAGGTGGTTGATCGGACAACCGACACGGCCGTGCGCATCGGCGTCGTAGGAGTAGGCGCGATCGGACGTCGTCATGCGCAATATTGCGTCGATGAGCCCGCAACGACTCTCATTGGTATTGCCGATCCGGCAAGTGAAGCCGGGAGCCTCGCTCACGAGTTTGGCGTGCCTCACTTTCGCTCTCTGGAAGACATGCTGGATGCTCAGCGCGCCGACGGGATCATCGTCGCGGTGCCGACCCCGCTGCATTGCAAGGTGGCTCTGACTGCAATTCGACGTGGAATTGCGGTGTTGATCGAGAAGCCAATTGCCAAGCACCCGGCTGAAGCCACAGAGCTGATAGCGACGGCCAATTCAACTGGCGCGAAAATTCTGGTTGGGCATCATCGGCGCCATAATCCGATCGTGCGCGAAGCGCGCGATATTGTGAAAAGCGAACTTGGCCAGTTACTGGCGGTCAACGTGTTGTGGGCCGTTCTGAAACCCCGCAGCTATTTCGAGCCGCAGTGGCGACGGGTTGCTGGTGCTGGCCCCGTCCTTACCAACCTTGTTCATGACGTTGACCTGCTGCGATTCATGTGCGGGGAGATCGTCAGCGTTACCGCGGCGGCCCGTCGGTCCGCGCGTAGGCACGAGGTCGAGGATACCGTCGCGGTCCTTTTGGACTTTGAAAGCGGAGCGCTCGGCACGATCACCGGATGCGATGCCAGCCCGTCGCCCTGGTCATGGGATGCGAATTCCGGCGAGAACCCCAATTTCCCAGTGAGCCGCGAAAACTCCTACCGCTTTCTCGGCAGCGATGGCTCGCTTGAGTTTCCGGATCTGCATGTATGGAAATATCGCGTCGACGGCGAGGCCGGTTGGACACGGCCAATCAGTCGGGAGGGGCGCATCGTGAAGGCCCAGGATGCCTATCGTCGCCAGTTGCGGCATTTCTGCCGCGTCATCAAGGAACATGAAGAGCCGCTGGTCAGCGCAGAGGATGCACGTCGCAGTCTGCAGGTAACCGCTGCAATCCTGCGATCCGCGGCAACGGGCCAGTCGGTCAGCCCCGCTGAAATTCAAGGGGCGGCGTAGTGAGAATCGCGATCGTCGAATCGACGCATTGGCACATGCCGCTCTATCTCGATGCGCTCGAGGCCCCGAGCTTACGTGTGGTCGGTGTCACGGACAGCGCTCAGAAAACCGGTCTAGCTTTGGCGAAGCGGTTCGGCTGCGAGGTCTATCGCAATCTCGACAACCTACTGGATATGCAGACCGTCGATTTTGCATTCGTGTTTGGCCGTCACATCGACATGCCTACGCTGGCAGGAAAATTGATTGAACGCGGCATTCCGTTTGCGATCGAGAAGCCCTGTGGAATCCGCGCGATCGACGTGGATCGTCTGGGAGCCAGCGCTGAGGCAAAAAATCTCTACGTCGCAGTACCTATGATCTTCCGCATGAGCGATACGCTGGACATCGTCGGGCACACGAAAACGCGCCCTGATTTCGCCAGCTTCCGCTTCATGACCGGGCCACCATCCCGTTACGAGGCTGCGGGAACACCGTGGATGCTGCGGTTCGACCTGGCCGGCGGCGGTCCGCTGATCAATCTTGGGGTGCATTTCATCGACTTGTTCTCTGTTCTTGCGCGGGACGAGATCGTGTCGGTGTCCGCAGTATCGTCCTCGGAAATTAACGGCCTCTCGATCGAAGATGTCATCAGTGTGCGAATGGTGACGAAGCAGAACCGCATAGGTACCCTGGAGTGCGGGTACATATTCCCGAGCGACAACAAAATTCAGCGGGAATTTACCTTCTCGATTAGCTCGCAGGATTCCTATTACGCGTCCGGCGACGATCAAATCCTTGTCCGATCGAAGTCAGCCGATGGACAAATTGAAACGCGAAGAATTCCCGCGCGCCTCGAAACCGATGTCTATTATCCGCTTTTTGTTCGCCGCGTTCTCGACGAAGTGCGGGCTGGATCCGTGCCTGTCGCCGGTCTCCGCGATGCTTCGCGGGCTCTTAGGATCGTGGAGGCCGCCTATCTGTCCGCGTCGCGCCACGGTATGCCCATCCAATTGAATGCGTTGCCATGAGAGAGTTGGCTGAAGCGCTCGTTAGGGCACGCCGTTGCGATGGACGGCTGACCGCCGGGTTTGGGGAATTGCCCAGCATCGAGCAGGGCTATGCCGTTCAAGATCGCGTTCAGGCTTTGCTCCGGCGGCGGATTGCCGGATGGAAAGTGGCCCGGACACCTGACGGCGAGGTGATTTCCGCGCCAATCCTCGACGATGCCGTATTCAAGTCAGGGGCCAACGTACCGCTGAAAACGCTGTCACATGGCTTTGAGTGTGAGTTGGCGTTCGAGGTGAAGCATCGGCTGCCTGTGCTATCGCGAACCGAATACGTCATCGACGATGTCTTGCCGGCACTCGGTGAGGCCCTGGCCGTCTTCGAGCTATTGTCGTGCAGGACCGAGCAGGGATTTCAATCTCCGCGTGCCTTGCTTATTGCCGACAATCTCGGAAGTGGCGGCATTGTACTGGGAGCGCCACGCGCCGACTGGCACAGCCTCGATCTCGAACATATCGGGATTTCTCTCAGCATCGACGGCCAAGCGATTGTCGAAAAGCGCGGCGGAAATCCGCTTGGGAATCCGCTGCAACCAATCGTCCTTCTCGCCAACCATCTCGCGCGGCGCGGACTTTTCTGGGACGCCGGCCAGATCATTATGAGCGGCGCCTTCGCCGGTGTTCATCACGCGAAAGCAGGACAATGCGTCGAGGCCCGCTTTGAAGGCTTCGCGCCCGTCACGATGTTTGCCGTCGCAGTTCAACACGCAAACCAGGGATGATGCACATGTTGGCCGGTGAGGGAGCAATCGCGATCTGGAACGGGATCTCGGATGAGGGTCGCGCGGACTTCTATGCCTGGCATCTGTGCGAGCACATGCCCGAGCGGGTCGGCATACCGGGTTTCCTCCGGGGAAGACGTTATCGCGCCGCCGACGACAAAACGCATCCCGAATTTTTCACGTTGTACGAAACACAAACCTTTGAGGTCACGCAAGGCGTAGACTATCTCAATCGATTGAACGCGCCGACCTCCTGGACGAAGCGCGCCACCGCTCATTTCAAGACAACTTCTCGCTCGCTGGCACGTGTGGTCGCAAGCTTCGGGGTGGGCTCGGGCGGCGCTCTTCTCACCTTGCGGTTCGACGTTCCTAATGAGGAGAGCGAGCGAAAAAGACTAGCATCGATCTTGATGAAGGTCGCTGCGCTTCCAGAGGTCACAGGCGCGCACATTCTCAAGGGGGATGACGAAGCCTCCGGCACCAGGACCGCGGAGAGCAAGGATCGCAAGGATATCGAGCAACCCGCCCGCTGGGTTATTCTAGTTGAAGCGTGTTCGGTCGTGACGCTGGCAGGTGCACGTGCCTTGCTAAACGATTATCCCGCTCTGCGCGCAGCAAGCGCCGGTCTCTATCTTCACGAATATACCCGGCTGAAGACAGCTTGGGCGGCCGGCTGATGGCAGCTCCAAACAAAAGGGGCACTCGATGTGAAAATTTTCCCGGTGGGAAACACTACGCACTATCGGACTGCTCCTTCCCACGAAAATTCCGGCCGCATCGCAATGCCGTTGGCGGTGGGTTCGCCATAAGCTCGGTGGTGGCCCGAAGGGCCTGATCCACTGCACCGCCTGGCCGCGGGTCGGCGAAGGTCGAGACGCGACGTCTAGCCACTCCGACAGGGTCTGGTCGGGTAGTGCCGAGGCCCGGCCTGGATCAAGGACGGAGGCCGTGGCAGATGTCAGAGCGACGTTCTCGAGCTCGGCGCTTTTCCGGAAGCTTTCGATGCGATAGCGCGTACCGCAATCCAAGGACTAGTGGTCGGCGCCTCGGGCTTCTTCTATCAGCCGAGAGCCGGGATTGCTGAGCTCGCTCTTTCTGACCGCCTCCCCACATCAGTGTTGGGAAGAGAGACCATCGCGCCCATATCTTCATGTCCGACGGACCGAGCCTCGCCGCGATCGTGCGGCGTGCGCCGATCTACGTCCATAAGATACTCAGGGGGCCCTATCCTCCTCCCTGTAGAACAACCGACAAAGTTCGAGCCAACGGCGAAGCCATTAGGGATCGACGTATCTCAGATGTTGCTTGCCCAAACCGATGAGCTCATCGAATATGCTTTCCACTCCCCTACCTCCCCTCCTGCGTCGGCCACATCCACCTCGTGTTAAATCGACAGCGGGCGCGCTAACCATCGGCTTAGTGGAATGGCGTAATCCAAGTCGGAGATTGGAAAATGCCGAACAGAGACTGGGCGCGAAAATCCGTCGAAAACACCCTCCTAGCGGCTCCTCATGGCCCTCGACAGACGAGACGACCCTGCCCAAGGGCCGCAAATGTCGAGTCGTTATTCACTAGCCAAATCATTGATACTGATTTTAATATCGCTGGCTGACGAGGCAGTCTGCGGCGAACCAGTCTGCGCCAATTAACCCTGCGATCAGGGTATTTAACAGGGACAAATTGGGAAATCAGCTCGTACAGGCCGTGAATTTACCCAAATTTCAGCGACTTACGCGAGAAATTCCCTGCTCGTCGAACAGGGAAGTAGTTGCAAGTATCACGGAAACAAAAATCTTCATGCAGGGAGTGAGCTGGTCCGAAACTTGACGCAAGACGCTCGCGACCATGCTCCAAATCCGTCTGCCTTGGCGCGGCGCGCCCACCAGTATGAGCTCACAGGCATGAGGCGGTTGGAAGCCGGCCAGTACAGATGCGCAGTGGTAGCGCTCGTGTTTTTGGTGGTGCGGCTTTGACCAAGTGGAACGCATGAAGGCGGCGGGGCACAACATTTTGCGAG
>JAFBAK010000307.1 GCA_019247795.1 Hyphomicrobiales bacterium | reverse complement strand
CATCCACACGCTCGCCACGGTGGCGCTCACCAGTGAGCCGAAGGCAATCGTGCCGCAGAGGATGAAAGCCGCTCCGAGCGCCGCAAAGCTCACCCAACGGGCGCGCAGGCGCGAAACGCTCGAACCGAGGCCCATGTGGGGCTTGAGGGCACTGGACCGGTGCAGCTCGACAGGCGCCATTTGAGGTCTCCTCCTGCCGGCTGCCTCGAACGCCGCGCCTTCCATAGCACAAATGTCGTTCTTGGATGAGGGCGGGAAGGCTCCGATCCGCCCTCGATCCGATTCCTTCACCATGCGCGAGGCGGCCGCATTGCCCCTTGCGCTTGATCGCATTATGTCGAGGCCATGCCGAGCCTGACCTCGCTCGCCAATCCGAGCCGTTTCATGGCCTTCGCGGTCCGCGCGCTGCCTTGGCTCGCTGGGCTTTCCGCCCTGCTGTTCGCGGCAGGATTATGGCTCGCCTTCACGGCGCCGGAGGATTACCAGCAGGGCGAGACGGTGCGCATCATGTATCTGCATGTGCCGGCGGCATGGCTCTCGCTGTTCATCTACACCGTCATGACTGTCTCGGCGGTCGGCGCGCTCGTCTGGCGCCACCCGCTCGCCGAGGTTTCGATGAGGGCTGCGGCGCCGATCGGCTGCGTCTTCACCTTCCTGTGCCTCGTCACCGGCTCGCTCTGGGGCAAGCCGATGTGGGGCGCTTGGTGGGTCTGGGACGCTCGGCTCACCTCCGTGCTCGTCTTGCTCCTCATCTATCTCGGCATTTTGGCGATTTGGAATGCCATCGAGGATCAGGCGCACGCGGCGAGGATCGCGGCCCTGGCAACGCTCGTCGGCTTCGTGAACATCCCCATCGTGAAGTTTTCGGTTGAATGGTGGAACACCTTGCATCAGGGGTCGTCGGTGTTCACGCTCGAGGGACCGAAGATCGCGCCGGAGATTCTTCTGCCGCTCCTGATGATGGCCGTCGCCTTCACGATTCTATATCTCGCCCTTCATCTCGCGGCGATGCGCAATCAGATCCTGCGCCGTCGCCTGCGCCGGCTTGCCATCCTCGCCGCGACGGAAAGACCGCCGGTTTCCGGGATCGCGTCGGTGGAGGGTGGAGCGCACGCATGACCTTGCTGGCGCTGCCACATATCGGCTTCGTGATCGCCGCTTACGCGATCACTTTCTTCGTGGTCGCCGTCCTCATCGCCTGGATCGTGCTCGACCATCGGGCCTTGCGCCTCACCCTTGCGGCCTATGAGAGCGAGGCGCGGAGCCTTCCCGATCTCGATGGAACCGGCCGATGAGCGACGTCGCCACGCCGCCCCGACGGGCTTTCGCCAAGCCCTGGCTCCTCCTTCCGCTGGCGGTTTTTCTCGCGCTCGCAGGGCTCTTCTTCGCGCGGATCGGGCATGATCCCGCGCTTTTGCCTTCTCCCTTGATCGGCCAGGAAGCGCCGGCCTTCGTGCTTCCTCCACTTGCCGGACTCACGCGCGACGGCGATGCGGTGCCGGGCTTTTCCGATGACGATCTGAGAGGCGGCAGCGGCACCCTCGTGAATGTCTTTGCCTCATGGTGCGTGCCCTGCCGGGAAGAACACCCGGTGCTGATGCAGCTCGCGAAGCAGAAGGGCGTCACGATCCTCGGCTTGAACCACAAGGACGAGGCGGAGAATGCGCGGCGCTTCCTCGGCAATCTCGGCAACCCTTACGCAAAGGTGGGCATCGATCCGTCCGGACGAACGAGCCTCGATTTTGGCGTCTATGGCGTGCCCGAGACTTTCGCCATCGATGCCTCCGGGCGCATCGTCGGCAAGCATGTCGGCGCCTTGACGCTGGCCGATGCCCAAGATCTTTTGCGCAAAGCCGCCGGAGCGCCATAGAGGATGCGATGGTGGTGCGCGTTCAGTCGGAAGCTTTCAACATCGCGACCGAGATCTCGGCGCTGACTCGAGGGCGAAGCGATGTCGGCGCCGTCGTGACCTTCACCGGCCTTTGCCGCGACGAGGGCGGCAGCTTGGCGGCGCTCGAGATCGAGCACTACCCGGGGATGGCGGAAGAGGAGATCGCGCGCGTCATCGAGGAGGCGCAAGGCCGTTGGCCCCTCCAGGGCGTGACCGTCGTGCATCGCCACGGCCGCATCGCCGCCGGCGAAGAGATCGTGCTTGTCGTGACGCTGTCGGCGCATCGGAAAGCCGCATTCGAGGCGGCAGAGTTCCTCATGGACTACCTCAAGACGAGCGCGCCCTTCTGGAAAAAGGAGCTCCGCTTGTCGGAGGAAGCGGGAGGATGGGTCGAAGCCAAGGCGAGCGACAGCGTCGATGCCGATCGGTGGCGAAAGCTCGGGTGAAGGCGGCCGATGCGAGATGCGAATCCCCGGCGCTGGACCCGACCTTCAGCTTTGATTACATGAGCCGGCGATTGCATGGGCCATCACGGCGGCCGGGACGGACATAAGCACAATGGCAAACGAACCCATCGGCATAAGCTCGAAGATCGTCACGGTCTTTGGCGCATCGGGTTTTGTCGGTCGTCACGTGGTGCAGGCCTTGGCGAGGCGCGGCTATCGCGTGCGAGCCGCCGTGCGACGGCCCGATCTCGCGGGCTTCCTTCAGCCGCTCGGCATGGTCGGACAGGTCATGCCGGTTCAGGCGAATGTCAGGTTTCCATGGTCCGTGGCGAAGGCAGCCGAAGGAGCCTCCGCCATCGTCAATCTCGTCGGCATCCTCGCGCAGAAGGGACGCCAGACCTTCGCGGCGGTTCAGGATGCCGGCGCCCGGGTCGTCGCCGAGGTCGCGGGCAGCGAAGGCGTTCGCCTCGTGCAGATGTCCGCGATCGGCGCCGATCCCAACGGCGAGACGCCTTATCAACGCAGCAAGGCGGCGGGCGAAGCAGCGGCGCTCGCGGTCGACGGCGCCGTGGTGCTGCGCCCCTCCGTGGTCTTCGGCCCCGAGGACGATTTCTTCAACCGTTTCGCGGCGCTCGGACGGCTTCTGCCGGTGCTGCCGCTGATCGGGGGCGGCACGACGAAGTTCCAGCCGGTGTTCGTGGGCGACGTCGCCGAGACGATCGCGCGCGCGATCGACGGCACGATCGCCGGCAACACGGTCTACGAGCTCGGCGGCCTCCAGATCGTGACCCTCGAGGAGGTGATGCGCTACGTGCTAAGCGTGACCGGCCGGCAGCGCCCGTTTGTGCCGATGCCCTTCGGAGCCGCGCGCATCCAGGCAGGATTCATGGAAGTCGTCGACCGGCTCACTTTCGGCAAATTGCCCCGGCCGCTTGCGATCACACGCGATCAGCTTCGGCTTCTCGAATATGACAACCTCGTCTCCGAGACCGCCCGGGCCGAGCGCCGCACGCTCGAAGGCATCGGGATCACGCCGACATCCTTCGAGGCGATCGTGCCCTCCTATCTTTGGCGCTTCAGGCGCTACGGCCAATTCGAGAAAATGCGCGAAGCCTGAGAGATCGGCCGATTTGTCGGCACGGACCGGCAACGACCGCGCCCAAGGCTGCGTCACGCGAACCCCTCAATTTCACCCGGAAAGCCATGACCGACACGCGCGCTCTCCCTGAGTTCGGATATCGTTACATCCCGGGGCCCTTCCAATATTCGGGCGGTGTCGCCGCGCTCTCCACCCATCATATCGAGCGCATCCGCTTTCTTTCCCCGATTGCGCTCGAGCAAGGATTTTCCCGCATCGAACGCTATCTCAAGTCGTTAGGCCTGCCGCTCACCGCCTTTTGCGCTTGCGAGCTTCGCTCACCCGCACCCTTTACCGATGAAGGGTTCAGGCAATTCAATCGCGCCTATGCCGGCACGCTCGAACGGTGGGGGATCATGAAGGGCGACGCAAACCCGGTTGCCCGCAGCAATGTCTGCCCCTCGGTCGATCCCCCGAAGGTGCCGAGCTTTCATGCCTTCTCGATCGTGGTCCCCTCATCACAGAAGGAAACGAACTTCGTCATTGCGGGAAGCGGAGAGGCACAGGAAGGCGCAGGCCCTTACGCCTCCCGCACCGTCCGCTACCGCGACACGAGCGCACAAGCGCTGCGCGAGAAGGCCGTTTTCGTGCTGTCCCAGATGGAGAAGCGCATGGCGGCTGTTTCGGCCGGCTGGGCCGATACGACGGCCGCGCAGGTCTACACGCTCCACGACCTTCATCCATTTCTCGAGGGCGAGATCGTCACGCGAGGCGCGGCGCGCCACGGGCTCACCTGGCATTTCGCCTCGCCGCCGGTCATCGACCTCGAATACGAGATGGATTGCCGCCGCGTCCCGGTCGAAAGAGTGCTCGTGGATTGATGCTGGGCGGCGCGCATCGTCGCGCGTTCTGAGAGCTGAGGGCCGACGGTCTTGACACCTCGCGTGAGGTGGCGCCTCGCCTCAGAGCAGGACGACCTTGTTCGGCAGCTCATTGTTGTGCCCTGATTGGGGCGGGAATTTTGCCGCCAGCATGGCGCCGCTCGATTCGACGGCGTCGATCAGCCCGTCGGCGATGCGCCCTTCCCGCAATCTCATCCTCAGGCGTTCGATGACGGGCTTCCAGCTCGCATCATCGATGAGCCCGGAGATGCCGGCATCGGGCACGAGCTCCGCGAAGCGTTCGGCGAGCGCGATATAGATGAGGATGCCGGTGCGAGCTTGCGTGTAGGAGATGCGGCGCGCGAGAAATTGCTCGCGTGCGGCCTCATGCGCACGGCCGCGCTTGATCCAGCCGGGGACCAGCCGGAAACGATAGCGGCCGAACGATAAGACGAAGGCCAGCACGCCGAAAATGATCCATTCGATCTCGTAAAGGCGTCGCGCGGTGAGCGTGAAAATCGGCAGGAGAAGCATCGGCAAGACGAGCGTGATGAGCGCGGCCCAGACGATCGGCACGAGGTGGTAGCCGCTCGCCGAGCGCCCGATGACGACCATGATCTCGCCGCTCGTCTTCTTCTCGACCTCGGTGATGGCCGCCGCGATGCGCTCTTCATCGATCTTGTCGATCATCGTCACCCTCACCAGCTTCCGGAGGCGCCGCCCCCACCCGACGAGCCGCCACCACCGGAGAAACCTCCGCCTCCTCCCCCGAAGCCGCCGCCGAACCCCCCGCCGAAGCCGCCCCCTCCGAAACCGCCGCCGAAACCGCCGCCCGACGTGACGATCCAGGCGCCGTTGCGCCTTTGATGATAACGAGCCGCGTCCGGCCCCCCGCGCGACCTGACCAGGAAGAAGAACACGAGCAGCAAGATGATGAAGGGCAGCACTTCGGACAAGACATCGTCCGGCGAAGCAGCTTTCGCGGTGCCGTGGCGGCCGCTTTCCTCGGCATCGGTGCCGAGTATGGCAAGCATCTGGTCGACGCCTGCCTCGATCCCGCCGGCGAAGTCACCATGCCGGAATTTCGGCGCGATGACCGTGTTGAGGATGGTGCTCGAAGCCGCATCCGTGAGCGCGCCTTCGGCGCCATAACCTGTCTCGATGCGAAGCTTGTGCTCCTTCGGCGCGATGAGGAGGAGCGCGCCGTTGTTCATGCCCTTCTGCCCGATACCCCAGCTGCGGAAGAGCTTGTTCGCATAGTCCTCGATCGGCAGCTCGCCGAGCGTCGGAACCGTCGCGACCACGATCTGATCGGAGGTCTTCTCCTCATAGGCCTTGAGCTTGTCTTCGAGCCGCGCACGGACATCCGGCGTGAGGAGGTTTGCCGCATCGACCACGCGACCCGTGAGCGGCGGGAAATCCGGATCGGCGGCGACAGCAGGCGCAAGCCGCAAAAGGCAGATGAAACCGGCGAGCATCGCCATGGCGAGCGCATGGCCGCGACCGGGCCTTGCCCTTGCGCGCTTGAAGAATGCGGACATGGCGACGCGGCGAATGGGCGTCAGAACTTCACTTGCGGCGGTTTCTCGGCGCCTTCGGAGGCGGTGAACTCCGCCATCGGCTTCGACGAGCGATATAGGGTCGAGGCCCAGATCACGGTCGGGAAGGTGCGTAGCGCCGTGTTGAACTGGCGCACCGCATCGACATAATCGCGGCGCGCGACCGCGATGCGATTTTCCGTGCCCTCGATTTGCGATTGCAAGGCGAGGAAGTTCTGGTTCGACTTCAAATCCGGATAGGCCTCCGAAATGGCGAGCAGGTGCCCGAGCGCTCCAGAAAGCTGGTTCTGCGCATCCTGGAACTCCTTGAGCTTCGCCGGATCGGTGATGGTCGACGCATCGACCTTGATCGAGGTCGCCTTGGCGCGTGCTTCCGTCACTTCGGTGAGCACGGATTTCTCCTGGGCCGCATAGCCCTTCACCGTCTCGACGAGATTGGGGATGAGGTCGGCGCGGCGTTGATACTGGTTCTGCACATCGGCCCAGCGCGCCTTCGCCTGCTCCTCGAGCGTCGGGATGGTGTTGACGCCGCAAGCCGAGACGGTGAGCGAAAGCGCGACAGCCGCGAGCAAGGAACGCAAGCCGCGAAGCGAAACTGTCATGGCGCACCCCTTTTTCGCGAAAGGCGAGGAAAACCCCGCCTCGCGCGATTCTAGCCGCGATAAACGGACAAGGCGAGATCGCAAATGCCGGTCGCAGGGGCGGCACCGGAAGCGTCGGCGCCGACGCCTTGATACGCCCACCGGAGCGCGCCCATGACGAAGCGGGCAGGCTTATGCCTCAAGGGCGGGTCTCGGCCGCGCGTCGGCTCGGCCATCCACGCTTTTTGCCTTGCGCGTAAGATGCAATCGGTAAGGCCGTCCGCGGCATTCAGGCCGTGGTCGGGCTTTGTTGGCCTTGCGCCGCCATCTCGGCGACGCGCTGACGATAGAGTCCGGCAAAATCGATCGGATCGATGAAGAGCGGCGGAAAGCCGCCTTGCCGGACCGCATCCGCGATGATCTGGCGTCCGAAGGGAAAGAGAAGGCGCGGGCACTCGATCATGATGACCGGATGCATGCTGTCCTCCGGGATGTTCGACAAGCGGAAGACGCCGCCATAGACGAGCTCGAAGGCGAAGAGGAGGTTCGGCGCCTCGCCGGCCTTGCCTTCGATCAAGAGCTCGACCTCGACATCGCCTTGCGCGAGCGGCTTGGCGTTGACGTTCACCTGGACGGAGATGTTCGGCGGCTGCTGCTGCGGCTGGAGCGAACGCGGCGCATTGGGATTTTCGAAGGAGAAATCCTTCGTGTATTGCGCAAGGCATTGCAGGCTCGCGTTGTTTTGCGACGCTTGCCCGTTCGGCGACTTGCCGGACGTCTGCCCTTCATCGGCGTTCATGGCCATGGGAATCCTCAATCGGTAAAGGAAGCGACGCGCCTTGCGCCAAAAAAGCGCCTCACGCCGCATGGCGCTATCATGCCGGGCTTCCGCAAACAACTGCGAGTGCAGTTTCGCGCAAGAGCCGGCACGCTCAAGCCGGAGCGATTCCGGGCACGCTTTTCAGCCGGCGCTGATCATGGGCAGATGCTTGAGCAAGCCGAAGCCGAAGCTGGCGCCGAGCTGCGTCAGGAGAAGGCCGAGGCCGAGCAGCGCCACGAAGGCGGCGGCCAAGAGCTCGAGCGCGGCGCCCGCGAGCACGTATCTCTCCTCGCCGCCGGCGAAAAATTGCGCCGCCCGCTTCGCGAAGACGGAGAGGATCGCGAGCGTGCTCACCGTGATGGCCACGCCCATCGCCATGGCGATGACGGCAGCGATGCCGGCGCCCAGAATTCCTTGCGAAAGCGCGAAGACGAGGATGATGATCGCTCCCGAGCAAGGCCGCGAACCGGCCGCGAGCACCACCGAGGCGGCATCTCGCCAGCGGAAGCTTCGTGCCTGGACGAACTCCAGCGGCACATGGTGGCTGCAGCCATCATGCGCATCATGGACGCCGGAATGAAGCGGATGCGGATGGTCGTGGCCAGGAGCGAACTCATGCTCGTGGTCGTGGCCATGAGCATGATCGTGATCGCGATCGTGATCATGGGCGTGACCATGGTGGCGATCTCGCATCCGCTCCGACGCGACGAGCGCCGCGAGCGGCGCCGCTTTGCGCCAGGTGAGCGCAAGGCCGAAGAGCGAGATCGCCGCGAAGGAGATGAGCTCGACATGATCCGCAAGCTGCGTCATGCCGATCGCGGTCGCATGCAGGACGAGCGCGGCCGTGAGCACGATGCCGATCGCCACGAAAGCCTGTAGCAGCGCGGCGGCGCAGGACAAGAGGATGCCGCGCCGCAAGGCGCGTTCATTGGCGATGAGATAGGCCGAGATGACGGCCTTGCCATGCCCCGCCCCGCCGGCATGGAAGACGCCATAGGCGAAGGCGAGAAGGATCATGCCTGAAGCAAAACCGGAATGCTCCGGCCCCGGCTTCAGCGCCGTCTCCAATTGCCGGTAAAACCATTCCTGCTCGGCGAGGATCCAGCCGCCAAGACCTGCGCTCGATGGCGCCGCCTCGTGGATGCCGACCCCGAAGGGGTTCTTGGGCGCGACCGGCACGGCCCCTGCAATGAGTGCGCCGAGGCCGAATACCACGAGCGCGGCGACGAGCAACGCCAGAAGCGCGAGCGCGACTCGCAGGAGCCCGCGCTGCTCTTGGGGCGCGGCAACGACGAGCGTCATGAACGCCATCTCCTCATCGGGCAATCACCTTTGACGGAACGATCACGGACAGGCAACCAGGATGCTGTCCGCAAAAGCCGCGCCGGCGTCCTCGAGGGTCGGCTGCTGGGTTATGTCGATCTGAGAAAGCATCTGCTTCAGCGCATCGTTCCGGGGCGGCTTGCGCACCAGGAGCGTGCATCCCGGCTTCTGATTCTCGAGCTGAACCGCATCGGCGTCCTCGACAGGATCGAAGGCGACGAAGTAGGTCGGATCGTAGATCCGCATCACGAAGGCCTTGCTCGGCTTCACCGGATCGGCGAGCGGCAGCGTGAAGTGCAAGACGAGATGCTTGCCCGTATCCTCGAGCCAGTAATCCTTCGGGGAGCCGAATTTCACGCTTCGCCCATTTGCCTTGATGAAAGTGAAGTAATCGGCGTCCGAAAGCCCTTCCGTGTTCGTCTTGGCGAGCTCGGCAAGAGTTTCGCGCGAATAACGGCCGTCCGGGCCCTTGTCGAGCCCTTGCTCCAGGAAGGCGGTGTAGAAATCGTCAAAGGTCCAGGCATTCTTGATCGCCGTCACCCGCCCCTCCGTATCGAAGACCACGACCTCGCGCGTCGTGACGAAGACATGCGGATGGGCCATGGCGCGCCAAGGCACGAGGCTCAGGAGGAGGGCGCCCGCCAAAGCAGCGAGCCGCCGGTTGCGATGAGGTCGGTCCTTGTCGGGAGGCCGCGGCGCATCATGGACGGCGAA
Organism: Hyphomicrobiales bacterium; assembly: GCA_019247795.1. Lineage (GTDB taxonomy): Bacteria > Pseudomonadota > Alphaproteobacteria > Rhizobiales > Beijerinckiaceae > GAS188. Next base: position 89 of record JAFBAK010000307.1, on the reverse strand, counting down.
GATGTTCATGAAGCGTGCGATCCGTGATGGCGCCAAGGGCGCGGCAAGTCGCGGAAGAAAGCCAAAGATCGCGGCGATCGTGAGGCCGA
>JAFBAK010000270.1 GCA_019247795.1 Hyphomicrobiales bacterium | reverse complement strand
ATTCCCACTTGCGTCTCTGCGCTCTAACATGGCGTCGACGCCGAACTTCCTCGCGCGCCGGGAGACGAAAATGTCGAAGCTTCGCTTCAGGATATCGATGTCGCTCGACGGCTTCGTTGCAGGCCCCGAACAGAGTGTCGAGGCGCCGCTGGGGAAAGGCGGCGAACGGCTGCACAACTGGGCGTTCGAGCTCAAGGCCTTTCGCGCGCATCTCGGGCTCGAGGGCGGAGAGGTGAATGAGAGCACAGCCGTCATTGAAGAATCCTTCGCCCATGTTGGTGCCACGCTGATGGGGCGGAATATGTTCGGAGGTCATCCGGGCCCCTGGGATGCCGAAAAGCCGTGGACAGGCTGGTGGGGCTTGAACCCGCCTTTCCATCATCCCGTCTTCGTCCTCACGCATCATCCGCGTGCGCCTCTCGAGATGAAGGGAGGCACGACCTTCACTTTCGTCACCGAGGGCTTCGAACACGCGCTTGCGCTCGCAAGGCGCGCCTCGGGCGGCAAGGACATCTCGCTCGGTGGCGGGGCGAAGGTCGCCCAACAATACCTCGCCGCGGGGCTCGTGGACGAGATGGAAGTCAATCTCGTACCGATCCTTCTCGGCAGCGGGGAGCGCCTCTTCGACAGCGTCGGCGATGATTTGCACGGCCTGACCCTCATACGCACCATCGCGAGGCCCAAAGTGGTGCATCTCAAATTCGCGAAGCGATGACGCCTTCCTGTTTGTCGCGGCGCCTTTCGATCATCGTGCCTGTGCTCGATGAAGGCGAGCGCATCTCCGCCGCGCTCGAAGCGCTCTCACCATTGAGAGCGCGCGGCGCGGAGATCGTCATCGTCGATGGTGGAAGCACCGACGCAACCTTGGAGGGTGCGGAAGGGGCAGCCGATCTCGTGATTGTGGCGCCGCGCGGCCGCGCGTCGCAGATGAATGCAGGCGCCTTGCAGGCGCGCGGCGAGACGCTCTTGTTCCTTCATTGTGACACGCAACTGCCGCAACATGCCGATCGGCTCGTGCTCGAGGCGCTCGCCCGAAGCGGTCGCGTCTGGGGGCGTTTTGACGTCGAGCTTGCCGGCCGCCCGCGCATGCTGCGCGTCATTGCCGCCCTGATGAATTTCCGATCGCGGCTCACCGGCATCGCAACCGGCGATCAGGCGATCTTCGTGACGCGCGAGGCTTTCACAAAGGTCGGCCATTATCCCGATATCCCCCTGATGGAGGACGTCGCCCTCTCCAAAGCGCTGAAGCGATTGACGCCTCCCGCCGCAATCAAGGAACGCGCGATCGCATCGGGGAGGCGCTTCGAATCAAAGGGAGTCTTACGCCTCGTCCTACTCATGTGGACCTTGCGCTTTGCCTATTGGGCGGGCGCCGACCCAGGTCTCCTCGCCAAAAGATACGGTTATGCTCCGCGTTCGCCGTAGCGGAGAAGGTCACAAGGGCGAAGCTGAAGAAAGCCGGCAAAGGCGCATCGGCATCGCCATTTTCGCCCGCGCTCCCGTCGCGGGAAAGACGAAGACACGTCTCATCCCCTCGCTTGGTGCCGAACGCGCCGCCGCGCTCCAGGCGGCCTTGGTGCGCAAGACCCTCGCGAGCGCGATCGCAGCAAAGCTCGGTGACGTGACACTCTGGTGCGCGCCGGACACGGCTCATCCTTTTTTCGAGAAATGCCGAGCCGAGTTGAACGTGAAACTCGCGGCACAAGTGCCGGGTGATCTCGGCGAGCGCATGCTCGGCGCCTTCAAGGCCGAGCACGGACCCCTCCTGCTCGCCGGCTCCGACTGCCCGGCACTCTCGCCTTCTTACTTTCGCAAATGTGCGGCGGTGCTGCGGCGCGGCCGGGACGCTGTCGTTTTGCCGGCAGAGGACGGCGGCTACGTGCTTATCGGCCTCGAGCGCCCGGTCGCGAGCCTCTTTGCCGGGATCGAGTGGGGCACGGAGCGCGTTATGGAGGAAACGCGCGCTCGTTTGCGCGCAGCCGCGCTGAGTTGGGCGGAGCCCGATATCCTGTGGGACGTCGATCGCCCTCCCGATGTGTTGCGGCTCCTGGAGCACGATCCGCGAGAATGGAAAACCTTCTTGCGCTGACGTTCCGCTCCGGATGCGAGGCCTCGGAACGTGCCGTCGTGAGAAGCGCCCTGCGGCCCGGCCGAACATCTTCCGCGATCGAATTGCGGCTGCGGCGATCAAATCGCTTGTCATTGCCGCGGCGATATGAGCTTGGAATTGCTCTCACGTTTCCTTCGCCCGGGGGCGCATCGAGGAAACGCGGGCCGAGAGAATGCCGATGGAATCGATCTATTATGTGCTTTGCTTCGCCTGCCATCGTCGATGCGCGCACTGCTATGAGGAGCGGTTTCGACCCTATTCGCGTCAAAGGCAGAGCGAGGTGATCGCGACGGCGAAGCGCAATTTTCCGCGCGTCATCGCCAATCTGCCGGACACGATGATGTATCTCGATCGTCGCCAACCTTTGCCCGGGGGCGGCTTCGCGCAACGGGTAGGACGCGTGATCCTTTCCGGCGGCGAGGTGCTGCTGGACGGGGTGCGTGAGGAGATCCTCTACCCCGCGCTCGATGCCCTGCGGCTCAAATATGCGGAGAATGGCGGCGTCAAGCTCGTCGTTCAAACTACGGGCGATTTGATCACCCCGACCATCATTGGCGAGCTTCTCGACCGTGGGATCTGGATGATCTCCGTCGCCGGCATGGACGATTTCCACTCCGGCATGCAAGGCGAGAAACGCGCGCCGCTCGAGCGCCGATTGATTTCGTTGTTCGAGGCCGCCGGCATGTCGGCTTCCGGGCACGGGGCCGGCGAACGCAAAGCATCCGACGAAGAGGGGCCGCTCTACTCCTTCTTCGGCGCGACGCCGGACACGTGGATCGGCAAGTTGTGGCCTAGAGGCAGGGCTTGGGCCAACGGTCTTTCAAGCGCGACGCTCGCCGACAATTTCTGCAACCGCTGGTCGGGCGGCCTCAATTTCCTCGATCACGCCTATTCGGGTTCCGAGGTCGCCATCGAGCCCACAGGCGACGTCTATCCTTGCTGCCTGAAGACCAAACATCCGCTCGGCAACCTCACGCAGGAGAGGCTCATCGACATTCTCGACAGCCTGGCGGATCATCCCGCTTTCCAGGCGATCAATCGAGGGGCGCCGGAGCACATGGGCCTCACGCTCGGCTGGAGCGTCGATCGCTTCTTCGAACGCAGCAAGACGGTGACACCAAAGGGTGAGCCCTACGGCAATTTGTGCATCGGTTGCGATGCCTTTCACAAAGAAGTTCTCGGCTCGATCATCGAGGATCGTCGCGCTCTTCGCCTTGGTCGCCGATCCGCCATGGCCCAACAATGAACGCTGACGGAATACGGAGGATGAAATGGCGCAGCACGCTTGTCCCCATTCTTTTGGGACTTTTGGCTGTGGCGTCGATCCCCGCCGCAGGCGCGCAAGAGGCTTCACCGGACCCAAGGGATTGGCCATCGATCGTCGAGAAGGCGAATGGACAGACGGTCTATTGGTATGCATGGGGCGGTTCGCAGCCGCTCAATGATTACATCGCCTGGGTCAGCGACGCGATGAAGGCGCGCTATGGCGTCTCGGTCATCGAGGTGAAGCTCACCGATACCGCGGAGGCGGTGACGCGCGTTCTCGCCGAGAAGGTTGCGGGTCGCGTCGAAGGCGGTGCTGTCGATCTTGTCTGGATCAACGGGCCGAATTTCGCGTCGATGAAAGAAAATCATCTCTTGTTCGGGCCCTTCGCCGAGGAGCTTCCGGACTTCCGCTATGTCGACGTCGAAGCCAAGCCCACCCTGCGCAGCGATTTCACCATTCCGACCGACGGCTTCGAGGTGCCATGGAATCTTGCGCAGATCGTCTTCTATGGGGATGGCCCGGCGCTTTCCTCACAGCCGCATTCGGCACTCGAGCTCCTCGCCTGGGCAAAGGCGCATCCGGGACGTTTCACCTATCCGGACCCGGCGAACTTCCTTGGCGCGACTTTTCTGAAGCAAGTTTTGATCGAGCTCAGCTCAGACCGTCGCCGTTTGCAAAGGCCGCCGGACGATGCGGATTTCGATAGGGCGACGGCTCCGCTCTTTGCATATCTCGACGCGCTCAAGCCCAATCTGTGGCGGCAGGGGCGTGTCCACCCCTCCAATTCAGCGGCCTTGCGCAATCTGATGGCCGATGGCGAGATCGATCTCGCGCTTTCCTTCAACCCCGCGGAAGCCTCGAGCGCCATCGCGCGCGGCGAACTGCCCGCGAGCGTGCGCAGCTTCGTCTTCGATAAAGGGACGATCGGCAATGCGAGCTTCCTCGCGATTCCCTTCAACGCTGCCCATAAGGAGGCAGCGCTGCTGCTTTGCGACTTTCTGCTCTCGCCGGAAGCCCAGGCGAAGAAGCAAGACCCGGCAGGCTATGGCGGTTTCACCGTGCTCGCGATGGGCAAGCTGAACGGTGTCGATCGCGCGCGCTTCGAGACGCTGCCGCGCGGCGTCGCAACGCTCTCGACCGAGGAGCTTGGCCCCGTCCTGCCGGAGCCTCACCCGTCCTGGATGACCCGCATCGTGACAGAATGGCAACGCCGGTACGAGGGGCGATGAAGAACGTGAGGCCACGCGCCGGTGGAACTTGGTCACGCGTATTTGTAGACGAGCTGCGTCATCATCCCGGCGGCCATGTGCCAGAGATTATGGCAATGGAAGAGCCAGCGCCCGACATTGTCGGCGTCGAAGGCGATGGTGACGGTGCCGAGCGCCGGCACCAGCACCGTGTCGCGCACCGCGCCTGCGACCGGCTGGTCTTCGAGCCCGATCACCTGAAAACAGTGACCGTGCAGATGCATCGCATGCGCCATGAGCGAGTTGTTGCGCAGCTCCATGATGACGCGCTGGCCATGCTGCATGCGGATGTCCTTGCGTTCCGCCCATGACCGTTCGTTGATCGTCCAGATGAAGGGCGTCATCGTGCCCGAAAGCGAGATCTCGCGCTTGGTGTCGGGCTTCCTTGCGGGAAGCGCAGTGACCGCCTCGAGCTTCGCCTCGAGAGAAAGATCGATGGGAAAGGCTTTTTCCTTCGCCATGTTCTCGATCTTGGCAACGCTTGCGCCGGGCGAGGCGAGCACGATTCCGGTGAGCTCGCGCTCCCCCTCTCTTTGAGCGAGCACCGGCACGACCGAGCCGGCCGGAACGTCGACGAGGATGTCGAGCCTTTGCCCCTGAGCCAGCGGGAAACGCGACCCCATCACAGGCTTCACTGGATTGCCGTCGGCGGCGATCACTTCGCCTTGGAGCGTTCCGAGATCGATCCAGAATGCGGTGCCGCTTGCGCCGTTGATGAGCCGCAGTCGGACACGACCACCCCTTTCCGTGCGGATGACGAGTGGGTCATCAAGCGTCCGGTCATTGGCAAGGTAAGCATCGTAATCGATGGTGTTCAGCGTGCCGCCGCCACAAAGGGCAAGAGCTGCGGGATTCGAGATCGAGTTTTGTGCCAGCGAAGCGGGTGCGGGACGCGCCACATTCGCGAGCGCGGCGGTGCCCGCATGCGCCATTACGCTGGCCCCCGTGAGCGCGCGAAAAAGCTCTGTCGGATCCTCGAAGCTGAAATCGTGAAGAAAGACCGTGACCTCCTGCGCGTCGAGCGCGAGATCCTCGGGCGAGCGAATGATCAGCGGAGCGGCGAGCAGCGTCTGTTCCTGCAAGCCGAAATGCGAGTGCATCCAATGCGTGCCCGGCCGCGTGGCGAAGTCGTAGACATGGGTCTCACCGTTCTCGATGGGGCCCTCATAGCCGGTCTCGACGACGCCGTCCTGGTCTGTCGGCGGCGTTTGGCCGTGCCAATGCACGATCGTCGCCTCACCGCTGCGATTGACGAGCTCGAACAGGAAGCGCTGGTCTGCGTCGAGGGTGAGCCCCGAAGAACCATCGGGTGCGGTGATGCCAAAGATGGAAGCCGCCTTGCCGTTCACCTCGATCGTTCGTCGCTCGACGACGAGCTTCGGGAGGGTGCAAAGACCGCGCGAAGGCTGGGGCGCGCCGAATGATTGAGCGGCAAGTTGCCCAAAACCGAGCCGAGGCGCGACAATGCCAGCAGCCCCCACCGCTGCTGTCGAGGTCAGAAAACCGCGTCTCGAGAAAAGGCGCGTCATCACCGCATCCCTTGGAAGCCTCCTGCCATGACTGGCGAACTTCCTTGCAAGCACGCCTGGTCACGTGCTCCATCCGGCATGATATAGCTGCTTCGCGATCGGCGCATAAGATGGACGAGCGGTATTTGCCTGCCGCTCCGTCAATCGTGATCGAGATGAAAAGCAACTTCGCCGCGCAGCTTGCGTCCAAGGTCCAACAAGGTAAACGCACGTGATTTTCCGGTTGGGCCCCCCCTTGCTGCTCGCCGTGCTCCTGTTTCCGATCCTGGCAGGGCTGACGGCCACCGTGCTTCCTGCTTTCGGCTACTGGCCGGCCCTTGGTGGAACCACCTTCACGCTCGATCCTTGGCGCGCACTTCTGGCATTGCCCTCGCTGCCCCGCTCGATCGGTGTCAGCGTTTTCGTCGGTTTTATCACCACCTTGGTTTCTTTGGGCGCCGTCATGTTGCTGATGGCGGCATTCATGGGTACGCGTGTCTTCGGCCTCATCAGAAGGCTTTTGTCCCCGCTCTTGAGCGTGCCCTATGTGGCCGTTGCGTTCGGCCTCGCCTTCGTCATCGCCCCTTCCGGCTTGATCTTTCGCCTTTTGTCGGCTTGGGCGCCGGGTCTCGAGCGTCCACTCGATCTCTTGATCATCAACGATCCCTTCGGCCTGTCGCTGGCGGGCGGCTTGGTTCTAAAGGAAATCCCGTTCCTCTTTCTCGTCGCGCTCGCCGCCCTGCCAGAAGTCGACGCGGTCCGTGCCTTCGGCAGCGCGCGAACGCTCGGCTATCGACGCGTGGCGGCGTTCGCCAAAGTGGTGATGCCGCGGCTCTACCCCCAATTGCGGCTTCCGGTACTCGCCGTCCTCGCCTACAGCCTCTCCGTCGTCGATGCCGCCCTCGTCCTCGGCCCCAACACACCTCCGACCTTGGCCGTCGCGGTGCTGCGGCTGGCCGAGGATCCGGATCTCGAATTGCATTTTGAGGCGAGCGCGGCCGCGATTTTGCAGCTTGCAGTTGTGCTCTGGGCCATCGGCGTTTGGCTCGTGCTCGAGCGTCTCGCGGACCTTATCTGGGGCCGCTGGATCGTCGGCGGCGGACGCTTTTTCTTCGAGGCGGCAGCCCGCGTCGTGGCGCCGCTCCTCGCCGTCGCGATCGCTGCCCTCGTGGCGCTCGCCCTCATCTCGCTGATGGTCTGGTCCGTTGCCGCTACCTGGCGTTTTCCCGCGATCTCACCCCAGGCTTTTACGCTCGACACCTGGCGTCACGAGCTCTCCGTCGCTTGGCCCATCATTTTGCGCACATTGCTGCTTGGCGCGGCGGTTGCCGCCTTCGCCGTCATCATCACCATCTTGTGCCTCGAGAACGAAACGCGCCGCGGCGTGCCGCCCGCTTCTGTATTCAACGTCATCTATATCCCTTTGCTCGTGCCGCAGATCGCTTTCCTCGCCGGCGCCGCAAGCCTCCTGATCGCGCTCGATCTCGACGGCAACAGCTTCGGGATCGGCCTCGTGCATCTCGTTTTCGTTCTCCCTTATGTCTTCATGTCGCTCTCGGCACCTTGGCGCGCCCATGATCCTCGTTTTCGCGTCACCGCTTTGCTGCTTGGCGCGAGCCCTTGGCGCGCCTTGTGGGCGGTGCGCCTGCCGATGCTGACGCGTGCCATCCTCATTGCAGGAGCGCTCGGCTTCGCGATCAGCGTCAGCCAATATCTCGCAACGCTTCTCGTGGGCGCCGGCCGTTTTGAAACGGTGACGACCGAATCGGTCAGCCTTGCGGCGGGTGCCGATCGCCGAGTGATCGGTGTCTTCGCGCTTTTGCAGGCAATGCTGCCGTTCCTCGGCTTCGCGATGGCGCTCATACTGCCGGCGCTCTTGTTTCGCCATCGCCGGGGGTTGCGAGAAACTTGACGAAAACAGGGAACCAGGGAAACCGATCGCGGTCGCGACTGACCTCGACAAGACCAAGAGAAGAAATGACTGCGACGCCTACCTTCCCGGACTTGAAGCCGATGCCAGGTCTGCCGATGCCAGGTCTGCCGATGTCGGGCCTTGTGCTCGACGGCCTGACGCTTTCGCTTGCTGGCCGGGCGATCTTGCGCCTTTCGCTGAGGGTCGAGCCCGGCGAGATCGTCTCGGTAATGGGGCCGAGCGGCTCGGGCAAGTCGAGCATGTTGGCCGCGATTTGCGGCACGCTCGATCCCGCGTTCCAAATGGCGGGGGAGATTCGCCTCGACGGTCGGCGCATCGACGTCGAGCCGCCGGAGCTTCGTCGGACCGGCATCCTGTTCCAGGACGACCTCCTCTTTCCTCATCTTTCGGTCGGGGGCAATTTGGCGTTCGGCTTGGCGGCCACGGTCAGGGGCAGGAAAGCGCGGCGCTCATGTGTCGAGGAGGCGCTTTCGGCCGCTGATCTCGAGGGCTTCGCCGACCGCGATCCGGCGACGCTTTCGGGCGGGCAGCGCGCTCGCGTGTCGCTGTTGCGCGTCCTGCTGTCCCACCCGCGGGCCGTGTTGCTCGACGAGCCCTTCTCGAAACTGGACATGGCGCTTCGTTCGCGCTTTCGCGCTTTCGTCTTCCATGAATTGCGCAGCCGCGCCTTACCGGCGCTGCTCGCGACGCATGATCATGAGGATGCGAAGGCGGCGGGCGGCAAGGTGATCGAGCTCGAATCCCCGGGAGCAATCTAAGAAGCGAACGATCGCCGCCGCCTTGCGGCGATCGGCGCGTTCTTGGAATTCGTTCAGAAGGTCGGGAGATTCGGCAGGGGCTTGTGAAACCATTTTTCGTGGATAGTGTTCAGCTCGCCATTGTTCTTCACGAAGTAGACGAAGGTGTTCACCCACTGGTGGAGGTTCCACTGATCCTTGCGCATGGTGATGCCATTCGGCTGCTGCAACAGGATGAATTTGCGCTCGATGCCGGGGCCTGGATTCTTCGCGTAGAATTCATCTCCCGTCAGGCCGGTCTCGGCGATGGCGTCGACTTGTCCGGTGAGCAGGGCCTGATAGGTCGAAGGATCGTCATCAAACCGCGCCATCTTGACGTCATTGCCGAGCGTCGAGGTCAAAATCACGTCCTGCACCGTTCCGCGCGGCACGCCGACCCGCAGCCCTTTGAGATCCGAGATCGATTTGATGGCCTTGTCTTTCGGGCCAAAGATCACGTTTTCGATGGCGCTGTAAGGGATCGAGAAGAGCACTTGCTTGGCGCGCTCTGGCGTTACGCCGAGGGTCGCGACGATGAGATCGACCTTGTTGGTCACCAGGAAAGGAATGCGGTTCGGCGAGGTGAGCTGAACGAGGTTGACCTTCACTCCCAGATACTTGCCGAGGAGCTTCGCGACCTCGATGTCGTAGCCGTCCGGCTCCTGCTGCGCGTTGAGGATGCCGTAGGGCGGGAGGTCGACGAGCACCCCGATATTGATCGAGCCCCGACTGATGATCTCATCGACCGTCTGGGCTTTCACCGGGGTAGCCGAGGCGAGGCCGAGCGCGAGGGCCAAGACTGCCACCAAACTCCATATCCGCATTCGTCTGCTCCTTCATGGTCCTGGGATCGATGCTCACAAGCACGTCCTCGGGCATGATGCAAAGCGGCTTGTATTCAGCATCAGGCCCTAGCGCTTGTAGGCGAGCGCCAGACGGCGCTCCAGCCGGCTCGCGGCGATCGTGAGAGGCCAGCACATCACGAAATACACCGAAGCCACAAGGCCGAAGATCAGGAAAGGGCGGAACGTCGCATTGTTGAGCTGCTGACCGGCGCGCGTGAGCTCGACGAAGCCGATGATGGCGGCAAGCGACGTGCTCTTGATCAGATTGACCAGGAAGCCGACCGTCGGCGGAATGGCGGTGCGCAAGGCTTGCGGAGCGACGACGCGCAACATGCGCTGGCCATAATGCAGGCCAAGCGCGCGCGCCGCCTCGATTTGGCCGTTCGGCACGGCCTGGATCGAGCCTCGCCAGATTTCGCCGAGGAACGCGCCAGCATTGAGGCTGAGGCCGAGGATAACCGAAAGCCAGGCGCCCAAAGGCACGCCGATCAGGTCGCCGCCGAAGAAGACGAGGAAAAGCTGCAGAAGGAGCGGCGTTCCCTGAAACACGCGGATGAAGCCGATCGCGAACCAGCGGGCGGCCCGTGCCTGCGCGACGCGCATGAGCGCGATGATGAGGCCGACGAGGCCGCCGCCCGCAAAGGCGATGAGCGACAACAACACGGTCCAACGCGCTGCGAGCAGAAGATAAACGACGTCGCCGGCGTTGAAGCTGCGCATCAGCGGGAGATCCGCTTACCGAAGGCCAGGCGCTCGATCGTCGCGAAGGCGGTTGAGAAAAGGAGCGACAAGGCGAAATAAATGGCCGCGGCGACGATGAAGGCTTCGAAGGCGCGAAAAGTACGACCTTGCACGTCGAGCGCGGCCGAGGTGAGTTCGTCGGCCGATATGGCCGAGCAGACGCTCGAATTGAGCATGAGTAGGATGAACTGGCTGCCGAGCGGCGGCACGATGATGCGCAAAGCTTGCGGCAGCACGACGAGGCGAAAGGTTTGCAGGCGATGCAAGCCGAGCGCCAGCGCTCCCTCGATCTGCCCCTGGCTGATGTTCTCGATCCCGGCCCGCACGATCTCGATGGTGTAGGCCGAGCCGTTGAGAATGAGCGCGATCAGCGCTCCCTCGTTGGCGTCGAGACGGAGCCCAACCGTCGGCAGGCCGAAGAAGATGATGAAGATCTGCACCAGGAAGGGCGTGTTGCGGATGATCTCGACATAGGCGGCGACGAGCATGCGCAAAGGCTTTGGGCCGGAAGTCCGAGCCAAGGCGCCGAGGATGGCGATCACGAGGCTCGCGACCATGGCAAGCCCGGAGAGGCGCAGCGTCATCAAGGCGCCTTCGACGAACTCGCCGCGGGCATTCCACATATCGCCGAAATGGAAGATGTAGTTCATGCGCGGCGCGTCCGACGAGACCGCATCCGCGAGCTTTGCCCCATTCCGCCCTGCTCCGAGCCCTTGATTGCCTCGCTCGACGGTGGATCAGTTGGAAATGGGTGTCAACGTGGTGAGCTCTCGGCTCACATCCTCGGGAAGCACGCTCTCTGCCATCAGCGCCGGCTCCTTGTCACCTTGCCGCCGCTCACTCTAAAACAGCGCAAGCTCATCCGGAGACGCTCTCGTGAACATCATGCAAAAACCGCTTTCCCGTTCACTACCGACGGCGACGCCGGAGGAAGTGGGACTTTCACCCGAGGGGCTCGCCAAGCTCAGCGATGTGATGCGCCACGAGGTCGAGACGAAGCACGTCCCTGGGGTGAGCATGCTCATTTCGCGCCATGGCAAGGTGGCCTATCGCGAGAATATCGGGTTTGTGCGGCCGGACGGCCCACGGCTGCGCGAGGATGCCATCTTCCGCGTCTACTCGATGACGAAGCCGATCGTCTCCGTTGCCATCATGATGCTCGTCGAGGAGGGTCGTCTGTTCATCTCCGACCCGCTCAGCAAATTCATTCCCGAGTTCGGTCATCCGCGAGTCGGGGTGGAGAAGGGCGCCAAGCTCGAACTCGTGGCCGCGAAACGCGAGATCACGATTCACGATTTATTGCGCCATACCTCCGGCCTCACCTACGGCTTTACGGGAAACTCGCCCGTGCAGCGTCTTTACGCGGACGCGCCGTTGCGCGCGCCGGGCATCACTAATGCGGGGCATGTGGCGGAGCTCGCGAAGCTTCCCCTCCTCAATCAGCCGGGTACGCACTGGGATTACAGCCATTCGACGGATGTGCTTGGACGCATCATCGAGATCGTCTCGGGGAGAACGCTCGGCGATTTCCTGAAGGGTCACATACTCGGCCCGCTCCGAATGGATGACACCGGCTTCTCCGCGCCGCCCGAGAAGCACGATCGACTCGCTGAACCCTTCGCGAAGGATCCGGATACGGGCGCGCCGGTGACGCTGATCGACCAGCGATCGCCCCCGAGCTTCGAATCGGGCGGCGGGGGCCTCGTGTCGACGATCGATGATTACGCGCGGTTCCTGCACATGCTCTACCATGGCGGGACGCTCGACGGCGTTCGCATTCTCGGCCGCAAGACCCTGGCCTTCATGGCGAGCGACCATCTCGGATCGCAGGTCGTGATCGGCTCGGATCTCCTGCCGCCGGGCCATGGCTTCGGGCTTGGTTTCGCGGTCCGGCTCGCGAGCGGAATGGCGCCGACGCCAGGAACGATCGGCGAGTTCTACTGGGGCGGCATCGCCGGCACGGCATTTTGGATTGCGCCCGCGGAAGAACTTGTGGCGCTCATGCTCATTCAGGCACCGGGGCAGCGCGTCTATTTTCGCCAGCTCTTCCGCAATCTCGTGCACGCGGCGCTGGCTTAGCGCATGACGAACGCGAGTGACACGCAATGGTGATGTGGCAAGGCTCCTCGACGCGCCACTCGCCGCTTGCCGGTCGCCCGCCTCGCGAGGCCTTCCTTGCCCATCTTCGCGAAAGCCTTGCCGAAGGCCGAGCCGAAGCCGAACGCATCCTGATCGACCGCATCGATGGTCGCGGCTCTGCAGCGCATCTATGCGCCGCCATGGATGGACTCATCGAGAACGCCTACAAATTCGCGATCAACGAGCTCTACCCCGCAGATAATCCGTCCACGGCCGAACGCATGGCCGTCGTCGCGACGGGGGGCTACGGGCGCGGTCTTTTGGCGCCAGGCTCCGATATCGATCTCTTGTTCATCCTGCCCTACAAGGCTTCGCCCTGGTGCGAGAGCGTCATCGAGGCGATCCTCTATTTCCTCTGGGATTTGCGGCTGAAGGTCGGCCACGCGACACGCACGGTCGAGGAATGCTTGCGCTCGGCCAAGTCCGACATGACGATCCGCACGGCTCTTCTCGAGGCCCGATTCATCTTGGGCGAACGCGACCTTTTCGACGAATTTCAGCGTCGTTTCGAAAACGACATCGTGGCGGGAAGCGCCGGTGAATTCGTCGCCGCCAAGCTCGTCGAGCGCGACCAGCGCCTCAAGCGCTCCGGGAACGGCTCGCGCTACCTCGTCGAACCGAATGTCAAGGACAGCAAGGGTGGCTTGCGCGATCTCAATACGCTCTTCTGGATCGGCAAATACGTTTACCGCGTCAAGGAAGCCAAGGACCTCGTCGACGCGGGGCTGTTCTCGCCCGAGGAGTTCGCGTTGTTCTCTCGCTGCGAGGAATTCTTGTGGCGCATCCGTTGTCATATGCACTTCATCGCCGGGCGCGCCGAGGAACGCTTGTCCTTCGACATGCAGCGTCTCGTCGCCGAGAGGCTGAAGGTGGTGAGCCGACAGGGCCTCTCGGGAATCGAACGCTTGATGAAGCGCTACTTTCTTATCGCCAAGGATGTCGGCGACCTCACGGCCATCGTCTGCGCGGCGATGGAAGCGCGCGAAACGATGCCGCGCCCGCTCCTCGATCGTTTCCTCGGCCGCTTCCGACGCAAGCGCACGCGGGCGCTCGAGGCGCCGGGCTTTGCCGTATGGAACGGCCGTTTGACGCTTGCGGCGGCCAACGTGTTCCGAAAGGACCCGGTCAACCTGATCCGCCTCTTCTGGCTTGCCGACAAGCACGATCTCGCCATTCACCCCGAGGCGAAGCATCTCGTCACGCGCTCGCTGAAGCTCATCACCAGGGCGGTGCGCGAAGATCCGGAGGCAAACCGCCTCTTCATCGAGATGCTCACTTCGCGCAATGCGCCCGAGACCGTGCTTCGGCACATGAACGAAGCCGGTGTGCTCGGGCGCTTCATTCCGGATTTCGGTCGGGTCGTGGCGATGATGCAGTTCAACATGTACCACCATTTCACGGTGGACGAGCACCTCATTCGCGCGATCGGCGTATTGTCGGAGATCGATGCCGGGCGCGCGCAAGCGGAGCACCCGCTCTCGAACACCATCTTCCACACGATTCAGAATCGACGGGCGCTCTACGTGGCACTCTTCCTGCATGATGTCGCCAAGGGACGGGCGGAGGATCATTCGCTCGTGGGCGAGCGCATTGCGCGCAAGCTCTGCCCTCGGTTTGGCCTCAACGAAGCCGAAACCGAGACGGTCGCGTGGCTCGTGCAGCACCATCTTCTGATGTCCACCACGGCTCAGAGCCGTGACCTCAGTGACCCGCAAACGATCGAGAATTTCGCCGCCGTGGTGCAGACGCTCGAGCGCCTCAAGCTCCTCATTGTGCTCACGATCGCCGACATCAAGGCGGTCGGTCCCGGAGTGTGGACCGGCTGGAAGGGCGAGCTTCTGCGCACTCTTTATTACGAGACCGAAGTGGTGCTCGCCGGGGGACATTCCGCGGTCGAGCGCGGGGAACGCGTGCGCCTCGCAAAAGACGCCTTGCGCGAGAGGCTCGCCGACTGGCCGGATCGCGAGTTCGAGGCTTACGCCAAGCGCCACTATGCGCCTTATTGGCTGCGTGTGCCGCTCGAGAGCAAGGCGCGGCAGGCCCACCTCATCAGGGACGCCGAACGGGAGAAGCGCCTGCCGGCCACCACCATCGAGACCGACAGCTTCCGCGACGTGACGACGCTCACCCTTTTCGCGCCGGACCATCCCCATCTCCTGTCGCTGGTTTTCGGCGCTTGCGCCATGGCCGGCGCCAATATCGTCGATGCGCAAATCTTCACGACGAGCGACGGGCGCGCCATCGATACGATCGCGATCTCGAGGGCTTTCGACGAGGATGCCGACGAGCTTCGGCGCGCCGAGAGGGTGGCGCAAACCATCGAACAACTGCTCGAAGGGCGGCGGCGCATCAGCGATTTCGAACGTCGCGATCCGAAGCGGGCGCGCGCCAAGACCTTCGATGTCGCCTCCGAGGTCGTGGTCGACAATACTTTGTCGAACCGCCACACCGTCGTCGAGGTCTCGGGCCTCGACCGTCAAGGGCTCCTGTTCGACCTCACCTCGCAAATTTCGGCGATGAACCTCAACATCGTTTCGGCCCATATTGCGACGTTCGGCGAGCGCGCCGTTGACGTTTTCTATGTCACCGACCTGACGGGCGCCAAGATCACTTCTGCCCCTCGACAGAACGCCATCAGGCGACGGTTACTCGGCGTGTTCAATCCGGAATAGGCGGAAGAGCTTCTCGCGCGGCGCCGCCCGGGCCGAGAAGCACTCGTCCCAAGGCCGGGCTCGTTTCCAGGAAATGGCGCTTCGACGACACGGCAGCTTGTGGGGAACCGCCCTGGGATTTGACGTCCGATTAGATGGCCTGGGCGGTTTTGGACTTGATTTTCGGGGCAAGCTTACAGATATCGCGATCCGAACCTAGCGCTTGAGAAGAGGACATGATGGCCGGCGAGCACGAGAAGCCGAAGACCGCCAATGAAGGCGCGGTGGACGGGGCGGACACGAGCAAGATCGATGCCGCGCCTCAGGAAGATGCCGCGGCAAAGCTCGAGCAGGAGAAAACGGAGCTGAAGGACAAGCTCTTGAGAGCTCTCGCGGAAATGGAGAATTTGCGCCGGCGCACCGAGAAGGAAGTCGCCGACGCGCGCGCCTATGCGATTTCGGCGTTCGCGCGCGACATGCTTTCCGTCGCCGATAATTTGCGACGTGCTCTCGAAGCCGTGCCCGATGAAGCGCGCAAGGCCGAAGGGTTCGTCGCCGGGCTGATCGAGGGTGTCGAGCTCACCGAGCGCGAGCTTGCCAAGGTGCTCGAGCGACATGGCGTGCGCAAGCTCGATCCGGCGGGGGAGAAGTTCGACCCCAATTTGCATCAGGCGATGTTCGAGGCCCCGCACGAAAGCCTGGCCAAGGGACAGGTGCACACCGTGGTCCAGCCCGGCTACGCGATCGGCGAGCGTGTGCTGCGCCCGGCCATGGTCGGCGTGTCCTCAGGCGTGCCTGTCGCCGCGAACGACCGGATGCGCGGTGAGTAGCGGGTAGAACGCTCATCGATCCGCTATTGGTTGCCCGCTCGCCTAGCTCGTCACCTTCTCACCTCGTCCATAGACGAGCAGCATCAGGATGATGACCGAGCCATAGATCACTTGCCGGCCTGCTTCGGGCATCTCCATGATCGAGAGGACGCTGTTCAAGAGCACGATCAGGATCACGCCGACGAGCGTGCCGAGATAGCGACCGCGCCCACCGAGTATATTGGTGCCGCCGATCACGACCGCCGCGATGGAGGGAAGCAGATAGGCATCGCCCATCCCTTGATAGGCTTTGGTGGAGTAGCCGGCGAGCAGCACCCCCGCCAGTCCCGCCGCAATGCCGCAAAGCACGAAGCAGGTGATGATCACGCCGCGCGTGTTGACGCCCGCAAGATACGCGGCGGCCTCCTTGTTGCCGATCGCATAGATGTAGCGGCCGAGCGCCATGCGCCGCAAAATGAGCGCGACCAGAGCCGAGACGGCGAGCCACACGAAAAGGGCGTTCGGAATTCCGAAGGAATGGTCGGCGGCGAGCCAGCGCATCAGATCGGTCGCGGCCGTCTGCGGTGCGAAGCCGCCCGTATGGGCCACCATGAGCCCACGCATCACGGCATTCACGCCCAAAGTGAAAATCATCGAGGGAATGCGCAGATAGGCGACGCCGATGCCGTTCACCAATCCGACGAGAAGGCCCACCCCGAGCCCGACCGGAAGCGCCCAAGGGCCCCCGACCGCGGTCGCCATCATGGCGGCCGCCGTCAACGTCCAAGGCACCGAAAGATCGATCTGCGAGATGAGGATGACGATCATCATGCCCGCCGCGACGATGCCGAGGAAGGAGCCGATCTGCAGCTGCTGAAGCAGATAGGTCGGTGACAAGAGCGGCGCCGTGCCGAGGCGCGACAAGGTGTAGAATGTTCCAGCGATGAGGATGACGAGGATGAACGAGGCCGAGATCAGGATCGGCCGGGCATCGCGTGACAGGGAAATATTGAGGGAGGCGGCGGTCACCGGAAGAGCTCCAGCGTATTCTTGACACGCAGCACACGCAGCGCCCCGATGCTGACTGCGGCAAGGAGGATGATGCCCTCGAACAAGGGTTGCAGGAGCGGTGCGATGTCGAAGATGCGGAAGAAGAACGAGATCACCCGCAGTATGAGCGCGCCGAAGATCGAGCCGATCGCCCCACCGGTTCCTCCCAGGAGCGAGGTGCCGCCGATCACGACGGCCGCGATCGAGTTCAACGTGTAGGCGCCGGCTTGCGGGATATCGGCATTGCCCGAGGAGGTCTGGATCGCCAGGAACAAGCCGCCGCAGCCGGCAAAGAAGCCCGCCAGCGTGAAAGCGGCAAGCTTGGCGCGATCGATCCGAAGCCCGGACATGTAGGCTGCCCCTTCGGCCGAGCCGATGGCATAGACGCTGCGGCCCGTGACCGAGCGGCGAAACGGCACCCACACGACGAGCGCGATCACCACGATGAGGATGAAGGGCACCGGAATGGCGCCCAAGGGCGCAAACCAGGGCGCATTGCCATCGTCGAAGATGTGGACCGTGGAGGCAAAGTCCTGCAGCGAATTGGTGAGCGCCCAATTGAGGTCCTCGTCGATCTTGCCGCCGGGCGTGGGTCGCAAGAAGAGCGCGATGCCGATGTAGATGGCGCCGGTGGCGAGCGTCGCAATGATGGGCTGGATGCGTCCGTAGACGACGACGCAACCATTGACGAAACCGGCGAGCGTGCCGGCGACGAAGCATATGATGACGCCGATGATGATGCCGATGACGCCGCCGGGCAGGACCGCGAGCACATGCGAGGTGCCGCCAAATGAGAATTCGATCGGCGTTCCTTGCGCGGCCCCGCTCATGAGATAGCTCGCGAGGCAGCCGACCATCGTCATCACCGCGCCGACGGAAAGGTCGAGCCCGGCCGCGAGCACGGGAAGCGTCTGTGCCATGGCGACCATTGCGAGCGTGAAGACCTCATCGGCATTCTGGACGAAGACCGCCGAGGAGAACCCCTTCGGGTGCGCGAAGTGGTAGAAGAGGTAGATGACGCAAAAGAGCCCGATTGCGGTCACGACGCCGATATTCTGACGCAGCCTGATGAGGAGATCGCCGCCGAGCCTGCGTCTCGGCCATGTTGCGGGCATCGGCATGCCCGACATCCTGGGCTCGGAGAACGGGGCGTTCGAAATCGTCGAGTTAGACATGGGTCGCCTCGCCGGGCGGCGACGTGGCGGCAGCCCCGTCGATGTTGAGAGCGCTCGTGATGATGTTGTGCTCGGTGAGATCGGTTCCTTCGAGCTCGCGCACGATGCGGCCGTCGTACATGATTGCGACCCGATCGCAGCAACCGATCAGCTCGTCATAGTCTGTGGAGTAGAAGAGGATCGCCACGCCCTGGTCGGCGAGCTCACGCATCAATCGATAGATCTCCTGTTTCGTCCCGACATCGATGCCGCGAGTCGGATCGTTGAGAAGGATGATGCCGGGCTCGGTCATCAGCCATTTGGCGATCACCACCTTTTGCTGATTGCCGCCCGACAGGGTCGAGACCGCATCCTTGCTGTCGCCGACTTTGATGCGCAATCGCGCGATGCCTTTTTCAACCGCGGAACGCTCTTTCGCGCGGTCAACGAATGGCCCCGTCTCCAGCGTGTGGAGGGAGGCAATCGCGAGATTGTCGGCGATCGACATCGGCAGCATCAAGCCTTCTGTCTTGCGGTCCTCGGGCACAAGCGCGATGCCGACCGACGGCGATTTTGCGAAAGCGGGAGAGCTCGGCCGCACCGGTTTGCCGTTGATCACGATCTCGCCGGTCACGCCCCGCAATACGCCGAAGAGGGCAAGGAGCAGCGTCTTTTGTCCCTGGCCATCGAGGCCACCGAGGCCGACGATCTCACCGGCTGCCACCTCGAGCGAGATGGCCTCGAGACGCCTTTCCCAACAGAGATTGCCGAGCTTGAGCGCCGGCTTTCCCTTGGGCCGAAGCGGCTTCGGCGGGTATTGCGTCGCGATGTCACGGCCGATCATGAGCTGGACGATTTCGCCCGTCGAGCGTCGCCCCCAATCGAAAGTCTCGATGTGTCGGCCGTTGCGGAACACCGAGGCGCGGTCGGCCAGTGCCTCGACCTCGTGCATGCGGTGCGAGATGTACAGGATCGCGATGTTCTGCGCCTTGAGACGCGCCAACATGGCATAGACCTTCTCGACATCGGCGCTGGTCAGGGCGGAAGTCGCCTCGTCAAGCACGAAAAGCTGCGGCTTCTGACCGAGTGCCTTGGCGATCTCCACCATCTGGCGGCGCGACAGCGGCAGATCCCGCACGCGCATCAACGGATTCACGTCCTCGCAGCCGATTTCGGCAAGCAGCGCCTCGGCGCGTCGACGCTGCGCCTTTGTATCGATGAAGCCGAGACGGCGCGGCGGCGAGGTGATCGAGATGTTGTCCGCCACCGAAAGATCCGGCAGCAGCGACAGTTCCTGGAAGATCGAGGCGACGCCGGCCGCGTTGGCGGAAGACGGGGAAGGAAAGCGCACCTCCTCGCCCTCGAGGCGCATCGTGCCGGCATCCGGCTGCACCACACCCGCGACGATCTTGATCAATGTCGACTTGCCGGCCCCGTTTTCACCGAGCACCGCATGGATCTTGCCGCGCTCGCAGGCGAAATCGACATTTTCGAGCGCGACAACGCCCCCGTATCGCTTGGAAATGCCCGAGAGGACAAGAAAATCTCTTTCCTTCGCGGTATTCTCCACGCGGCTCTCTTCGACCATGAAATGTGACACGAATTCCAACGAATAAAGGACTGCCCGGCGCGGCCGGGCAGTCCGTACGCCCGGCGCGCTTTATTTCAGGTTCGCTTCGCTTTGCGCCATGATCTCCGGGGCCGTGAAGGTCACGCCACACGGGAGGAACTGATTCGGCGCAAAGAAATTCGCGCTCAGATTAGACCAGTAGTTCTCGCCGTCCTTGAGCGTCTTGTAGTCGGCGACAGGGATCGGGATCGAGATCAGCTGCGGCATGACATTGCCCTGCAAGGCCGAGATCGCCGCCTTGATCGAGATCGCCACGAGCGCGGGAGACTGCCCGTAGGACATACCTTTGAGCCCCTCCTTGTAGTGATCAGCGATCTGCTTGCGGAATTCGTTCTCCCCTTCGCCGGACATCGGCACGAAGGGATGTTTCGCGTCGATCATGGCGCGCACCGTGCCGTCCGAGCCGCCTTGCGTGAACACGCCGTCGAAATGGCCGTGCACCGCGAGCGCGTCGGCTGTCACCTTCTGCGAGGTGCCGGAATCCCAGTTCCCCACGACTTCGGTGATCTTGAAGTTGTTGCCCGGAGCTTCCATCACCTCGCGGAAACCGAGATGGCGGTCGCGATCGACCGAATTGCCCGGCAGGCCGCGCACCTCTAGGATGTCGCCGGACGTCTTGCCGCTCTCATTGATGAGCCATTTGGCCGACATGCGGCCCATCTCCTTCTGGTCCTCGTTGACCATCATCACCTTGTCGGTGTCGAGGATGTTATCGAAGGGAACGACCACGACATTGTTCTTGTCGGCGAGGCGGATAATGCGGTCGAAGCCGTCAGGCGCGACCGCGATGGTGACGATCGCGTCGAAGCCTTGGTTGATGAAGTCCTCCATCGCGCCGAGCTGGGCCGCGACGTCCGTCCCGGTAGAGACGACCTTGAATTCCTTGATGTTCTCTTTGATGCCGGGCTGATCGGCGAAGGCTTTCGCCGTCTTGATCATCTGAATGCGCCAGGTATTGCCGACGAAGCCATTGACCACCGCGATGCGGTACGGCCCCGGCTTCTTCTCCCATTGGAAGAACTTGGTTTGATCGGACCATGGCTTGAAACAGGCCGGATTGGCGCCAGGGCCCGAGACGATCTTGGGGCCGGCCCAGCTTACGAGCGATGACAGCAACAGGCTCGCCAGAGCGAGCCCCGACACGCGAAGCACCGATTTCATAACTTTTCTCCTTGGGGTTTCCCTCAACCCGAGCGGATCGAAGCGATCTGCGAATTTCCATGAAGATTTGATCAAGCCTTCCCGACCATGGAGCCCATCGTCGAACCTGACCATCGGGCTCTGCGGCCCTGCCGGGGACTTCCCGTGCGCTTGGGGCCAGCATGGCACAAGGAACGTGATGCAGGCAACACGAAGCTCGTCACGTCTTCATCGCGCCCAGGATGCCCTTTGCGGCTGCAATGGCCGCGTCCGGACAAGACCGTCAGGCCGAGTTCTGTCGGCGCATGAAGGCCTCGACCTCGGCGCGGCTCGGTGCTCCGATCCGTCCGCCCCCAAAGCGCAGGCATTTGAGCGCGGCCGCTGTGTTCGCAAAGCCCACCGCGTCTCGCTCCGTCATGCCTTCCCCGAGCGCAAGCGCAAGCGCGCCGTGAAACACATCGCCCGCTCCGAGGGTATCGACAGCCGCGATGCGATAAGCGGGCACATGATCGATCGTGCCCTTCGCCGTGAACCAGATCCCGTGCTCCCCGTCCGTAACGCACAGCCAGTTGCGGGCCGAATGGGCGAGCTTTGCAAGTCCATCGGCCGGGTCCTCGAGGTCCGTGAGTGCCCGGACGGTCGCGGCCGAATAGGCGACATGGGAGGCGAGATCGAAATAGCTCTTGTCGTCGACGACGCGGTCACCGTCGATCACGCCTGGCACCGCGGCCTCGCGCGCAGCCGAAAGGAGACGCCTTGCGCCGGTGACCCAGGCGACATCGGCGAGGACGGCGCGCGTGCCCTGAGGAAGGCGAGCGGGCAGAAAAGACGCGTCGTCAGGCGTGCGCACATCCGCATAGCAGGTGACGAGGCGCTCTCCTTGCGGGTCGACGAGCACCGCGGACGAGGGCGAGCGGAGCCCTGAAAACCGTCGCGTCAAGGCGCAATCGACGCCAGCAGCCTCAAGCTCCGCGACGATCGCATCGCCCGTGGGGTCATCGCCGAGCCGCGTCGCCAGCATGGCCCTGCCCCCGAGCCGCGCAATCGCATGCGCCGCGGTCCCCGCCGTCCCGCCCCCGATGACCACGAGGTCGAGAGCGCGATATTTTTCACCGCGCCGGGGCACGCCTTCCACTGCGTATACGTAATCGAGGGTGGCGATGCCGACGCAGAGCACTTTCGTCATCGGAGGCAAAATCCTGACGGATGCGAAGCGTTCATCAATTGACGGTGATCCCGGCATCGACCACGAAGTTCTGCGCCGTGCACCCCGACGCCTCGTCGGATGCAAGGAAGAGCGCCATCCTCGCCACGTGGCTGGCGTCAAGCCTGAATTTCAGGGCTTGGCGCTCGAGGAACTCCCTCTCGAGGGCCGGCGTGCGCCATAGCCTCGCCTGACGCTCGGTGACGATCGCTCCGGGTACGATGCAGTTGACGCGGATTCCTCTTTCGCCGAGCTCGCGAGCCAGCGTGCGGGTCAAACCGTTGATCGCTGCTTTGGCGGTCGTATAGGCCGCGAGACCCGTCCTGCCGCGCATCCAGGCGACCGAGCCCAACATGATGATGCAACCAGTGCCGCGCTTGGCCATCGCCGGGGCCACGGCTTGCGTCGCGAAGAACTGGTGGTTGAGATTGACGGCAAGATTTTCGTTCCAATAGGTGGGCTCGACG
>JAFBAK010000153.1 GCA_019247795.1 Hyphomicrobiales bacterium | reverse complement strand
TTGGAAGAACGGCGGCGGCGAGACGACGGAGATCATCGCCTCGCCGGAAGGCGCTGGCCTCGATGAATTCGACTGGCGCATCAGCATGGCGCGTGTCGCGACAGACGGGCCCTTCTCGCGCTTCGCCGGCGTCGATCGCACGCTCTGCGTGATTGAAGGCGAGGGGGTCTCCTTGGAAGTGACGGGGGAGCGAGCGGTTTTGCTGACGCAAGCGTCGCCCCCCTTTTCTTTCGCGGGCGATGTCGAAGTCAGATCACGCCTCGTGCATGGCCCGATCACCGACCTCAACGTAATGACACGTCGCAGACTCTGGTCTCAAAGGGTCACGCGGCTCTCGATCGAGACCAACCGACACATCAAGCGCTCATCGGGCGTGACGCTTCTTCTGTCTCGGTCGGATGGCCTGATGTGTGGGGGAAAGGACAGCCGGGAAATGCTCGATGTGGACGATGCCGCGCTATTCGAAAGCGCATTCGACATATGGGTCGGGCCCACGATGGGCGCGGCAATCGCGTTCCTGGTGGAGCTGACGCCGGAGCTCGGGTAGCTCCTCCATCGCAACGGGTTCGAACGAATGTCGCGGGCCAAATGAAAAACGACGCGAATTATAATCCCGGCTCCTCATTTCGGCCGTGTACGGGGGGGACGAACGCCCGGCTTCAACCCGGCACGCGCGACAGGAAGCGCCGAAAGCGCGCGGTGTGCTTTTCGGTGAGCTGAGCGAAGAGGTACGCGGCGATGAGCGAGACAGCGACGATCAGCGTGAAGGCGGTGTAAGCCTCGAGCCCGGGCGCGACCAAAGTTCTGGGCCAGCCGAGCCGTTCGAGCAGGCCGCCGACGAAAACGCCGATCGGGAGGTGAATGAGATAGAGCGAATAGGAGAAAGCCGCGCCGCGCGCCGCGACGGACTTAAGAATTTCGGCGCTGGCGATTTTGCGACATGAGATCGCGATCGCGAGCCCAATTCCCACGCCAAGATCGGCCACGACGCCGGGTACGAGCGTGGTGCGCGACACGAGGAGCGCCGCGGCGCAAAGCGCAAGGCCGGCGAGCCCCACTGTGAGCGGGAGGTCGCGCCGCGTCGCCAACTGCGCGGCGCCGACCCCTGCGAGCCAGATTGCGAACCACATGAGCCATTGCCCGAGCCCGAAAAGAGAGACGAGGCTAGCGCCGAAACAGGCGAGAGCGATGGCTCTGGTGATCGGCCGAAGCGGCAAAAGCCAGATGCCGAAAAGAACGGGTGCGATGAGATAAAACACCCACTCCCAGCCGAGCGACCAAAGCGGGGGATCGGCGCCCCAGGGCGCGCACATTGCCCCTTGCAGCGCGGCGAGATGACAGGGAATCTGGTTCCAGGCCCAGCCGTCGGCGACCTCCGACGGAAAAAGCGGCCGCATGGCGTAAAATCGGGTGTCGGCGAGAAAGTGCTTACCCAGAAGCTCGACCGCGAAAACAAGCACCAGTGCTGGGACGAGCACGAGATAAATTCGGGAAAATCGATTGGTGAGGTAGCGCCTCGCATCGAAGCGCCGTGCCGCGATACTGCGCCATGCGGAGCCGCCGACGAGGAACCCGCTGACCACGAAAAAGAGCATGACCCCTTCGTAGTGGATCCCGGTGAGCAGGTAAAAGAGGCGCGTGCCCATGCCCGCATCCGGCACTCGCACTATGCTTTCGAAGTAAAGTCCGCGTGCGTGGCCGAAGAGAACGAGAAGCGCCGCCCCGAAGCGGACGAGATCGAGAAACGGCCAATGCATGACATCGGGCGCCTTGGGCGGGGAGCCGAAGAGGAGCCCGGATGACGGTCCGGTCGGCGTCGTGAATCCCCCCGTTTGCGAAAGCTCATGCATCGGAAACATCGGCTTTGGTGGCGACCCTGTTCGATTTTCCGGCTAATGAGGCCCGCCTTCCCGGAGCGAGGTAGAGGACATCGATGGCGGTGACAAGCACGTTTGATCCACAAGCCCTCACCGGCGACGCAGAACGACGATCCTGTTGCTGTTCGTGCCCTTCCGGTTGTTGCTCACGCCCCAGCAATTGGCGGTCTTGGTGAAGGCCTGCTGGTTCACCATCACGAAAAGGCGATCGAACGGAAGCCCCGCGGCTGCCTCCCAAACGAGGCGTTCGAGCAAGAGCTTGCCGCCTCGAACCTCACCCACCTCGAAGGCAAGATGCCCGCCCGAACGAATGATGCGCGCGAGCTCGCGCAATGTGTCGCGGACCATCCCTTGCCAGCTCGCAGGCGTCCGGTGCTGAGGGATCGCCACCTCGGCAAGATCGATGCCGGCGAACCAGCAGCGAAGCCAATTGTCGTCCGCATATTGCACGACATCGAGGAAGGGAGGCGAGGTGACGACGAGCTCGACCGAACTCGCGGCAATCGCGCAAGTTAGATGCGAAGGGGTGGTGACGAATTGCGGCTCGGGATGAAAACCGGGTCGACCATCCTTCAACAACGAGGCCGATTTTTTTAAAATGAGCCTCCTCACATCCCGATCGGGCGGCGTCTGCCCGCTCTTCTCGTTGATCTTGCGCTGCGCCTGTGCGCTCACCGCCTGATTGGGCGGCAGCGTGTAGACGGAGAAAAAGCCGGGCGAGTGACCGGTCAAGCGGTTGATGGCGACCATGCGAATCCAATCGTCGATGGGATCCGGCACGGTTCCGATCGGCGCTCGTGCCATCAACCAATCGCGGAGGGCCGTGATCTGCCGCAAGGTCCGAGGGCTGAAGAAGGCCAGAAGCTCCCCATGTTCAACCTCGTCCTCTTCCCAAAAAATTTCGTCGAGCCTTTGCGCGATGTCGCTCAACGAGGGCGGCCGAACCCGGGGGCGCGTGAGAAGAACGCTCAGAGGATTGATGTCGTTGCCGAACGGGCGTCTTCCCATCAGCGCTGCCTGAAGGGGGGTCGTGCCGCGCCCCATGAAAGGGTCATGGACGGCATCGCCCGGACGCGTGAGTCGCTCGATGAAGAATTCCGGGAGCTGCGGCTTGAAGCAGGCGCGGTAGCTCACCTCGTGCAGCGAATGGGCCCGGCGCTGTCCCGACGTCCAGAACTCGTTGACGAAATAAGGGATCGCGTCGTGAAGGTGCTCTTGCGTGACTTTGCCGAAAGCGCGGAAGTCTCGAACCTGATCCTCAAAGGAAACAGCGGTCTTGTCGTAAGCCAAACACTGAGGCGCGGGCGAGGCCTTTTTGAAAAGGCGGAGCCCGTCGAGAAGCGAATCGGTCATGGGATTGGAAATTACCGCAAGGACAGACCCGGCGGAAAGCCACCCCGTCATGCGCGCGCTCGAGCATCCGCGTCCTTCATGCCTTGCTCCCTCGCGGCGCGATAAGATAGCGTCCGCGCGCATGAGCCCCACAAAACCCGATCTACTCGGGCGCGACAATCGAGAGCCGCATCCCGTCTCGGAATCGGAGAGCGACACCAACCTCACCGATCGGCGCGCCCATTGGCAGAGCCAAAATCTCGACGCTCGCGGGCGCAAGCTCCTCGAGCGGGACGGGCGCGCTTTTCTGCATCAATCCGTGTCGACACCGTGCCTCAACGCCATCGTCAAGGCCCAGGGTGTCTGGATCGAGGACACGGCCGGCCGCCGCTACATGGATTTCCACGGCAACAACGTGCACCACATCGGCTATGGGCACCCGCGTCTCAAGCGTGCCATCGCCGAGCAGATGGACCAGCTTCCCTTCGCGCCGCGCCGTTATGCCTGCGAGGCCGCGCTCGAGCTCGCCGAGAAGCTCGCCGCGATCGCGCCCGGACGCCTCGAGAAACTGCTCTTCACGACCGGAGGTTCGGACGCGGTCGAGGTCGCGGTAAAGATCGCGCGCACTGCGACAGGCCGATTCAAGACCCTGTCGTTCTGGGATGCGTTTCACGGCGCGGGCTTCGGGGCGGCGAGCCTTTCGGGCGAGGCGCTGTTTCGGTCGGGGCCCGCGGCACCGCTCGTGGCAGGCGCCCAGCATGTCGCGCCGTTCGGCTGCTATCGGTGTCCTTACGGTCACCCTTGCGACCAGGATGGCAGGCCCTTTCTCGATCGCTGCCATCTCGCTTGCGCCGACATGGTCGAATACGTGCTTGCTCGCGAAGGCGACGTCGCGGCGGTGATCTGCGAGCCGGCCCGTGCCGTGCCCTATCTCCCGCCACCCGGATATTGGCGACGCGTGCGCGAAGCCTGCGACAGGCATGGCGCCTTGCTGATATTCGACGAGATCCCGACGGGGCTCGGCAAGACCGGGCGCATGTTCGCCTGCGAGCATGACGACGTCGTCCCCGACATTCTCGTTCTCGGCAAGGCGCTGGGTGGCGGCATCCTGCCGATCGCAGCCGTGATCGCGCGCGCCGATCTCGACGTCGGCGGCGACTGGGCCTTCGGCCACTACACGCATGAGAAGAACCCCGTCACTTCGCGCGCCGCCCTGACCACGATCGAGATCATCGAGGATGAAGGCCTCGTTGAGAACGCCGCGGAAGTCGGCGCGGCGGCGCTCGAACGGCTCTGCGACATGAAGCAGAAGCTCACCGCCATCGGTGACGTGCGCGGCCGCGGCCTTCTTCTCGGCATCGATCTCGTAAAGAGCCGTGACACGAAGGAGCCGGATCCCGCGCTTGCCGAGACGGTCCTCTACCGCGCTCTCGACCGAGGGCTCTCCTTCAAGACCACGATGGGAAACGTGCTCACGCTCACCCCGCCGCTCACCATTACCCGCCAGGAGATGGCGCGGGCGCTCGACATCATCGAGGAAGCGATCGGCGAAGGGAGCGAGTAGCTCATCTCACCGCCGCCCGGCTCGAGATGCGCGAGAGACCGACGAGGACGAGGAGCGTCGAGAGCGCGAGGATCATGGTCAGCGCGGAGGCATCGAAGATCGCGCCGCGGTCGGAGAGCGAGAAAATTCCGACCGGCAATGTCACCCAACCGGGCGGATAGATCATTACAGTCGCGCCAAGCTCGCCCATCGAGAGCGCGAAGCTCAAGCTAAAGGCGGCAATGAGATAAGGCGCGACAAGCGGCAGGATCACCCGGCGAAGCCGGTAGAACGGGCGTGCACCGAGGCTCTCCGCCACCTGCTCATATTCGGGAGGCAGGCGCGCGAGGCCGGCTGCGACATTGCCGTAGGTGAACGCGCTGATCAGCACGAAATGCGCGATGAGCACGATGGCGCGTGTGCCGTTCAACAGCACGGGCGGCTGGCTGAAGGCCACCAGCAAGGCAAGCCCCACGGAAACTGATGGAACGGCGCTCGGCACAAAGAAAATGACGTCCAGGACGCGTCTCGGCAGGCGCATGAGGTTTCGCAGCGCAAGCGCAGCCCAGCTTCCGCAAATGAGAGCCGCCGCGCTCGCGGCAAACCCGGTGATGATGCTGACTTGCGTCTGTTCGGCCGAGTCTCCGCGCATCGCGTTGATGTAATGGGCGAGCGTGAGATGGCTCGGCAGGACGTCGTTCCACTGGCCGCTGAAGCTCGCGAGCGCAATCACGCCGATCGGCACGCCATAGATGAGAGCGAAGAGCAGCGCCGCCGTCACCCAGGCGAGGACGCGGCCCGCTTTAGACCAGACCAGCACGGGAACCCGCCAGATGAGCAACAGCTACGCGGTAAAGCGAATAGAGGCCAAGCGACAAAGCGACATTCACGACCGCGATGATGCAAGCGGTCGTGTAGTCGAACTCCTGGATGGCCTTGTCGTAGATCAGGAGCGGCAAGGTGATCACATCCTTCGCCCCGATGAAGAGCACGATGCCGAATTCGTTCACGGTGAGCAGAAGACACAAGCTTCCCCCGGCGATGAGTGCCGGCAGCGCGGCGGGGAGGATGATCTGCCGCACGATGCGCATGGGCTTGGCGCCGAGGCTGCTCGCGACCTCGATCTGCGAGGCTTCAACGAGCGAGAAGGCCGCAAGCAAGGGGCGCATCACGAAAGGCGTGTAGACGGTGATCTCCGAAAGGATCACTCCCCATTGGGAATAGAGGAAATCGACGGGCGGCAAGGAAAGGTCGAGAAGCCGCATGAGCGATTCGTTGAGGAGGCCGGAAGAGCCGTAGATGAAGGTGAAGGCGAGCGCGACCAGGAAGGTCGGCAGCGCGATGAAGGTGTCGATGAGGCGTCCGACAAGCTTCGCTCCTGGAAAAGGCACGAAGGCGATGACCAGGGAAAGCACGAACCCGAGCAGAAGGCAGCCGGCGGTCGCGCTCACCGCGATGACGAGCGTATGATACAAGCCGTCGAGGAAGAGGCGCGAGCCGACGACCTCGCCGAAATGCGCGAGCGAGAATGCGCCTTCGTCACCGAAAAGCGCCTGTCGCAAGATGAGCGAGAGCGGATAGAAGAACAGCGCGCCGAGAACGAGCAGCGGCGGGACCGCCCAAATGCCGGGCGGCAAGCGCACGGAACCAGGCGAGGATGTGACCGCAAGGTCAGCCACCCGGCTTCTCCGGCGGCGTCTCCGGGACGAGGGTGACATCGTGCGGATCGAAGGCGAGGGCAAGCGGTGTGCCGGCTTCCGGCGGCGCGCCGAGAGGCGCGCAGGTGAGGCGAAGCTTGTGGCCTTGAACATTGAGCGCGATGGCGTGCAAGTCGCCTTGCCATTGCACGCTCTCGACGATTCCAGCGAGTATGTTGTGGGTCCCCTCGCCTTCCCGCAATCGCAAATCATGCGGGCGCACACAAAGTAGGCATTGCGAGCCTTGCGGCAGGCCATGCGGATTGGTGGCCGCAAGCACAGCCTCGCCGAAGCGCACTTGCGCAAGGCCACCAGCCTTGGGCTCGAGCGAGGTGACCGGAAGGAGATTGGCGCGGCCGAGGAACTCCGCCGAAAAACGGTTCGGCGGGTGCCGGTAAAGGGTTCGCGACGCACCGAAGGCGACGAGCTTGCCGTCGCGCATGATGCCGATATGGTCGGCGAGAGTCAGCGCCTCCGTCTGATCATGCGTGACATAAAGGACGGTGAGCGACGGCAGGTCGCGATGAAGCTTTGCGAGCTCGTCGAGCATCGAGCGGCGGATCTGCGCATCGAGTGCCGAGAGGGGCTCATCGAGGAGGAGCACCTGCGGCCGAATGGCGAGCGCGCGCGCGATCGCCACGCGCTGTTGTTGCCCGCCGGAGAGCTCACGCGGAAAGCGCTTGGCATACGCCTCCATGCCGACAAGGCGCAGGCATTCGGGCACGCGTTCGCGAACCACGGCGTGGCTCACGCCGCGCGCGCGCAAGCCGAAGGCGACATTCTCCTCGGCCCGCATGTGGGGGAACAAGGCGTAGTTCTGCACCACCATGCCGATGTTGCGGGCGTAGGGCGCGACGTCGGTGACGTCGCGGTCTCCGATCGTGATGCGTCCACGGGTCGGGCGCACGAATCCCGCGACCGCGCGAAGCGCCGTGGTCTTTCCCGAGCCGGAAGGCCCGATGAGCGCCACGATCTCGCCGGGCCGGACGTCGAGTGTCAGCGAGGCGAGGACCACGAGGCCGCCATAGGCAACCGTGACATCCTTGAAGCCGATGCCCCTTACGCGCCCACCGGCAAGAAGAGGCGCGGCAGCGGCCGAAAAGGCCGATCGCGCCTCGCTCACGCTCGCGTCATCAGCGCGCAAGGCTTGGGATGAGACGGGCGTCGCCATGCCATCCCTTTACATTGCCAGTTGATCCTGCCGCAAAGAATTTTCCCGTCCTTGCGGATTGCGCTTCGATCAATTGCCGCTGATCGCCTGATTGTAGCTCGCCACATCCTTTTGCAGATCGGCAAGAACCTTGTCCCAATCGGGGGTCCAGATCTCGACGCCTTCGAGCATCGCGTTCAAGCGTTTGAAGTTCTCGTCCGTCGGTTGAACATCGGTACGCACCGGGAACCCCTGCGCCACGGAGGAAACCTCCCCCTGGGCCGCGGGGCTCAGAAGGAAGTTGATGAGCTTCTTGCCGTTCTCCGCATTGGGCGCGTTGGCGACAAGGCCGATATAGTAGGGAAGCGAGAACGCGGTCTTCTTTCCGTTCGGCCCGACCGGGAAGAAGATGCGGATATTCGGGTTGTCCTGCATCTGGGCGAGATTCATCTGCACGTCGCCGTTCGCGACATAGAGTTCGCCCTTGTTGACGAGGGCAGTGAGCTTGCCGGTCGAGGCGGAAGGCCCGAGATTGTTCGCCTGCAATTTCTTCAGGAAAGAGAGGCCCGAATCCTTGTCGCCGAAAGCATGGAAGGCCTGCAACATGAGCGCCGTGCCGTCGCCGGCCTGTCCCGGGGTCGAATACTGAATTTTCTTTTTGAATTTCGGATCGAGGAGCTCGTCGTAGGTCTTGGGCGCCTCCTTGAGGACCGAAGCGTTGTAGATGAAATCGGGATAGTTGTTGACGAGCGCGACGAAGTCGCCCTTGGGATCCTTGTCACGCGCCGCGATCTTGTCGGCGTCCGTCGGCGTGAAAGCCTGGAGCAAGCCGTCGGCCGCGGCCTTCTGCATGAAGGGCGGCAAGGTGACGAGCACATCGGCCTGAGTATTGGACTTTTCCTTGGCGAGCCGGTCAACGACCCCACCCGAGCCCGCCTCGACATATTGAACCTTGATTCCCGTCGCCTTGGTGAAGGCGTCGAATTGATTGCCGAACCAGCTCGGCGTGCCGTCATGCAAGCCATCGGCGCTGTAGATGGTCACCACATTGGATTGGGCGACCGCTGCCGAAGGATGTCCCGCAAAAGCTGCGGCAGCAAGCAGGCAGCCGGCGGCCCACATCATTGTTGATTTCATTTCGACCCTCCTGGAGTGAGTTCAAACGCCGCGCAACGCCTCGAACGAGCAGCCGATGAGGAACCCTCGCTCGGACATCCGGATGGTGAATTGCATCCCAATATCTCGTTTTTATGTCAGTCCTGTCATCCGCAGCTGGGAGTGGAAAACTAACCAAACCGGCAAATACGGTCAATATACCACATTTTGCCAAGCGAATGGCGCGGTACGGGATAGGCCGTGTTGTGGTAGTCAAGGTTGAAGAGATCTTTGGAAAGTGAGGGGAAGCGCATGATCACCGATCCGCCCGTGTTGACGGTGCGCCGCCGCTTTCCCCGCCCGAACGGCAAAAGCCTGCGCGCGCTCGCGAACGTACAGACAGGCCATCTGGTCGACGCGCTCGAAGGGCGCGGCGCGCTCGACTTCGCCATCAAACCGATCGATCCCAAGCGTTCGAGCTTCGTCGGAACGGCGCTCACCTGCGAGACCGGACCGTCGGATAATCTCGCGATCTTCGGCGCCCTTTCCATCGCAAAACCGGGCGACGTGATCGTCGCCGCGGCGGAGGGTTTCAGCGGAACGGCCGTCATCGGCGACAATCTCGCGATGATGGCGAAGAACCGTGGAGTCGTGGCGCTCGTCGCCGACGGCATGGGGCGCGACACGACGGGTATCGTGAAGGCAGGGCTTCCCGTCTTCGTGCGCGGCGTGACGCCCAATTCCTGCGTGCGCAGCGGGCCTGGGCGAGTTGGCCTGCCCATTGTGTGCGGAGGGGTCGCGGTCGAATCGGGCGACCTGGTCGCGGGTGACGAGGACGGCGTCGTCGTCGTGCCGCAGGCCCTGATCGAGCCTGTGATTCGCCGCCTCGCCGAGGTGATCAAGGCCGAGAAGGCCTTGCAGGCGCGCATCGCGGAGGGCATGGCCGTGCTCGACAGCGTCGCCGCCCTGATGCAGTCGGATCGCGTGCGCTACCTCGACTGAGGCTGCTTACGCATCGTAAGCCGGCATGCGCTTGCGCCAAAATATCCATTCATTTGGCAAGGGGAGGGATCCAGAGCTTTCACGCAGCTCGCTCGATTGGTCCGGACTCAGCTTGCGCGGGAGAGCAGCTTTCGCAGGGTCAGCCCTGAAGGCGGTACACGCGGATGGCGGTGTCGCGGTAGAGCCTGCGCTTTTCGGCCTCGCTCGTTCCTTCGAGCATCTCGTCGAGAAGCTCGACGAAGGCCGGATAGGGATGCGTCAAATTCGAGACGGTCCAATCGCTACCGTACATCACGCGATCGAAGCCGAACGCATCGATCACATGGGCGATGTAGGGCTTGATCTCATGCTTGTTCCAGCGCGCATGATCGGCTTCCGTGATCACTCCCGAGACTTTGCACACGACGTTATCGAGCGCCGCCATCTCGCGGATTTGGCTGCGCCAAGGTTCATGCAGGCCGTGGCGGATATCGGGCTTGCCGATGTGGTCGAGGATGAAGGTGACCTCGGGACAGCGGCGGGCAAGCTCCAGCCCGTAGACGAGCGCCCAGTGCTTCACGCAAATATCGAAGCTGAGGCCATGCTTCGGCAGGAGCCTCACGGCTTCGAGAAAACGAGGCTCGATGCAAAAGGATGGGTCGCGCTCCGTCTCGATCAGGCGCCTGATGCCGCGCAAGGCGCGGTGCTTCGTCAAGGCCACAAGGTCGTCCTCGACGGCGCTCCCTTTTTCGAGCGGCGCATGCGCCACCATGCCGGCAAGGCGATCGTCGTTGTCCGCGAGGTCCTGAATGAAGTCTGCCTCTTCGAGATGCAGACCGGGATCGATCGCGACCTCCGCGAAGACGATCTTGTCGACCTCGACAGGTCCGCGAGCACGATCGAAATCGCCGAGAAGCGAGGTGCGCTTGAGACTCGGCACGTTTTCCAGCCAGCCATAGCGGAAGCGCTCGATGTCATAGAGGTGGACATGGCTGTCGACGATCGCAAAATTCGGCATCGATCAGACCCTCCCTCTCCAGAGCCCGAGCCCGAAGCCAAGGCGACAGCTCAACAGGAGCCCGAGAGAGCGCCCGACGTCAACAAAGACCTGAGCGGTTCACCGGCGCATGAGAAGATCCGGCCCGATCTCGGCAATCCGCGTGATGCCGCACAACCCCATGACGCGGTCGATCTCGCGCCGAAAGAGTTCGAGCGCGTGCGTCACGCCGACTTCGCCCGCGACCGCGAGCCCCCAAAGATGCGGCCGCCCGATGAGGCAGGCGCGCGCGCCGAGCGCGAGCGCGATGATGACGTCGGCGCCTCGCCGAATGCCGCCATCGAGGAGAACCGGAATGCGGCCCGCCACCGCCTCGACGACGGCCGGCAGCGCCGCGACCGACGCGACAGCGCCGTCGAGCTGCCGCCCGCCATGGTTCGAGACGATGATGCCGTCAACGCCGCGCGCGAGCGCCTCCTTGGCGTCCTCCGGATGCAGAACACCCTTGAGCAGGAGCGGGCCGCGCCACCAGTTTCTGAGCGCATCGACGTCCCGCCAGGAGAGCGAGGGATCGAGCAGCGAAGGCATGCGCTGGGCGATCGTTCCGATATCGCTTGCGCCGAGGCGATCGACGTAATTGCCGAAGGTGACGCGCCGCAACTCGTGGCGCATACGGATGAACCATCCAAACTTGAGCGCCATCCCGGCAAGCGCAATGGGGCCGAAGCGAGGTGGGATGGTGAAGCCGTTGCGCAGGTCGCGCTCGCGATTGCCGGTGAGCTGATTGTCGATTGTGAGCACGAGCGCATCGAATTCCGCAGCGGCGGCACGCTCGGCGAAGTCGCGCGTGAAGCCACGGTCCCGATAGACGAACACCTGCATCCAGCGCGGCGAAGCACCGCATGCCGCGATCGTCTCGAGCGGCACGACCGATGCGTGGCTCGCGCAATAGATGGTGCCTGCGGCGCTCGCCGCGCGGGCGGTGGCGCATTCGCCGCCGGGCCAAAAAAGGCCGGCGAGACCGGTAGGGCCGATGAGCACGGGCAAGCGCAAGCTCTTGCCGAAAAGCTCGACCGAAAGGTCTCGTTCAGCCGATCCGCGCAACGGGCGGGGCACGAGAGAAAGCTCGGAGAATGCCGCCTCGTTGCGATGTAGCGTGCGCTCGTCCTCGGCCCCGCCATCGGCAAAATCGAAGATCGGGCGTGGCAAGACGCGTTGCGCCTCACGACGAAGTGCCGCGATGCTGAAGGTGCGCCGTCGCCAAGCGGGAACGAGTTCGCTCATGGCTTCGAAATGCTTGGCGCGCTTCGGCCGCAACGTCCACCCATCATCCTTCCTCTTTCAGGCAAATGAGCGCGCAGATCGGAGACGTGCGGGATTGTAGCGTTTTCGAGGCTTGCCAAAAGCTTTGACGTGCGGCAAGTTCGATTAAGCTATTTCCCATGTCGATTTGGGAAAAATATCTCTGATGTCACAAGCACAATTGGCTTGCGGATGCAGTTCAAGCTCTCGTCTGTCTGCTCCTTCAAGAATTGCCTCTCACCTTTTCTCAGCTCAAAGGCCCTTTCTCCTCATGCTGCTCAATAAGAGCTTCGGCGAGATTTGCGAATGATTGCCTCGCGCGCGCGTTCGGCGCTGCGTGGGCGGGCCGCGCGTGTCACGAACGTTTCCATGAATCTCGCCCGGCGTGGGCTCAACACGGCGGCGCTCTCGGTGAGATTGCTTCGCGCTCGCGACGCCTTCGATCCGGGCAGCAACACGGTGTGCACGAATTTCGTCTCCTGGCTCTCGCGCGAGAAGAACGCGCGAGTGCTCGAGATCGGGACGCGACGGACCGAAGGGGGCGCTCCCACCACGCGGCGACATTGGGCGCATCCGATGGCCGAATACGTCACCTCCGACTTCATGTCCGGGCTCGATGTCGATGTCGTAGCAGACGCCGAGAAACTCTCCGAAACCTTCGAACCTGATTCATTCGACGCGGTGATCGGCTGCTCGGTGTTCGAGCACATCCGCAGGCCTTGGCTGGCGGCACCCGAGATCGCGAAGGTGCTGCGGCCGGGCGGGAAGACGTTCATACAGACGCATTTCGCCTTCCCAGTGCACGCCTACCCTTATGACTACTGGCGCTTCACGCGCGAGGCGCTGGAGACGCTTTTCGGGACCGAATCGGGCTTTGCGAGCTGCGAAAGCTACTACGAGTTCCCGGCTTCGATCGTCAGCCGTGAGCTCTACCTCTCGGCTTACGGCCACAGTTTCCTCAACGTGTGCTGTGTCGCCGTGAAGGGTGAAAAATCCGGGACTTAGAGAATTCGCTCATCGCACTCGGGTCGCTCCGATCATATCTTGTCGCTGCCCGAACGGTTGCTGTGCACCATCACGGCCATGAGCGCGACGGCAAGCAGCACCGTGAAGATGACCCCAGGCACGAGAAAGGCGAGATCGTCGCTGTTGAGACCAAAGGAGCTGAAGCCACTGATCGCCCACAACAGGAGAAGCCCCCCAAAAACGCCGGCCGTCGAGAGCCCCGCGAAGATGATCGTTTGTTTCATCGAAACCCGCTTCGGTGCTTGGCAAATCCGCGGCCAGCGCGACGGCATCTTCTTTGAGATGGTGCCGGACGATCGCGGGTCAATTGGTGAGAGAGCATTTCTGGCCTTCCTGCCATGTCCGCGCGGCAATGGACGCCGCAAGCGGCGGCACCGGTTGGAGCGAGCTCTTTCTCGAAAGGAGGCTGCTCATGCGCATGGAGAACGCGGCCCAGCTTATGCAGGTCACAGGAAGGGCGATTTCACGCTGGGCGCGTTGACGGGTCCCTGCACAGGGCGCTAAGGAGGCCGTTCAGCCGTGAAGCGTGGCAGCCCGGTTGCAAGCAGGTCTTGCCTGCAAGCATTTTCGCGTTGCCGGAGCGTTTCGCCGGTTCCGGAGAGGTGGCTGAGCGGTTGAAAGCACCGCACTCGAAATGCGGCATACGGGCAACTGTATCGGGGGTTCGAATCCCTCCCTCTCCGCCA
>JAFBAK010000151.1 GCA_019247795.1 Hyphomicrobiales bacterium | reverse complement strand
GGCTTCGGCCGCCAGAAGGGCCACACGGAGCTCTATCGCGGGGCCGAATATGTCGTGGACTTCTTGCCGAAGGTGAAGATCGAAACGGTGATCGACGATGCGTATGTGGACCGCGCCGTCGAGGCGATCCGCAAGGCAGCGCTCACGGGGCGCATCGGAGATGGCAAGATATTTGTATACCCGGTCGAGAGCGCCGTACGCATTCGGACGGGAGAGACGGGCTCGGACGCGTTGTAACCGGCTCGACCGACCGGTCGTGCCATGCGCCTGACCTCGCGCTCTCACATCTCGTAACCAGAGGATGACACTGATGCAGACCGCCAAGGATGTCCTGAAGACGATCAAGGACAAGGACATAAAATATGTCGACCTGAGATTCACTGACCCGCGCGGCAAGTGGCAGCACGTAACTTTCGACATCGCGCTCATCGAAGAGGACACTTTCACGGATGGCGTGATGTTCGACGGTTCCTCGATTGCGGGTTGGAAGGCGATCAACGAGAGCGACATGACGCTGTTGCCGGATGCCTCGACGGCAACGATCGATCCCTTTTTCGCGTCACCTACACTGTCGATCGTGTGCGATGTGCTCGAGCCGACGACGGGCGAGCCCTATGGGCGCGATCCGCGAAGCATGGCCAAGAAGGCGGAAGCTTTCGTCAAATCCGCCAAGATCGGCGACGCCGTCTTTTTCGGGCCGGAGGCGGAGTTCTTCATCTTTGACGACGTGCGTTTTGCCGCCGACCCCTACAATACGGGGTTCAAGCTCGATTCCGTCGAGCTGCCGACCAATATGGACACCGCTTATGACAGCGGAAATCTCGGCCACCGCATCCGTACCAAGGGCGGCTACTTCCCGGTGCCGCCGCAGGATT
Organism: Hyphomicrobiales bacterium; assembly: GCA_019247795.1. GTDB lineage: Bacteria > Pseudomonadota > Alphaproteobacteria > Rhizobiales > Beijerinckiaceae > GAS188. Next base: position 1,205 of record JAFBAK010000151.1, on the reverse strand, counting down.
CGGCCCAGGATATGCGCGGCGAGATGCTTGCCGCGATGAAAGCCATGGGGGCGAATGTCGAGAAGCACCACCATGAAGTGGCCTCCGCCCAGCACGAGCTTGGCCTCAAATTCGGTCCGCTCACGACAATGGCCGACCACCTCCAGATCTACAAATATTGCATCCATCAGGTGGCGCAGAGCTATGGCAAGACGGCCACCTTCATGCCGAAGCCTGTCTACGGCGACAACGGCTCGGGCATGCATTGTCACCAGTCGATCTGGAAGGGCGGCAAGCCGATCTTCGCCGGCGACAAATATTCGGGCCTTTCGCAGGACTGCCTTTATTACATCGGCGGCATCATCCGGCACGCGAAGGCACTCAACGCCTTCACCAACCCTTCCACCAATTCCTACAAGCGCCTCGTGCCCGGCTATGAGGCCCCGGTGCTGCTCGCCTATTCGGCCCGCAACCGATCGGCGTCCTGCCGTATCCCATGGACCGCTTCTCCGAAGGCGAAGCGCGTCGAGGTGCGTTTCCCGGACCCGATGGCCAACCCGTACCTCGCATTTGCCGCCATGCTGATGGCCGGCGTCGACGGAATTTTGAACAAGATCGACCCCGGCGCTGCCATGGACAAGGACCTTTACGATCTTCCGCCGCGTGAGCTGAAGAAGATCCCGACGGTTTGCGGCTCGCTGCGCGAGGCGCTCGATTCACTTCGCAAGGACAACGGGTTCCTGAAGGCGGGTGGCGTCTTCAACGACGATTTCATCGAGTCCTATATCGAGCTCAAGATGACGGAGGTCGCTCGTTTCGAGATGACGCCGCATCCCGTCGAGTTCGACATGTACTATTCGCTCTGACGTTCTGCTCAGCGCTTTCCTGACGGCCGGGCCAAGCCCGGCCGTCGTTTTTTGGTGCGTCTCGATTGCAGCCTCAGCGTCGCGCCGTCGCGCCCTGCCCTCCCACCAATCACTCAATCTGCGATGCACGGGAGATCGCGGAGAACTTTGGGCAAAAGACATCCAAATGTCGTGAAACCTTGCAAAATTCGGTTCTGCGAGAACCGCCGATGAGCACGTCCCGCAGCTCCGAGGAGATCGACGCCGTCGCGCACATTGCGGCTTTTCACGCGCATGACGACAAGCATGTGCTGGCGCGCCGATTCGACGAGATGGCACGCGATGCGTTTTCTTTCATGCGGTCCACCGTTCATTTATATT
>JAFBAK010000085.1 GCA_019247795.1 Hyphomicrobiales bacterium | reverse complement strand
ATGTCTCATCCGCTCCTGCAAGCGGCTCGGCAGAAGACCTGAGGTCGATGAAGCGACGAGCGCGCGGGAAGGCGCATGCGCATCGATCTCGCGCAGGAGTTCGCGCTTGAGCTCCTCGCGCTCGGGCGCGTTCTCCTGGATGAAATCAGCGTCCCTAACCGCTTCGGCAACCGAGCCGACGAAGCGGAGCTCACCGAGCTTTGCAAGCGGGGCGAATGTGAGGCGGTCTCGCGCCCGTCTGGCGTTATCGAGCGTCGCGCGGGCGCGCCGCTCGGCGTCCGCGTGAGGATCGTGGACCGCGACATCGATCCCGTTGAGGACGAAGCGGGCCGCCCATCCGGCGCCGATGACGCCGGCCCCGATGACGGCGCAGCGCTCGATCGCGCTCATCTCGCGCTCGCGGCACCTGCGCCGCGCAGCTTGAGCTTTCGGCGAACCTCGGCGGGCGAGAGAACGCGGACATTCATTGCCGCAAGGATGTGCGCGGCCCTCTCGACGAGGTCGCCATTCGAGGCCTTCACGCCTTTCGAAAGATAGAGATTGTCCTCGAGGCCGACACGAACGTTGCCGCCCGCAAGCGCCGCCATGGCGACGTAAGGGAGCTGCATGCGGCCGATCGAAAAAGCCGAGAAAACGCAGTCTTTCGGCAAATTGGCGACCATGGCTATCAATGTCGTCGGATCGTCGGGAGCGCCGTAGGGTATGCCCATGCAGAGCTGGAGCATCACCGGATCGTCGATCAGCCCCTCGCTGATGAGCTGGCGCGCGAGCACGAGATGCCCGGCGTCGAACACCTCGATCTCGGGGCGGACCCCGAGCGCCTGCACGCGACGCGCCATGGCGCGCAACATGCCCGGTGTATTCACCATCACGTAATCGCCTTCGGCGAAATTCATCGTGCCGCAATCGAGCGTGCAGATCTCGGGCAGGAGCGCCTCGACATGCGCAAGGCGTTCCGCGGCACCGATCAAATCGGTCTTGCCGGCCTCGAACGGCAATGGCTTCTCCGCGCCGCCGAGCACGAGATCGCCGCCCATGCCTGCCGTGAGGTTGAGCACGACATCCACGCCCGTGTCACGGACCCTTTCGACCACTTCGCGATAGAGCGCCGGATCACGAGCGGCCGCACCCGTTTCAGGGTCGCGCACGTGAATATGTGCAATCGCAGCGCCCGCCTTGGCGGCCTCGACCGCGGCAGAGGCGATCTCGCGCGGCGTTATCGGAACCTTCTCGCTGCGCGAAACCGTGCCTCCGGCCCCCGTGACCGCACATGTGATGAAGACCTCCCAGTTCATTTTGTGCTCCGGTCTTGGACACTCGCCTTTGCAATTTTGCCGATGAATTTCAAAAATACACGAAAAGATTTACCGGTATGCCCGCTGCGCTCAGCCGCCGCTTCAACGCGAGGCTTTTTACGCAGAAACCTTCATGTGTCCCTCCCAGTTCATGATGTGATCTCGCCATGAAACGAGATGAAGCCTTGGACCGCCTCAGGGCCCGCGCCGCCGATCTGAACGTCTGGGCGTCGAACATCTTTACATGTTCGGCTCCACAGCGCGCGACGAAGCACGCGCGGGATCGGACGTCGACCTCTTCTTTGATTATCAAAAGGGGAGGTTGGGCGTTTACGAGCTTATGGATGTCAAGGAGACTGCTGCAGATATTCTCGGGCACCCTACCGACATCATGACGCGTGACAGCTTGCATAAAATCTTGCGCAAAGAAATCGAGGACTCGGCGCTTCAGGTATTTTGATGGCCCCGCGCCGTTCTCTTGTCCCTCGTCTCACGGATATCGTTGAGGCCATTGAACGCGTACGCGGCGTTGTGAGCACCGTATCTCGCGAAACCTTTGAGGGGGATTGGCAAAGGCAATTTCTCGTCGTGCGGGGTCGAAATTGTCTCAACTAGGCTCAGGAGTTATTTTGCGCTAGAACAATGCAGGAACAGCCTCGCCAGGACGTATCCGCGAATGCCAACTGCGCCAACCCTAATCTTGATCGCGCTGGGACTTGTATTGCTGTGGGGCCTTTTGGCGCTGCTGCGGGGACTGCGCCATGTCGCGAATGCGCGCGGCAAGATCGCAGCCCTCGTCCATACTCATCTCGAGACGCTGGCGCGACGCCGTTTGACGTTAGTGAAGAAAGACCATTACGGCCTCATCGACGAGGAGCCGTGGCGCAGGGAATATCGCTATTTCATCGATCGGGTTGTGATGCCGCAATTGAACGGGAGCGAGCGCGGCGCCATCGCTTTTCGCCGCGAAGCCGTCTTCGATGAGTTGATAACGGGTCCTGTGGCGCGCCGTG
>JAFBAK010000424.1 GCA_019247795.1 Hyphomicrobiales bacterium | reverse complement strand
CCCGCTGTTCCTTATTCCGCGATGCGAGGCGCTGCGCGAACTTCATGAATTGACAACGAGGCGCCGCTCCAAATCTGGAGCGCCCTGCCTCATTTTCGGCTGCATCCAATCGTCTTAGTTCTCGATTAGAATGAACGAAGGATTGGGGCATCGCGTCGCTAATTTTCTGCTTGCAACTTGAGCGCCTCGCCTCGGCGGGGCGCTTTTTTGGCGATCCCGGAAAAGGGGAGCGGGCACGCGGGTTTTGCTTGGGAAACGCCGGCCGCATGAAGGGCATGGGATCTTGCCATGCCAGCCGAGAGGCACGCGCGGTATGGGGATCGAATGCGAAGCATCGGCGTCATCTCGGATACGCATGGGCTATTGCGGGCCTCGGCCATCGCCGCGCTTTCGCCAAGCGACCTCATCATTCACGCCGGTGACGTCGGCAGGGCGGAGATCCTCGAAGAACTGGCCATTGTGGCGTCCGTCGTTGCAGTGCGCGGCAATATCGACAAGGCCGCCCTTGCGGAGAAGCTTCGCGAGCGTGAAGTCCTCGAGCTCGATGACGTCCGAATTCTCGTCCTGCATGATCTTGCCGAGCTCGATCTCGACCCGCGACAGGGCGGGTTTCAGGCGGTGATCTTCGGTCATTCCCACCAGCCTTCGATCGAGTGGCGAGACGGCGTGCTGTATTTCAATCCGGGAAGCGCTGGTCCGCGACGGTTCAGGTTGCCTGTAACCGTCGGGCGGCTCACGATCGCGCAGGGAGAGGTCAGCGCCAAGATCGTCAACATAGAGACGGAATTCGAAAAGGCCGGGGCTTCGCCCAAACGGCTGCTGCGCGCAATTGTCCGCGCGGCAGGAGGCAGGCAGAATGTCGTCGTCGGATCGATGAGCGTTCCGCGTTGATTGCGGACGTGTCTCGCCGGGACAGGCGAATGGGCCGCCGCTCGCGAAAGGTTCGCCGACCGGCTCCTCCAAATCCGGCGATCACTTCGAGGCCGCCATCCAGATTGCGCGTGTCGCGTCGGTATAGGGCAAATCGGGTGCTCCCTGACCACCAATGCTCAACCTTCGACGCGATCCGCTCCCGGCACCCACATGCGCCCAATCTTCTGAAGGCCTGAGCCTCGCGCCTGGTGTTCCGGTGGGGACCGAACCGTTCCGGTTCCGAAAGCGCCTGCCTCCCGATCCGACAAGATTCTTGGGACCTTGCGCGCCTCGCATCGGACGCGCTCCAGGCTGGGTGAGCTGCATCGTCGACTTCTGTCGCCAAAAAGTGCATCAGCGTCGACTCGTTTTCGGCCGAGCCGATGCTTGACGTGAGTGGCTTTTGCGATTGACGTTTTCAGAAATGGGAAGTTATTGCCGTGCATCCGCCGCTCGCCTGCTGCGCGAACGTCCTTCCTTTCAGCGGATTGACGTTTCGCAGGGCGATGCTCACCCATACCGCCTGGTCGAAATGCTGACCCACAACGGGGAGTGGGGAATGGCGAAATGACGACGATCGACGGGGCCGAATTTGCATCGGCGGCCGAACTCCTCGCGCATAGGCAGGCGTCCTGGCTGAAGCAGGCGCATCATGTGGTTGAACACTCCGATTTTTACCACGCGCAGTGGGGCGGCAAATTGCCCCCCGCGGATTTGCGGGATTTGCAGAACCTGCCGCTTTCGGACAAGGAGCAATTGCGGCTGTCACAAACAGCGCACCCGCCCTTCGGCAACTATCTTGCGGTCCCTCGCGATGTTGCGACTCGCCTGCACCGCACATCAGGCACAACCGGCCAAGCGATGAACCTCGCCTTGTCGGCGCGCGATTGCCGCATCGTCGAGACCGTGGGTGGACGTTGCCACAGGGCTGCAGGGCTCGGTCCAGGTCATACTGTAGTGCACTGCCTGAATTACCAGATGTGGATGGGCGGGGTGACCGATCACATGACACTTGAGGCCACGGGTGCGCTGGTCGTGCCATTTGGCGTGGCCAGCTCGGAGCTGTTGATACGCACGATACGCGAGCTCGGCATCACCGCAATTTCCTGCACGCCGTCGTACCCGGCCGTACTCGAACGGGTGCTGGAGCAAAAGTTTCCGGACATCGCGCCCCGCGATCTTGGACTTAAGCTTGGCCTTTTCGGGGGCGAACCCGGGTTGGACGACCCTGCGCTGCGCGAGCGCATCAGGTCCAATTGGGGCATGGAGCCGCGCAATGCCAATTACGGTGTCTCGGATGTCTTTTCGAACTTCGCTGCTCAATGCGAGGAGGACATGCGGCTGCACTTCATGGCCGCCGACGTGCTCTGGCCCGAGCTGATCGACCCACAAACGACCGACCCACTTCCGCTCGTGGAGGGTGCGCAGGGCGAATTGGTGCTCACGCATCTCGTTCGCGACTGCCAGCCTCTCGTGCGTTTCCGTACCGGCGATATCATCGCCATCGACGCCACGGAACCATGCCGTTGCGGACGGACGGGATTCCGATTCCGTGTTGTGGGACGCAGCGACGACATGGTCGTCGTGCGCGGGATAAACCTGTTCCCGACAATGGTCGCGGCCGTAGTCAGCGAAATCGCAGAATTGTCGGGCGATTACCGCATCGTGCTCGATGGACCGCCGCCCTACGACCGCCTTCCGTTGCACGTGGAGCGGGTACGGGGCGCGCGCGAAGAGCTTGGCCTCGCGGCCCGGGTAGCAACCGCGATCAAGGAAAAGCTCGGCGCAACGGCTGAAGTTAGGGTGCTGCCGCACGGCAGCTTTCCGCTGACCGATGGCAAGACAAAGCGCGTCATCAGGAGCGAGCAATGACGAAATTTGCTTATGCCACGGTCCTCAGTTGTCTCGAGGATGGAGCGGTGCGCCGGATCAGCCTGAATCGGCCCGAGCGTCTCAACGCCATGAATCGTACGCTCATCGACGATGTCGCTTCCGCCTTCGACGAGGCGAACGCTGATCCTGCCACCCGTGCCATTGTCTTCACCGGCGAAGGGCGCGCTTTTTGCGCCGGGGATGACCGGCATGAGCATGTTCACCCTGAGAGCGAGGAGGCGGCCCGCGACCTCGTGGAGGCAATCCAGCGCGCGACGCGCGCAATCTCTTTCGGGCCCAAACCCGTTGTGGGCGCGATCAATGGCTGGGCCGTGGGCGGCGGCTTCGAATGGGCAATCAACTGTGACTTCCCGATATGGGCCGAGAGCGCCCGTGGCTTCTTCCCTGAAGTGTCGCTCAATCTATTCGTGACCGGCGCGGTGACCGCGCTGCTCCCCGCCCTGGTTGGTCTCAACAGGGCGCGGGAGATGCTGTTCCTTGGTCGTCGCTACGATGCGGCGACGCTCGAGAAATTTGGCATTGCCTGGCAAGTCGTTCCCGACGCGGAACTGCTCGATGCGGCCGGCGCGGTCGCTCGCGAGATCGCCGCGCTGCCGATCTTGTCGGTGAGGGCAATGAAGCGAACTCTCAATGCAACCGCCGCCTCAAATCTGCACAAGGCCCTGCAATTGGAAAGCGACGCGACTGTCGCCGGGTTCATGGACCCGCACACCACACGTCTGCTCAAGGCATTCGGCCCGACGGAAAAAAACTGAGCGCTGGATCGAGGCGATCACGATTGCGTTGGCATCGGATTGCGAGGACCCTTGTCTTGCCGAGATATCTGTCGTTGTTTTTTGAGGACCAACACGTCGCCGCGCTCATCTTCTGCTGTGATCACAACAGACGAAGCCTCAAGGCAACCGGACGCAGTTGTAAACCTTGCGAAGAAGGCCGTTCCCCGATGAGGCGGGCGGCCATACTTCTCAAGATCCGCGATCCCGCTCGGCGTTGGATAGAAAGTCCAAGGTCACTTCTTCGATATGCCCGTCGATCCAATCGGCCATTTTTTCCTCTTCCTGCAGCGACTGGCGAAGTGGGGCTGCAGCCATGCTCACCCCGGCTTTGTCGCATAAGGTGAGCAGCGACTTGTACGCGGCGATCTCGTAATGCTCGAAAGCCTCGTTCGCGAAGGTGTTCTTCAGGATCTCATCGCTCGCAGCCGCGTGCCCCGTCGCGGCAAGATTGCCCAGGGCCGACATGGCGGTGTCCTTGAGGGTCGAGGCGCTCTCGCCACAGGCGCCCAGGCAGTCCTCGAGACGTTTGATCTGACCATTCGTCTCGTCGAGATGTTGGCGCACGCGCATTTGTACCTGCGGATAGTCGGAAAGACGTTCCGATTGGCGCTCCATCAATTCTCTTGCCTGCACTTCCATGGCATGCGCATTGCGTAGTCCGTCGATAAAAAGATCTCTCGCGATCTCCGTATTCATGACCAGCCTCCTTGCTTTCAAACTCGCCAACGGCACAGAAATCTGGAAGTTCCGATGGCATCGCCTGCAAACCCACTAAGCCGCGTTGAAAGAGCTCAGCTGATGCCGGGGACAACTTAGCTATTCAAGCGTAGACCACCGAAGCCGAGAAAGTTACGGGCCGGCGCACAGCATTTTTCAAAGCCCCTCCTCCACTTCGGTGCAGCTGGCCTGTTTCGGAGGCCAGCGTCCGAAAGGGTCGCGAGCTTTGCGTGTGAGGATCGCATGCAGACGGGCGACCGGGAAAGTCCGGCGGTATGCTAGATGTTCGACGGCGAGCAACTCGTCGCGATGACGCGCAGGGAAACACGCCTCCACCCTACTGAACCTTTGCACCAAGCGGATTTGAAGGCTCGATGCAGTTTGCCAGCGATTATATCGCCTTTTTTGCCACATCCCCTCTCGCCAAGTTCGGCGAGACTCCATGGGAGCTCACCACCCATGCGTCCGAAGCAATCGGTCGGCTGCTGGCAGAGGTCGGCGAATCATATCTCGTTGACGGCGCTCTCGCGGTACATCGCACGGCAGTTGTGGAGAACCATGCATCGATAAAGGGACCAGCGATTGTCGGTCCTCGTTGCTTCGTCTCTGCCAGCTCGCTGCTCCGCGACGGTTGTTGGCTGGACGAGAGTTGCACGATCGGGCCCGGCTGTGAATTGAAGTCGTCGTTCGTCTTCCGCAACTCGAAGTTGGCTCATTTCAACTATGTCGGGGACAGCATCATCGGCTCGGGAGTGAACCTCGAGGCAGGATCGATCGTCGCCAACTATCGAAACGAGCAGCCGCACTCGATGATAAGGATCTTCCACGAGGGAGAGGTCACGGAAACCCATGTGACGAAGTTTGGCGCCTTGATCGGCGATGAATGCAAGATCGGGGCGAATGCGGTGATAGCACCAGGAGCGATCATCAAGCCGAACACGATCGTCGGAAGATTAACTCTGGTCGATCAGTATCCCTCTCGCGCCGGCTAGACGGATCGTCTGGACACGAAAGTCCATCAAGCCATCTCTTGTCAGTGTGGCCTTTTCAGAAGAAATGTACTCACAATGACAGCGCGTGCGATGTGCTCTGCCATGCACCGATAGCCCAGATCGTTCAGGTGCAGGTCGTCACCTGAAAGAAGATTGGTTTGCGTCGCACGCTCGATGAACTGCATAGCTTCGAATCGGCGTACGAGAAGCACATTTTCAGAGACGGCGAGCTCGCGCAAAGCGTTTCGGATCGCAGTGTAATGTTCGTCCTTTGCGGCTCGTGGTGTGAACTGAAGGCCAACCAGAACCGTGTCGACCTGATGATCCTTCAGCCACTGCAACGTATCCTTCACCGTCTCCACGAAATCCTCGACCGGCACTCTCGCCAAAGCATCATTGGTGCCGAGCTGCCAAAGTACGAGGTCAGGCTGTTCAAGCGCCACCTCGACCTTGAGTCGCTCGGCCGTCGTTGCGGCAACCTCCCCTGAGACACCACGGTTGACAACGTCGATCGCGACCCCCTTGAAAATTTTTTCCAAAATCATCTCGAGCTGCGCGGGATAACCATTGCTTGCAGCCGAAGCGCCTACACCGACTGTTGAAGAGGAGCCTATCGCTAACACCTTGATGGTCTTCTGATTCTCGAGAGCGGCTGCGAGATGGGGCAACGGCTCGGGCGTTGCGATATCGCTTGCCGGGACCTGACAATAGGCGCTCAGGGCCGGAGGAGACGGGGGCGGGTCGTCGGCGCGTACCGCGCTCGTCGCTGCCGCGAGGCTCATATCGAAGAACAGAATCACGATAGATCGCCAAAAGACGCACCGAGCACAACTCAACGCATTGCGAATCGTTCGCGCCATTCCGACAACCATGCCGTCGCTCCCAAGCAGGCAACCCCGCAAATTAGCACGGACAAATCCACGACGATACTGTCCCCTAGCGCGTAGCGCGCGACGGACGCGCACAGGCTGAGTAGCGAGCCCGCGCAAAAGACATTCAGCGAATTGCGCCCGAGCATCGAAAGGAAGCGCGCGAGTGGAGCTGCAACGCGAAGAACCAACGCAAAGCTTCCGCCAAACGCGATCGCGAGCGCCAGAAAGTGCAACACGCGCGCCGGTGTGGCAAAGGTTTTGTCAAACACAAAGAAGAGTTTTGGGTCGGGCATCCGTGTGGGATCCGGTTCAAAATCGATTGCGGCGAGAACAACTCCGACGACGACCAAGGCAAAGCCAATTGCGCGCAAAGGTCGGAAGTAACGCCTGACGAAGACGCCGGGGCCGTCGTCCCTTGCCAATACGAAGCCTAGAACAAATACGAGTTGCCAGGTCAGCGGATTGAAATACCAATAGCCATCCTCGGGCCAAGTGCGAAAATTGATCTGAAAGACAAGCGCTGCCACGTAAAGGGCCAAGGAAAGCACCAGCACGGCGGACGGCTTCCTGCGATGCAAAACTGCGATCACCGGGGCTCCCAGCATGAGCACAACGTAAAGCGGTAAAATGTTAAAGGCTCCAAGCTGGTGCGTTAAAAGGATGATGCCGATATGTGTCGGCACCGGATCCAGGAATGCATCTTGAGCATTGTTCCACTGCAGAAGCAGCGAGTCATCGAATGCCATCGACGCACCTGCAATGATCGCAAGAGCCAACATGGTGATGAGTATCTGGGCCGCATAGATCGTGAGCGCCCGAGTGCTGAGCCGAAGCACCAATGCCGTGCCGCGGAGGGGGGCGTTGCGACTGTCGACCACCAACCTCAAAGCCCAACCGGCAAGGAAGACAAAAAGCTCGGCTGAATCGGACTGTCCGAAATTGCGATGCGTAAAGCGCTCAAAGTAAAATCCAGGGATGTGGTTGATGAATATGCTGGTCAGGGCAAATCCGCGCCAAAAGTCGATCTCGTTCGCTGCGCGCATGGTGCTGGCTGTCCCATATCGACCTCCACGATAAATAGAGCACCCGAGTCAGGAGAAACGCTCCGCGTCCAAGAAATTGAGTAGACGAGTTCCTGGTGCCGCGGCTCACATCGCCGCCACTGATCTGATCTCCAGATGGGCGATTGTTGGGACCAGGCCCGTCTTTCAACAGACTGGCACGGTGATCGGGCTGCGCCTGAAACGCGCGCGGAACCGAAACGGAATCAAATAGCGAGAGCTTGATCGAGCAATAAAGTCAAAGCTACCGTGAAGGACGCCGCCAGTAAGGCGACAGGCGACAAGATACCGAAGGGGAAGGCAAGTTCGATAAAGCAAAGGGCGCGGCTCGCCAGATGACCTTGTCGCGAACGCAGGCCAGCGCCTCGCCGACCAGCTCCTCGTTGGTGTGCCTTCGGGAACTCACGCGAGTGCCGGGGATTGAGGGACGCGGATAGCACATCGGGAAACTTACCTGGCCGTCGGCACGTCCCTTAGAGCAAGGCAGTCGGACCAGCCGCGCTTTGACAACAGGAGCTGGGAACACCCTATCGGACGTGTCGAAGAGGTGATCGCTATTTGGAGGTTTATGGTGGCTGGCTTCTTATTGCTCCCGTCCTCCTACGCAGAGTTGCGCCACACTGCCTTGTCTCATGCAATCCTAAGGAGGGCGAATGCCGCAAGCAGCCATTTTCGACGTCGATGGGACCCTTGTCGATTCAGTCGATTTGCACGCGAGCGCCTGGCAGGAGGCGCTCGAACACTTCGGCCATCATGTGACCTTCGAACAGGTGCGCAGCCAGATCGGCAAAGGCGGCGACCAGCTCATTCCTGTGTTCCTCTCCGAGCCCGAGCAGAGAGATCACGGCAAGGAGATGGAAGCATGGCGCGGCAAGCGGTTCAAATCGAAATACCTGCCCTTGGTGCGGCCCTTCTCGGCAGTCCCGGAGCTGCTGCAGCGGGTACGTGACGCTGGTTTGAAGGTGGCCATCGCGTCCTCGGCCAAGGCAAGCGAGCTTGCGGTTTATCTTGAGATCGCCTGCGTCTCTGAACTAGTAGACGTGACAACCTCGTCCGAGGATGCCGAGCAGTCCAAGCCGGAGCCGGATATTTTCCGGGTCGCCTTGAACAAGCTGGGCGTGGCAGGCCCAAATGCTGTCGCCATCGGAGACACTCCTTACGACTCCGAGGCGGCTGGCAAAGCCGGAATTCCCACCATTGGGATGCTCTGCGGCGGCTTCACGGAATCCGAACTCCGGAAGGGTGGCTGCGTTGCGGTTTATCCGGGACCGGCTGCCCTGCTTGCGTGCTTCGGCGCCTCCCCGTTGGGGGTTACCCGCCAAACTCACAAAGCAGGCGCTGTCGTCATGCCGGGCGGTGCGTGAAGCGCCGCGCCGGCGAGACAAGCGGGGACGCGTTACGCATTCACCGGCGGCTTGCTCGCAAAACACCTTGCTGTGTCGGGCTGAAAGAAATCTGATCGGGTTCGGGGCTTAATGCCCCGTCCAGTTGGTTCGTTTATTGTGACGCTGTTTCGGCGTCGCGCCGATCGCTTTCTCGTCCGGCCGCGAGGATGATGCCCTCGTCTGGTCGGAGGTTCACTTCGCCTGTCACTGAAGCTACTGGTTTGGCGACCAAGGTCGAGATCAGGATTCGCTCAAACGCTTTTGGCAGATTTACCCGACGCGGTTCGTGAGTAAGGTTTAACGCGATCGCCAAGCGTTCGGATTTCGCACGTCGTTCAAAAATGAAAACACCGTTCTCGGCCGAGACGGCGGTATAATCTCCCATGCGTAAGGCATTGCTTCGAGCTCGGAACGCGAGAAGACGACGATACAAGTTGAGAATGGAATTCGGATCGCTCGCCAATGTCTCGACGTTGCGTCGCAAGCAATCGGAAGCTGGCGGCAACCACGGACGGCCTGGGCTGAAACCTGCATTGAGCGAGCGATCCCAGCTCATGGGCGTGCGGCACGGATCTCGACCCAATCCCAAGCCAGGCTCCTGCTTTTCCCAAGGGTCTTGAACTGCCTCGGGCGGAACGACCGCCTGCTCAAAGCCCAGTTCATCGCCGTAATACAGGGTTGGTGTACCCCTTAATGTGAGGAGAAGCATTGCCGCCACCCGGGCTTGCGCACCGCCCACCCGCGTCGCGATTCGCGGCCGATCGTGATTGCCGAGCACCCAATTCGGCCATCCCCCTGGAGGCAAGGCGCTCTCATATTCGGCAACGATGTTCGCGATCTGTTGGGCGCCCCAGGCCGTATTGAGCAGCTGAAAATTGAAAGGCAGATGGGCACCGGAGAGGTCCTTGCCATAATACGTCACTAAGCGCTCGATTGGCAGGTAGATTTCGCCGATTAAAAGCCGATCCGGATAAGCGTCCAAAACCCTACGCAGCTCCGCAACTACGTCGTAGATCTCGGGCTGGTCAGCCGAGCGAAGCTGCAAAAGCCGCTCGAGGCCCGCTTGTTCCGGCCTGAAAGCCGGATTGGGCGGATTATCTCGAAAGTGCTCATCCTTCATGAGATGCCAGAGCGCATCCACGCGAAAGCCGTCGACACCCCGTTCCAACCAGAAGCGAAGCACATCGTGCATGGCCGCCCGAACTTCAGGATTGCGCCAGTTGAGATCCGGCTGCTCCTTGAGGAAAGCGTGGTAGTAGAACTGGCCGGTCGTCTCGTCCCACTCCCAGGCGCTGCCTCCAAAGGCACCCAGCCAATTATTAGGAGGAGCGCCGTCGCTAGCGGCATCGCGCCAGATATACCAGTCGCGCTTGGGATTTACTCGCGAAGATCGACTCTCACGGAACCAAGGATGCTCATTCGAAGTGTGGTTGGGCACAAAATCGAGAATTAGTTTGATCCCACGCGAGTGCATATCCTTCAGTAAGAGGTCGAAATCGGCGAGAGTGCCAAATACAGGATCAATCGCGCAGTGGTCGGCAATGTCGTAACCGAAGTCGCGCATTGGCGAGAGGAAGATCGGCGAAAGCCACGCGGCATTGATCCCGAGCTGAGTGAGATAATCCAGTCGTTGGCGGATTCCGTTCAAGTCCCCCACGCCGTCGCCGTTCGAATCCTGAAAAGAACGCGGATAAATTTGGTAGAGCACCCCGCTTTGCCACCAATGTCCGTCCATCCTGGTCACCGCAACCTAATCCGGAGTTCAGTTCAACTCGCTGGGTGTCGTCGCCACGTGTTGTCCGTCGGAAGGAAAACAGGCGAGCTTAGAGCGGCGTGAGTTCCGCTCGCTCCGCACCATGCCTGGCCAACAGCCGGAACGGACGATTGCGCACCCAAAGTCGATCGACCTCGATTACGTTCCATCCCTCTGGCAACACGACCCGACGTCGTGGCCACGAGGACGGATCGTCCATTCCCGGCCGGATACCGGGAAATCCCAACAAGAGGCTCGAAAGGAACCCACCTATATTGGCGAAGAAAGGTCCTGCGCGAGGCTGCTCGGGAAAAACGTCGTGCCGGTATTCCAGCGCTTGAAGAAAACGACCGACACAGAACCGGCCGTAGCCATCCTCGAGAAGACGGGCCGACAACGCTCGATCCGCTGCATAGGCCGCCCATACACCGTACAACGCCGACAGCATGGGACTTCCGATGTAACCCTTCCGAAGGCGGAGGTACTGCTTCAAGGTCGCTGCCTCGACTTCCTTCGTCATCGCAAAGCCAAGCGGGAATATCCCCATCAGTGGGTCGGGGGTGGCGCCCTTGCTTTCAGACACCCGATAGCCATCATGCGAAATAATCGCCTGGTTGCGCATGGGAATGACCAAATGCTCGGCAATGAGAGACCAGTCGCGATCAGCCTCATGTCCAAGTTTCTTCGCCGCCCAAATGGCATCCCGTAACACAATAGCGGCCGACATGTTCGTGAAAGCGGAATTATCGCACTCGGACTCACGTTCCGCGATTCCCATTGCGGATTTGATCTCGTAGCCTCGCTGGCTTGGAGTTACGCGACTAGTGATCCATTTGGCGACACCCGACAACACGGGCCAAGCTTTGGCGCGGAGGAATTCGAGATCGCCCGTGATGCTTGCGTGAAAAGCGAAGGCTCTGGCGACGTCCAACGAGATGTGATCCTCGTGCCAAGCAGCCGAGCCCGGGAGCGGCGCGGCCTCCTGTCCGGAAGAGGGACCACTTTCCCAAGGAAATTGAAGACCTCTTCGTCCGCGGAGCCTCGCGTTACTTCCAGCGCTCGCGAGGTTACGCGATCTATAGTCAAGAATACTCTCTGCTGCGTCGGGCTGAAGAAGGCTTAGGACCGGGACCACAAACGTCTCAATGTCCCACATCACATGTCCGTAATAGTAGTGGTAATCGTGCCATGTCGCGAGACCAAAGATGGAGGTCGAAGCGGGCGAGGCGACGTGAGTGGAGCTCATCAGATAGAAAAAAGAGGCGTCAGTGATGGCTTGCCAATGTCGGGAAGGCCCGTCCAACCGAATGCGGCCCTTCCACAAATCATCCCATTGCGCCTTGTTCGAATGGCGGATGGCGTCGAATCCTTTCTTTTTCGCCAAGGCGATTTGGCGCACGGCTGCCAGGTCCGGTTGAGAGTGCATCGCACTTGATACGATGCTGGCCATTTGCCTCACTCGATAACGCCGCCCAGGATGGATGTGCGTTTCATAACCTGACCGCAACACGCGGGCCGCAAGGGGAGGACGATCGGGTTGTGGCGCATTGTCGTCGAGCCACTCCGTCGCGTATGCGATCCCGCAGGTCGAGACACCTCCGGCGCTTTCCCAAAGAACGGCTCCGTCGCAGGCCGGCTCAGCCTCACCGGGTGTCTCCCGGAAATAGCGTAGAACCTGACCCTCGCTGTCACGCCCATCCACGAGACACCGCAGGGCGAAATCTACAGCCCGATCAACCTCGACGACGATCTCCTGTGCCACGATGGTAGGGTCTGCGCGGCTGCACAACGTAAGGACTTCAACCCGGGCCGTAGATTCGCCCGCCGTGAAATGGAACCGGCTCGTTAGTTCTCCGCTGCTGAAGTCGTAAGTCTGATCTACAGTTGTTACTCTATGCGGGGCATCGGAAAGCCATACCCCCGCAACTCGGATATCAGCGGCTATGGGATAAGGGGCGACCGCAGCCGCCTCGATGCGGCGAGCAGGATGCTCCCCTGTAAATCCGCTCAGTAGCATCAGCCCGGCAGCGAGAGGCATCTCGCGGACGCGAAGGCCG
The DNA here is from genome assembly GCA_019247795.1 of Hyphomicrobiales bacterium. Classification (GTDB taxonomy): domain Bacteria; phylum Pseudomonadota; class Alphaproteobacteria; order Rhizobiales; family Beijerinckiaceae; genus GAS188. The sequence continues at coordinate 6,340 of JAFBAK010000424.1, read as the reverse complement.
ATCACACCATTGGATAGATATGCAGGGAGCTGGTTTCTTCCTCCTCCCTTTTCCGACGGTGGGCTAATCGGGCGCGCAACCGGCGCGCTCCCTCGGCCGAGCGCGGCGACAACGGTTTTGTTCTTGTTCCGAGCCTGCGCGGCATCGCGGTGCTTACGCTTACTCGAAATGATCGGCTTTTTTCTTGAGACCATGGGTTCTTTGAGGGATGACGATTCCGCGCGCGGCGCCGGACTGCCGCGGGAAACCGAACGTTACTTGCGATGGCCAGTTCCATTCCGCTACGACGTAATCTGTAAGAACGATGCCCGCGACATCGCCAATACTGCCGACCCACAACGAGGCCGGCGCGTTACAGTCCTTGCCGCGTCACCTCCCACCTCGAAAGAGTGCGTGGCTTTTTATTACCCGAAGTTACCCCGAACCTTGTGATGATGATGCCCTAAAGAAAAAATAAGTCTTCAATTCGATTGGTGGGCGCCCAAGGATCTCGACCATTGCTGAAAATCTGTTGCAGCCCAAGCCGTGGGTGGGAGCGACGCTGAATAGCTCTCGCGCAGTGGCGGCCATCGGCATTGAAACCCTGGAGGCATTCGCTCAGCATAGGACGAGCGTCAGACCCTTGTGGGCGAAATCCTCATGAAGCCGAGCTCGAATCGGGAACCAATCAAGTCTGGTTACGTTGGATCGCGCCACATCGACATTAACTCTGGAGGCAACTGTGCGCTTTATCACCTTGCTGATCGGCCTTATGGCGCTTGGTCCCCAAGTGGCCTTTGCTCAAACGCAGCTGGCGCAAACCGCGGCACCGCAACCCGGCGCGAATAGCTTTACTGAAGGGGAGGCGAAGTCCCGCTTAGAAAAGGCCGGCTATAGCGATGTAAGTGGCTTGACCAAGGATGCCCAAGGAGTTTGGCGCGGTACGGCTTCCAAAAATGGAAAGTCACTAAAGGTTGGCCTCGATTACAAGGGGAATATTTCTGAGAACTGACATACCAGAATTGTTTTGTGATTCAACATAGAGGAACCGAAGATGACCCGCACAGTGACTGGGCTTTTTGACTCCTATGATGAAGCCGCTGCTGCGGTGACAGAGTTGGAGGCCGCCGGTGTACCGCACCAGGACATCAGCATCGTTGCGAACAACGCCGAAAACCGATGGCCGGACCCAAAGCGGACTGCCAATGAACCCAGCTCGGGTGCTGCAGCTGGCGCTTCAGTGGGTGCGGCCCTTGGCGGTGGCGCAGGTCTTCTCGCTGGTCTGGGCCTCTTAGCCATCCCTGGTTTAGGGCCAGTCGTTGCAGCCGGGTGGCTGGCGGCGACGGCTGTTGGCGCTGTCGCGGGCGGAGCCGCTGGTGGGTTGGTGGGTTCACTTACGAGTGCTGGTGTCGATCCGAGGCACGCCGAAGTCTATGCAGAAGGGGTGCGCCGTGGTGGCAGTATCGTCACGGCCCGCGTGAATGACGCCTTAGCTGCACGTGCGGAATCTATTCTCTCGGGCAGTGGTGCCGTAGATCCAGATGTTCGCGGGGAGGCTTATCGCAAGTCAGGTTGGACCCGCTTTGATCCTAACGCTGCGCCTTTTACGGTTGAAGAAATCGAGCGAGAGCGCACTCTCTACTGAGGATTTCTTCTGACCGCCATCACGACCTTTCGGGAGGGCCAATGCAGACGACGCGCCGTGAGGTTGTGAGGGTGACCACATTAGGCGCCGCAGCGGCGATGACGGCACCGGCGGCTGCTCAAACGCCAAGCCAAGCGCGCGGCGGCAAGCAAAACCCGCGTGGTAAATACCCGAGCCCGCCCTTTCCGGCCCAATCCCAACCATGGCCAGGTTTAGCGAGTCAGATGACTCCTCGGCCAGACCATGGAGAGACGAGCTATGTCGGCTCCGGCCGGCTGAGCGGTCGAAACGCGCTTATCACAGGTGGCGATTCTGGCATGGGGCGCGCAGCTGCGATCGCATTCGCGCGCGAGGGAGCCAACGTTGCAATCAACTACTTGACCTCAGAGGAGTCGGACGCGCGTGAAGTGGTGGAGCTGATCCGCGCCGAAGGAAGGATGGTCGCGCCGCTTCCTGGAGATTTACGCGATCCGACGTTCTGCCGTCGCTTGGTGAATGATGCCGTTGGTCAGCTCGGTGGGCTCGACATCCTGGTGAGCAATGCCGGGCGGCAGCAATCCCGCGGGTCAATCGCAGAGATTTCTGACGAGGACTTCGATGCGACGATGAAAACGAACGTCTATGCCCCGTTCTGGATAATCAAGGCTGCGCTACCTCACCTGCAGCCCGGCTCCGCCATCATCGCGACAACGTCAGAGCAAGCCTACGATCCTTCCCCGGATCTCTATGATTACGCTCAGACAAAAGCTGCGACCATGAATTTCGTGAAGTCGTTGGCGAAGCAGTTCGGTCCCAAGGGCATCCGAGTTAACGGGGTAGCTCCCGGCCCAATCTGGACACCGCTTCAGATTTCAGGAGGTGCATCGGAGGGGAAGGTGGTGACGTTTGGCGCAACAGCTCCCTTAGGCAGACCGGGCCAGCCAGCGGAACTGGCCGGGATTTTCGTAAGGTTGGCAGAAGATGACGGGAGCTACACCACGGGCAACATCTATGGCGCCGGCGGAGGCCAAGGACAGCCTTAAAGGCGCGTCCATCACCGCAGTTCCAGGAATGACCAAAATGTTGAAGACCATATCCCGGGGTGGAATGGGCCTCGCGGCAATTATCTGTGCGGCCCACGCGGCGGCTCAGACGCCGATACCCCCGTCCCCTAATGACTTCGTCGTGGCTGCATGCCAGAGCGACCAGTATGAGATTGAGGCGGGAAAGGACGCGGAAGTGCAAAGCAATGACATGCGCGTGCGGACATTTGCTCAGCAGATGATCCAAGACCACACTCGAACGATCGAAATCTTGCGCCAGGCGGCCATGAGCTCCGGTTTGCCGGTGCCTGAGCCCAGTGTGAGCAGCGACCAAGCAAGGCTTCTGAGCAGCCTGCAAAGCCTTCGTGGAGCCGAATTTGACAGAACCTATGCCCGACAGCAGGTGCTAGCGCACGAGCAGGCCGTAACAGTCGCAGACAGCTTTGCAGCAGCAGGATCGGACGCGAACTTGCGAAATGCTGCCGCATCCGCCCTCCCGATCATCCAGGAGCACTTGAAAATGGCACAGCAACTGCGAACCGACGTGGGCGGATGATGTGTCGGCTTGCTGGGCATTGTGCAACTGACGAAACTCATCCGTGATGACATGCTCGGAGCCGTTGGGCGCTTGCGCTCGGCTTGCGAATTGCGGGGCTCGCAACGTAGCATCTCCGATGCGCCAAAGTAACACCGGAATGCTCAATTTCGGGAATACGTATGTTCGCCTTAAAACTCTCACTGTGCGCATTATTCGCTAGTATATTGGGCTTTGCCTTTGGAGCGCACATCATGATGGGAGCCATGGCCTTCCTGTTTGTGCTTGCCATCGGGATGGCGATTGAAAGACTTTTATCGGCGGGGGAATTCGAAGACAGATAACCTGATACCATGCGTCTTGCGCGACGCCGCCAAGGCGGGGCGGATGAGAAACGGGAATGCGCTACAGTATATACGCCACCACTTCAGCCATGCAGGGATAAGCTAATGCGGGTGACTATCTTATCCCAGGACCGGATGTCCTTTTTGGGATATTCGATATGAACGCATTTTTCAGACGAACCTCCAAAATTGCAGCGGTCGTAAAAAATACTATTGCCATCAAATCCAGAAGCTACGAAAAACCGTTTCGACGCGCGCCTGTAGGTTACCACCGCTCCATTTCTTAGTTCCATGTTGCGGACCAAGTCCGCCACGGGGTTCCTCTTATCGGTTGGCGTGGGAACGGAATACACGGCAATGAACGCGCTTTTGTCGGCCGATGAGTATAGGTGTCCAATTCCGAACAAGGAGGGTCCGAGATCGAACGGGAAGAGATCGCGAGGGATATTGATCGAAGCGCCAGAACTCGGCTCACGATAGCGCTGCCAATCGTGCGAGGGTCCGGTGCTGGCTGCGAGATTTGAGCCGTAAGCCACAGCGAAGGCTGCAACGATGATGCCTAGAGGGGCGCGCATTGACATTCCTCCCCATGCGAAATCAATATTGTGCTTATTGGCTCAACCACATCCTTCCGCCGGGGTTCCGCGCCTTCGCAACCTAATGATCGGGAACTTCAGTCTATCGCTCTGCGAAATTGTCACGCGCTAAATCCCATGCCCCTTTCCACAGTTGAGAATCCGAGCGGGAAGCGCACCCTCTGTTGAGCAGCTGAGGTGCTCATGAGGGGCGCATCGAGAGCGCAAAATCAATTTGCGAAGGAGGAGCAGTCTGACTTAACCGGCTCAATCTCCGAAAAATCCCCAATTTTTCACTCGGTCGTAATCTCGAGCAATAAGCTCGTTCCCGATGTCGCGCCTATAGCGAACATCCGGTGCGAGCACGCGATCGGCCAAGCAGTTCGCCTTGCTCTGCGCCGCCACAAGGGTGGGGCCAATACCAGTGGCCACCATAGTCCAACCGAAAATACCGCTCGTCACGAGTTCCCCACCCGCGAGACCAACCTCGCCAAAATGAAGATTTGCCTTGTCCTCTGGAGACAGCTCTCCTTCGAACAGCACCGGCAAGCCCGCTGGCTCCGCTACGGCAGGCCGCGCATATGGAAACGGAGGAGTTGTGAGTACAATGCCCACCGAAAAGCCTGGTCGATAGTCAAATGAGTTGTGGGATCGCGAGCACATACGCCGAAAAATCTCGCCCCAGGGCGTTTCCTGCAAGGGGTCCAATATTGCGAAGCCGGGGTACCCAAACCGGCAAGTAAACTCGAGCGGCCAAATACCTTCTTCATTGACGATCGTATTCAGATTGACATAGCCGCAATGCCCCTGTTGGCGAAACAGGTGTTCTACGCGAAACAACGTTTGCTCAAAAAAATAAGTGCTTCGGTCGTAGGTCACCACGGTGCCCATCTCGCCCGTAAGCTCGCCAAGATTACCGGGGAAAAAACGTTTGTGCTCCCAATCGAGACAGGCTGGCCGTAGGAACTTATCGCCATCAAAATAGGCGCCTACTCCCATTTCGACACCTTCGATGTGCCGCTGCAGCACAAGGCTTGCTCCGGCTCCGTCAGTTTGTCGGAGCTTAGCAAGCAGAAATGCCTTTACATCACGACCATCAACGAGCCGACCCACGTAGTTCTCTACCGAGGTCGCGCCATTATACTTCAGAACGTAACGGCCCGGCTGGGAATGCAAAAAGCGAATCGCCTCGGAGGGACTGTCAAATTCCCAAAACTGCGCGGTCCGCATTCCAACGTCGCCTAGCAGCCGCTGCGCGTGGCCTCGCTCAGTTTCAAGCCGATCCCCATAGGCACTCCCTCCTACCACCTGAAAGCCATCGCGCCGCAGCTCATCTTGGAGGCGACCGCGGCTCTTCGCGACATTTTCGAAAAGAATAATGCCGTCGGTTCCCGCGGAGCGAATCCACTGGAGTTCGGAACGCCAATCGTCGGTGCGATCGAGCATTCCGCATAGGGTGCCGTGACACAGCGAATTTTCGATAGCGACGCGGACTTCGTGCCCCTCCTCTTGCAAGCGAAGATAAAGGGAGCCGAGGTCGCAATAATCCCCGATGCCTAAGAAACGCACAGCGGTTTGTTTCCGGTGGGAAGTAAAGATAAGGCCGCTCGGCGCGGCCTCTAAGTACTGAGATGATCGCTCTTTATCAGCGGCGGTTTGCCTGCCTTGCCGCCTCCTTCGCATCTCCTGCGACGTTGTGAGCGGCGCCCTTAGCCTTGTCGAATTTGCCCTCTGCCTGCATTTTCTTGTCACCTAAAGCCTTGCCAGCCGCATCCTTGGCAGCACCTTTGATCTTGTCGGCTGCGCCCTTGAGATGTTCCTTATCCATGAATTCCTCCTTCGAACGGTTATCCCGGAGGTCAAACGCGTGCAGCGTCAAAAAGTTTGAAGAATGCGGCGATTGCTGGAAAACAGGACCCTGAAAGGAATATTCGCGGTTTTGCACGCAATTGGCGCGCCCGACAGGATTCGAACCTGTGACCTCTGCCTTCGGAGGGCAAATGCTGCATATTTTCTCATGATTGCCCGCAATTTACCATCGCATCTATTTCACAGTTTTCCCAAGCTTGTAGTCGCAAGCTTGAACTTCTGGAGCTTACCCGCTAAATCCTCCAATTACCATTATTTGCTTACCCGGTGCTTACCCATTGCCCAAATTAACCAAGCGATTAGTGGATGCGACACGAGCAACGGACGGCCCCGATATCTTTGTCTGGGACGGAGAACTGCCCGGCTTTGGC
>JAFBAK010000326.1 GCA_019247795.1 Hyphomicrobiales bacterium | reverse complement strand
CGATGAGCCGGTGAGCGCGCTCGACGTCTCGGTCCAAGCGCAGGTTCTCAACCTTCTCGAGGACCTCCAGCGCGATTTCGGCGTCACTTTCCTCTTGATCAGTCACGACCTCGCCGTCGTGGATCATGTGTGCGATCTCGTCGCCGTCATGTATCGCGGGCGGATCGTCGAGGAAGGCGCACCCGGGGACCTTTTCCGCTCGCCGGCTCACCCCTATACGCGCGCTCTGATCGCCGCCATACCGAGATTGATCTCTCGGCAACGCCGGAGCTTTGTCGATTGCGCGAACCGCAATCCGGCTGCCACGTCCGGCACTGACCCGGGTTGCGCCTATGCCGATCGTTGTCCGCATGTTCGCGAGCGCTGTCGGGTGGAGGCTCCGCAGCTTCGCGAGGTCGATGGCGCGCGCCGCGCGGCGTGCCATTTCGCCGAGGAAGTCGTGGAGCTCCCGCCCCCAGCGTGATGCCAGCGCGGACAGGGGCCGGTGCGGCCGGATCAGAACCGCATCCGCATGCCGCCCGAGACGGCTTGCTCCTGGAGCTTCGCGTTGAACTTGCCGTCGTAATCGAGGAAGACCTTCGCGTTCGGACTGACATCAGCGCTGAGGCCCGCACCGATGAGGGCGCTGTCTCGACCGAAATCGATTCCCGTCGTGGTGAAGGCGCTTCCCGCCGCTCCGAGAAGCGAGCCGCTGATCGTCTGCGATGTGTCGAGGAATTCGTGGTTCCAGCCGATGCGAAGCTCGGGCTCCACGAAACCATGCGCTCCGACGCTCATTTGCGAGGTGATGCGCATGCCGAGCGTGGTGGCCACCGAATTGCTGTCGGCGGCATTCACGCCGAGCGCGCCGAAGCCGCCCGTCTCGTTGAAGCTGTCGCTGCGCGCGGTCACGTAATCCAGGGCCGCATAGGGCGTGACCGCGAGATTGCGGCCGGCGAGGGTCGCGGGCAGAAGCCAATGATAGCCGGTTTCCGCATGCGCCTGATAACTCTGCCCCGTGGGCGTCGAGGTCGCGGCTCCCACGAGGCCGAAGGGCGCCAGTTGCCGCGTCGTCGAGAAGTTGTTGATGCTGACCACGGTGCTTCCGAGCGCATACCACGGCCCTCCTGCCCAGCCGGCGTAAGCCGCGCCTTGATACGAGCTGCCCGTCGTGTGCGAGCCATCCTTGAAGCTTGCCGTGTTTTCGACGTAGGTGCCGGCAAGGCCGACGACGACGCCATTGCCGAAGCGCCAATCGAAGCCGCCGATGAGCGGGGCGGCACGATTCACGTCATAACCCAGACCCGCGCCGCCGGCCACGCTGCCGAATTGATCGTAGCCGCGACCCCAGAAATCCAACTCGCCGACCGGAGCGGCGGCCCGTGTGACGCGGCCCGAGGTCGGGACGCGAGGCTGCCCATTTTCCAAAACGCCGCCGCTCGCCACGAGACGATCCTGGACAGCTTGCGTGAGCACCTGGGGCGCGTCTAGGCCGAGGCGTAGATCCTGGGTCAAATCCTGCGCGCTCGCCGCGAGTCCGGTCCGGCTCAGCGACACCGTCGCGTCGAGCGCGTTCGGCGTCGTCGGATCAGGGGTGAGCGTCGCCCCGAGAAGTGTGGTCGGCGTGGCAATCGAGGCGAAATTGCCGTTGATGGCGTTCGTTGCGCTGATGATGTTGCGGAAAACCGTCGGCGTGGTGGCCAATGCAAAGAAATTGTTGGGCTGCGGCGTGAGCTGCAAGGTGCCGCCGTGAAGGTTGATGGTGCCGGCCGAAACCGTGGCGAAGCCTCCAGGTGCAGTGCTCGGTGTCACCCCGAGTACGAGCGTGCCGGCGATCTGGTTGAAGGTGCCGAACCCAGCAATGGCTTGTCCAGGCGCCAGCACGATGCGGCCGCCGACCAGGTTGAGGACATCGCCTTTCGTGTTGCCCGATCCGATGAGGCTGCCATTGAGCGCACCGCCGGCTTGCGTCACCGCCGTCGCGCCGCCGATCTCTTGCGAGAGGTCGATCGCCGCCGTCGATCCCGTGATCGTGCCGCTATTCATGATCCCGCCCGCGACCGGGCTGAGCACTTTGATGCCGACGCCCGTCGCCCCGTTCAGGCCGGTCGCAGTGATCGTGCCGGAATTGGAGACGGCGCCCGTGAACACTCCGTTCTGCGCGACTTGACCTGCGGTGTTGCCGATCTGAATGCCGAAGGCGCTCACGCCGCTGCCGCTGGCCGAGGCGGTGATCGTGCCCGAATTGTTGACGTTGCCAGCGAATGTGCCTTGCGTCGTGGTCACGCCGGCAAGCTGCACCGGATTGGTGAAATTGATCGCGATGCCGGCAGCGTTCCCGCTGCCGCTTCCGGCGGCATTCACCGTGATGGTCCCGCTATTCGTGATCGAGCTCGACACCAGGCCTCCGCTCGAGATGCTGTGGGCGAGCGCGTTGTTTCCATTTTGAGCTTGGTTTTGTCCCCCTCCATCGACCGCCGCGAGAATGCCGACAGCGAAAACTTGGCCCGAATTGGCTGCGCTCACGGCGATTTTTCCGGAGTTGACGACATCTCCTGTGAATGTGCCGCCCGTGGCGACCGCATTCGCGG
>JAFBAK010000305.1 GCA_019247795.1 Hyphomicrobiales bacterium | reverse complement strand
TCCCAGTAGAGGCGCGCCGAGGATATCGCGGTGTTCGTCAGCCAGTACAGTGTGACATTGTCGAGGACGTCGTCCTTCGTCAGCCCTTCAGACTTTCCCTCGAACACGCGGGCAATCATCTCCTCGCTGCGTGCATCGTGATCGATCATCCAGGCCGCGAGACCGACTGGTGAATCAACGATGCCATACAGCGTCTGCGGACGGTTGTTCATCTCGATCGCGTAGCCCAGCCCATTCTTGTAGAAGAAATCGAGCTGGTCCCACGCGTGCTTTTCATCGGGCGAAAGGCCAGCTGGCGGCGGGCCCCCAACTGCAAGCGCCTTAGAGACATCAGGAGGTACTGTGGCTGGCATGTTAGTGTGGACGCCGAGCAATCCCGTTGGCTCCTGGACGGCCATGAACTCCGTGACGGCATTGCCCCAGTCGCCACCCTGCGCGACGTACTTTTTGTAGCCGAGACGTTGCATCAGCAACGCCCAGGCCTTCGCGATGCGAGGGGGGTTCCAACCGGGCGCAAGCGGCTTACCGGAGAACCCGTAGCCCGGGAGCGAGGGGATCACGAGGTGGAAGGCATCCGCCGCGGTCGCACCATGCATGGTGGGATCAGTGAGCGGATCGACAATCTTCAGCTGCTCGATGATCGATCCGGGCCAGCCATGCGTCACGATCATCGGCAACGCGTTCTCGTGCTTTGAGCGGACATGGACGAAGTGAACGTCGAGCCCGTCGATCTCGGTGATGAACTGCGGCATCGCCTTGAGTCGCGCCTCGATCTTGCGCCAGTCGAATTGCGTCCCCCAATAGCGCGCAATCGCCTGCATGGTCGCCAATTGCACTCCTTGCGTGGTATCGGAGACGATTTCCCGATCCGGCCACTTGGTGGCGTTGATGCGCCTGCGTAAGTCGACGAGCATCTCCTCCGGAAAATCGATCGAGAACGGGCGGATTGCGTCCGCATTGGTTGCTATCTGTGAACCTCCCGGATTTGAAGTTTGGCCAAACGCGTAGTCCGGTGACCGCATGAGCGCTGGAACCAGGCTGACGGCACCAGCTGTTGCTGAGGCGGCGAGGATGGTGCGCCGGGTCGGCGCGTAACACGTCTTGGACATGATGTTCTCCTGAGAGCCGGCCGAATAGACGGATGCTGGCACGTCTTCTTTTCCGTTGCCATCGGGCTTCGGCCGGACCGGTGCTGTCGGTCGTGCGAGCAGTAGCCACGGGATCGCCTGGTTGCGTTCCCGGTGGTGAAGAACAAACTCGCCCTTCCCGCATAGACCTGCTCGATTGTCCGCGCGCCGATGGTGCGCTTGAGCACAGATGACGCTCAGGAACTCGCGCGAGAGCTTACCTCAGTGGCAACGGGGTTGCGGCGAAGATTTGGAAGGGCCGGCCATAGCTAAGCCGCGCCGCCGCTCTGCCTCAAACGCCTCCCGCACCCGAACGATCGACGATGGATTGGGTTCTTCAGCTTGCGCCATGACCGCGGGCGTCGCTCTGATAGGGTCGTCCGCGTGCTTTGACACGATGCCTTCCAGCCCAAGATGACAGGCATGTGCGAAGATTTGTGCCCGCATCGCCGGTTAAGTCCTCGACATAGGACAGCCTATCGCGCGCCCGCGTAAGCAGCTTCGCGAGCCGCCTCTTGCGCTCACGCAGAGGCCTACCGCGCCCGTCCTCCCCGTTCAGCTCCAGAACGTCAAACGCAAGCAGATCGGTCTCCTGATCGCGCGTGCCCCCATAGCGCGTCGAAGTCACGAGCGCCGTTTCGATCGAGCACAACGGCCTCACCGTCCAGTACGACGGACGAAATACGCAGCCGGCCGATCGCCTCAGGGATCAATGGGTAGCGCCTCGACCAGTAGATCAGCAAGTTGCAGGTGCATATTGGTGGAGCTGAGGGGAGTCGAACCCCTGACCTCTGCAGTGCGATTGCAGCGCTCTCCCAACTGAGCTACAGCCCCGAGGCGCCGGTTCTCTAGGCGTGGGCGCCACCGGATGTCAACTTTGCCTGAGCATCCGCTGTCCCGTCGCGGGCGTGCTATCTGCGGCTCAGAAACGCCAGCCTCTCAAAGAGATGGACATCCTGCTCGTTCTTCAACAAAGCGCCGTGGAGCGGCGGAATGATCTTGCGCGGGTCGCGCTCGCGCAGCGTCTCGGGTCCGATATCCTCGTTGAGGAGAAGCTTCAGCCAGTCGAGAAGCTCCGAGGTCGAGGGCTTCTTCTTCAATCCGGGCACCTCGCGAACTTCGAAGAAGATGCGCAGGGCCTCTTCGACAAGACGCTTTTTGATACCGGGAAAATGCACCTCGACGATGTCGCGCATCGTCTCGGCATCGGGGAACTTGATGTAGTGGAAAAAGCAGCGGCGCAGAAAGGCGTCGGGCAGCTCCTTCTCGTTATTGGAGGTGATGAGCACGATCGGCCGCTCTTTCGCGCGTACCGTCTCGCCCGTCTCGTAAACGTGGAACTCCATGCGATCGAGCTCGAGGAGGAGATCGTTCGGAAACTCGATATCGGCCTTGTCGATCTCGTCGATGAGAAGCACCGGCCGCTGGACCGAAGTGAAGGCCTCCCAAAGCCGCCCTCGCCTGATGTAATTGGCAATGTCGGAGACGCGCGCATCGCCGAGCTGGCTGTCGCGAAGCCTCGAGACGGCGTCATATTCGTAAAGGCCTTGCTGGGCCTTGGTCGTCGACTTGATGTGCCAAGTGAGGAGGGGCGCGCCGATGGCCTTGGCGATCTCCTCGGCGAGCACCGTCTTGCCGGTGCCGGGCTCTCCCTTCACGAGAAGCGGGCGCTCGAGCACGATCGCGGCATTCACCGCTACCTTGAGATCCTCGGTCGCGATGTAGGATTTTGTGCCGGAAAAGCGCATTCTCGTTCCTGATCGGGCAAAGGTGAGCGAGCGATCTCGCATGCTCGCCCGCGCGCCGCAAGGGCGGGCAGGATCAGGAAGGCGTGGTCAAGCCGGTGAGCGCGTTCACCACCTCCCGCAGGCCGCGATCGAGCCTCTTGTCCCGACGCAGAACGAGCGCGAGTTTGCGCGACAGGCGTGGCGTGAGGGAGCGGACGACAAGGCCATTGCGCTTTCGATCGTTGGAGACGGCCATGCGGGGCAAGATCCCGTAGTAGCCGAGCCCTGCCCCCACGAGCTCCTTGATGGCCTCGACGCTGCCGAGCTCCATGACGGGCTTCAACGACGAGCGTTTGCGCCCGCACCACTGATCGACGATCCGGCGGGTTTGCGCGCCCGGCTCGTAGAGAACGAGCGGCTTTGAGGCGAGAACCGCCGGCGTGATCCGTCGGGGAAGGGGCGGAGCCTCCGATGAGGCGATCGCCACGAACTCGTCGTCCAGAACCGGGGTGATCGCAAGCGCGCGGCCGCGCACCGGCAAGGTCACGAGCCCCACATCGAGGGCGTTATCCTCGATGAGCTTGAGGATGTGGGCCGAGTTGCCGGTCGTCACCGCGATGTCCAGCGAAGGCAGCCTCTTGCGCAACTCGCGAAGCACGGGCGGCAAGAGGTGGATGCAAGCTGTGGCGCCGGTACCGATGCGCACGCGCCCGAGCGCACCTGTCGCGTGGCGCGCCATCGCCTCGTTCGCGCTCGCCAAGGCCGCCTCGATGCGCCGCGCATGGACCAGGAGCTCGGTTCCCGCTGTGGTCGGCGTCACCTTGCGCCCGATACGCTCGATCAGCTTGAGCGAAAAGCGCCGCTCGAGCTGCTTCACTTGCTGGCTTACCGCAGGTTGCGTCAGATGCAGCCGTTCGGCCGCGGACGAGAAGCCACCCAGTTCGATGACCTCGGCGAAAGCCCGCAGTTGATCGGGATTGAGGGTGCGCAATTCAAAAACATCCTTATGCCAGGAATAATGAAACGAAATTTTTGTTATGCCAATAATGAGGGCAGGATCAGAGATGAGCGACGACGTCTCTTGGCTGGCATGAGGGTCGGGCGGGTAGAACTTTCGACGACCCCGGACCGGGATGGTGAAGATGAGCCCAAAACCGAAGGTCCCCCGAGCTGCCGAGCGCGCAGAGGCGGTGCGCGTCGAGGAGGCGAGCGGCGCCGACATCGAGGCCATCCGGGAGATCTACGCGCATCACGTTCTCACAGGCCTTGCGTCTTTTGAGGAAACAGCACCGACCCTCGACGAGATGAGGAAGCGCTACGAGCACGCCACACGCGGCGGCCTGCCTTATCTCGTGGCGAGGCTCGACGGGCGCTTGGTCGGCTATGCCTATGCCTCACCTTATCGTGCCCGTTCCGCCTATCGTTTCTCGATCGAGAACTCGGTCTATGTCCGGGCCGATATGGCGGGGAACGGCATCGGCGGAGCGCTTCTCGACGCGCTGATCTCGCGTTGCGAGAAGGGAAAATGGCGGCAGATGGTGGCCATCATCGGCGACAGCGGGAACGCGGCATCGATCGCCTTGCATCGCTCGCGCGGCTTTCGGCGGGTGGGAACCTTGCGCGCGGTCGGATTCAAGCGAGGCCGCTGGGTGGATACGGTGCTGATGCAACGCGAGCTCGCAGCCGGAAGCAGGACCTTGCCGGATGCTGCCGCGGCCGAGCGGGACGGGTCGTCATGAGGCGGCACGCCCGTTGATCACGTCCTGGCTCGTCCTTTGGCTCGGCGTATCGCAGCTCATCTGCTGGGGCATCTCCTATTATCTTATCGGTGGCTTCGGCGATCTGATCGCCACCGATCTCGGCTGGAGTCGCGCCCTTGTCTTCGGCGGCTTCTCGGTCGCGCTTGCCGTGATGAGCCTCACCTCGCAATGGACGGGCCGGGCCATCGATCGCCATGGCGGACGCTTCGTCATGGTTCTAGGTTCCCTTTTGCTCGCGCTCGGTTGCGTCGGCTTGAGTCTCGCCCATGAGGTCGCGACGTATTATGCGGCGTGGGTCGTGCTTGGGCTTGCGATGCGTGCAACGCTTTACGAGGCGGCATTCGCCTCGCTTGCCCGCATCGCTGGCCCGCATGCACGCCGACCGATCTCGCAGATCACGCTGCTCGGCGGTCTTGCCTCGACGACATTCTGGCCGATCGGCAACGAGCTCGCCTCACTGTTCGGTTGGCGCGGCGCCGTGCTCGCCTATGCGGGTTTCGCGCTCGCCACGGTGCCGTTGCACCTTGCCATTCCGGCTGCGCGCTACGAAGCGAGAAACACCGCGCCCTCGACTTCGCGGGAACCGGCGCAAAAGCCTGCGGGAAGCGGACAGACACTCGCGGCGCTCCTTTATGCGGGTACGGCCGCGCTCGCCAATCTCCTCAACTCCGGAATGTCGGCGCATATGATCCCCATCCTCGCGGGGCTCGGTTTGGCGACCTCTGCAGCCGTCTGGATCGCGACCTTGCGCGGCGTCGGCCAATCCGCCGCGAGGCTTTGCGAAATCCTGTTCGGCAAGAAGCTCGATCCCTTCGATCTCAATCTCGGCGCCTGTCTCGCGCTGCCGGTGAGCTTCATCGCCGGCTTCTGGAGCGGTACCTCGCTCATAGCCGCGATCGTGTTCGCCCTGATCTATGGGGCCGGCAACGGGCTTCTCACGATCACACGCGGCACCTTGCCGCTCGTGCTTTTCGAGCCACGCGATTACGGGGCCATCGTCGGGCGGCTTCTCGCGCCGAGTTTTCTGTTCTCGGCCGCGGCACCGTTGGCTTACGCCGCGCTCATCGAGAGCTTCGGTGAACGAGCGGCTCTCGCGCTTTCGCTGGCGCTTTCGTGGGGCGTATTCGGCTGTGCCGTCTGGCTCCGGCTTCGTTTCGCGCCCAAACGGGCGTGACCCTGCGATGTCCGAGCCCGCTTGCGCATTTGACTGGAACCTCTCATCGCCCAAAGGTTAGAGAGGAGCCGATGAAGCCGAAGGTCACTTCCCCATCAAACCCGCGCGCGACCGAGGAGCCGCGACAGCTCTTGCTCGACCTTGCCGGGGAGCCACGCTTTTTGCCTGAGGATTTCATCGTGGGACCCTCGAACGAGCGCGCCTATGCGATGATCGAGGCTTGGCCGAATTGGCCGGGCGAAGCGCTTCTTCTCGTCGGGCCGAGAGGCTCGGGCAAGACGCATCTCGGCGCCATCTGGGCCCGACGCGCTCATGCCTGGACGGTCCGGCGCGCGGAGCTGACCGGTGAGAGCCTGCCACGCCTCATGGCCCCGCCCGCACTACTCGTCGAGGACGCGCATGAGACGGGGGACGAGACGGAACTCTTTCATCTCCTTAACGCCGTGAAGCTTCGCCGCTCGCATCTCCTGCTGACCTGCGTCAACGAGCCCGCCTTGTGGAATCTCGCGACGCCCGATCTTTTGTCCCGGCTTCGGCACGCGCCGGCGGTACATATCGAGGAGCCGGACGATGAGCTTTTGCGCATGGTCGTGGTCAAGCTTTTCGTCGACCGCCAGCTCGTCGTCGATGCCGGCGTAATCGAGACGATCCTCACGCATGCCGAGCGATCCTTCGCCGGCGCACGCGCGGCCGTCGAGAGTCTCGATCACCATTCGCTCGCGACACAGCGGCGCATCACGCGCGCGCTCGCGCGCGAGGTGTTGGGAAAAGCTGACGCCACGAGCAGCGAATAGCGAGTAAAGGACCTCTGATCGATCTGTATTCCTTATCGCTACCCGCCATCTGTTACTGCTCGCCAGTCGTAACTTATTCGCTCACTCCAGCAGTAGGACACACCACCACAATGAGCATTCGCGTCGGCATTGTTGGGATCAGCGGTTTCGGCGGCGGCGAGGCGATGCGCCTGGTCGCCAGTCACCCGTCTTTCGAGCTAATCTACGCCGCGGGCGAGGGCAGCGCCGGCAGCCGATTGGTGGACCGCTTCCCCGGTGTGCCGGCCAAGCTGGCCGAGCTGGTGATCGAGAAGTGGGACCCTATGGCCTTACCGAAGCTCGACGTGCTGTTCGCGTCGCTGCCCACGGGCACCTCGGCCGAGGCGCTGGCGCGCGTCCCCAAGGACGTGAAGATCGTCGACATCGGCGGCGACCACCGCTACGTCGAGGGTTGGGCGTACGGCCTGGCCGACGTCTGGCCCGCCCAGATCGAGGGTCAGACCCGCGTTGCCAACCCCGGCTGCTTCCCCGCGGCGACGCTGAACGCGCTGGCACCGCTGCTGGTCAACAAGCTGATCGAGCCTGGCAACATCGTGATCGACGTCAAGACCGGCATCTCCGGTGCCGGCCGGGGCGGCGCCGACAGCAAGTTCGGCTACGCCGAGAGCAACGAGAACTTGCTGCCCTACGGTCTGCTCAAGCACATCCACATGCCCGAGATTGCCAAGACGATCGAGCGGCTGAGTGGCGGCAGCGCGGCCGGGCTGGTGTTCACGCCACACTTGGTGCCGATGACCCGCGGCGTACTCGCCACCATTTACTGCCGCGGCCGCGCCACAACGGGTCAATGCTTGGACGTGGCTCGGCGTTTCTACGCCGGGCGGGCGTTCGTCCGCGTGACGGACAAGCCGCCACAGACCAAATGGGCTACCGGCTCGAACCTCGCCTTCGTCAGTTATGCGGCCGATCCAGAGCGCAACGTGGTGATCGCGATGGGCGTGGTCGACAACCTCGGCAAGGGAGCGGCCGGTCAGGCAGTGCAGAATGCGAACCTGATCTGCGGTCTGCCAGAAACCGCGGGGCTGGACGGCGTACCTATTTGGCCGTGAGATCTGCTGCGGGTCCTTATTGTCCGTTTTGCCTTCTATCTCAAAGAATGCGTCCCGCGCCTAGACAAGCTCGGACAAGTAATGGAACTCGTCCGTGACGCAAAGGCTTACGCGCCATTCCACCTTGGCTCCGGCGAGCGAAAGGGCGAGCCGATCGATGCGCAGCGCCGGATATCCGGAATGCACGGCGAGAAACTCTGCTGCCTCGGCATCGAGCGCGACCGCTTTCAGCCGCTCTTGTGCGCGTGCGATGGTGACGCCATAGCGCATCGCGTAGAGGCCGTAGAGGTTGTTTGGAATGTCTTCCTGCTCGAGCCGGGGAAAGAGCCGAGCCGGCAAAGCGATCTTTTCCGCGATCACGGGTCGTCCCGCGAGTTCGCGAAGGCGCCGGATGCGGATCACGCGCGAAGCGGCGCTGAGGTCGAGGCGCTGGCGCTCGGCGTCGGTGGCGCGCCCGGTCGCCACCTCGATCACCCGGCTTTCGGGAAAGGCGACTTCGCGGGCGTTGTCAGGGGCGAGCTTGAAGAACTGGAAGAGAATGCGCGCCTCGTCATGCACGGCGACAAAAGTGCCGCGCCCCTGGTGTCGCACGAGGAGCTTGTCGGCCGCCATCGAATCGAGCGCCTTTCGGACCGTGCCCTGGCTGACATGGAGCTCCGCGGCAAGCTCGGTCTCGCTCGGCAACGCATCGCCCGGGGCCCAAATTCCCTCGACGAGCCGTTTCACGAAAGCGTCGCGCGTCTGCGCATAGAGGGGTCGCGGCCCGAGCGGCAGGTCCTGGGCCGCAGGGAAGACCTTCGACCGACGCATCATGATTGACATCTACCAGCTCTTATATCTTATACAAGAGTTGCTGATC
Source organism: Hyphomicrobiales bacterium (assembly GCA_019247795.1). Taxonomy (GTDB): domain Bacteria; phylum Pseudomonadota; class Alphaproteobacteria; order Rhizobiales; family Beijerinckiaceae; genus GAS188. The sequence goes on along the minus strand of JAFBAK010000305.1, from coordinate 4,427 downwards.
GGCTTCGGCATCATTCGCGCGCGACCTGCGCTTTCCAGCTTCCGGTGCTGGCGTCCGCGTTGCGCTTTCCTTACGACTTCCGAATCGATGGAACATTCTCATGAGCTCCCCCCATTGCCTCGCGCATGACCATAAGGATACGGTCGCCGTGGTCGTTGTCGAGCGCCTCAAGGCCGGCACCGACATGCTCGGCGTGGTCACGCACGACAATTCCGATTTCCGCGTCCGCGCCCAGCAGGACATTCCGATCGGCCACAAGGTCGCACTCAAGGACATCAAGGCAGGCGAGACCATCTGGAAGTATGGACAGGACATCGGCAAAGCCATCGCCCCCATCAAGAAGGGCGAACATGTTCACGTCCACAATGTGAAAACCAAGCGGTGGTGAGGAGAACAAGATGAGCATCGTCGCCGACTTCACCCGCGTGCACCGCAAGCTCGCAGCCGTAAAAGGTCGAAAAATCGAGGCGCCCCCTTTCAAGACCCCGGTTGCGAGGCGCCCTTCCAACAGCAAGCTCGACTGGTTCATGGGCTATAGGCGCGAGAACGATCGCGTCGGTGTCCGCAATCATGTCCTCCTCCTGCCGCTCGATGATCTTTCCAATGCGGCTTGCGAGGCGGTCGCCAACAACATCAAGGGCACACTCGCCATCCCGCACGCCTATGGGCGGTTGCAATTCGGCGAGGATCTCGAGGTGCATTTCCGCACGCTCATTGGCACGGGTGCCAACCCGAATGTGGCGGCCGTCATCGTCATCGGCATCGAGGAGGGTTGGACGAGGCGTGTGGTCGACGGCATCGCCGTGACCGGAAAACCCGTCGTCGGTTTCGGCATCGAGACGCATGGCGACATTTCGACGATTGCGCGGGCGAGCTATGTGGCCAAGGAATATGTGCAGTGGGCGAGCGAGCTGACACGTGAGAAATGCCCGCTTTCCGAGCTCTGGGTCTCGACCAAATGCGGCGAGAGTGACACCACGACGGGTCTGTCGTCCTGTCCCACGGTCGGCAATATGTACGACAAGCTCATTCCGCGCGGCATCCACGGCGTTTTTGGCGAGACCTCGGAGATCACAGGCGCCGAGCATTTGTGCCAGGCGCGCGCCGCCACCGAGGAAGTCGGCAAGCGCTGGTTCGACATGTGGAAGGCCTACCAGGACGATGTGATCGAGGCCCACAAGACGGACGATCTCTCCGACAGCCAACCCACCAAGGGCAATATCGCGGGCGGCCTCACCACGATCGAGGAGAAGGCGCTCGGCAATCTCGAGAAGATCGGGCGCGAGTGCAAGTTCATCGAGATCCTGGAGCCTGCGCAAACCCCATCGAAAGGGCCAGGCCTCTACTACATGGACACGTCCTCGGCCGCGGCCGAATGCGTGACCTTGATGGCGGCCGGAGGCTTTGTGGTGCATACCTTCCCGACCGGGCAGGGAAACGTCATCGGCAACCCGATCCTCCCGGTGATCAAGATCTCGGGAAATCCGAAGACGGTGCGCACCATGCCCGAGCATATCGACCTCGATGTCTCCGGCATCCTGAAGCGCACCTTGACGATCCCCGAAGCGGGCGACGAGCTGATCTCGATGATCGTGCGCACCGCGAACGGAAGGCTCACGGCGGCAGAAGCGCTCGGACATCGGGAATTCTCGATGACGAAGCTCTACCGAAGCGCATGATCGAGACGCGGGCGCGGTCCGCCTGACGATGCGTGAGGGTCGGCTCGAGTTCGACACGCCGCGCGCCGACTGGCTCTCCTCCTACGCGCAAGCCTTAGAGAAGGGCTGGTCGCCGGACAACACCCGCGATGTCAGTGCCGAGCAGCTCGCCGCGCTCGCGCACGACCCGTCCGCTTTCCTCGCATCGCTCGTGGCCCAGGGTGGGACGATCACGCTTCCGGACGGCAGCACGCGGCCGAAGCTTCCGTTCATCCGGCTTTGGCTCTGGGACGGCGAGTTCTGCGGCACGATCGCGCTTCGCTGGCAGAAGGGAACCAACGCGCTCCCCGCCCATGTGCTCGGTCATATCGGCTACGCCATCGTACCCTGGAAGCGCGGATACGGCTATGCGAGCGAGGCGCTGCGCGTGATCCTCGAGCGCGCGAGAGATGTCGGGCTGACGCGAGTGGAGATCACGACCGATCCGGCGAATGAGGCCTCACGCCGTGTCATCGAGAAGAACGGCGGGCGCCTCGTCGAGGAGTTCGTCAATGAGGCGTATGGAACGGGCGTCCGCCTTCGCTATGCGGTCGAGCTGAGGGGCGCGCAATGAAGGAGACCATCCTCCCGCTCGCCACGGTCGAGGCGCGCATGGGTGACGCATTTGTGCGTGCCGGGGCCACGCGCGAAAATGCGGCTTGCGTGGCGCGCGCTCTCGTCGCGGCCGAGGCCGACGGGCTGCGGGGCCATGGTCTTGCGCGCCTTGCGAGCTATCTCGAGATGCTGCGTAGCGGCAAGGTGGACGGCCGCGCCGTTCCACGAGCCACGCGGCCACGTCCCGCGATCCTCGCAATCGATGCGGCGCGCGGTTTCGCCTATCCGGCGCTCGATCTTTGCATCGCGGAGCTTCCCGCGATCGCGCGCCAGCAAGGGGTCGCCGTCGCGCCGATCCGGCGCTCGAACCATTGCGGGGTCGCCGGCCATCACGCCGAGCGCCTCGCCGAGCAAGGCCTCGTCGCGCTCGTCTTCGCCAATACGCCGAGCGCCATCGCGCCTTGGGGCGGTTCCGACCCCGCTTTCGGCACGAATCCGATCGCTTTTGCCGCGCCGCTTTCCGGTCGACCGCCGGCGGTCGTCGATCTTTCGGTGTCGAAGGTGGCGCGTGGCAACATCATCGCGGCAAAACGCAAGAGTGAGCCGATCCCCAAAGGCTGGGCGCTGGATGTGCAAGGCCGTGAGACCACCGATCCCGATGCGGCGCTCATCGGCACCATGGTGCCGATGGCCGACGCCAAGGGCGCGGCGCTCGCCTTCATGGTCGAGGTGCTCGCGGCCTGCCTCACCGGCGCGAACCTCGCCTTCGAGGCCTCGACCTTCTTCGACGGCAAGGGGCCGCCGCCCGAAACCGGGCAGCTCGTCATTTCCTTCGACCCTGCAGGCTTCGGCCATATGCATTTCGGAGAGCGCCTAGCCACCCTGTGCGCCCGCATCGAGGCGCAACAAGGCGCGCGCCTCCCGGGCGCTCGGCGGCTCTCGCTGCGCGAAGCTGCGAGGCGTGGGGGAATCGCTGTCGGCGCGGAAACGATGAGGCTGCTCGATGGCTAGCGGTTCGGCTGGGGCAAGGCCTCTGTTCATCGGAAAGGCCTGACCCTACCTTGAAGGATCGCCGATCGACTCTTCAGAGGGCTGGAAGATATCCGTTTGATTCGATCCGCCAGGTTTTCGCCGCTCTCGCTATATTTTGCCGCTTGAGAGCGCTCGCCACCTGTGCGAGACATCCGGCGCTCCGTTGAGGGTGAGGGCGCCATGAGCCGCTACGAACTTGCGCCGACGCCGCATATCGTGGCGGGACAAGGCAGCCGCGAGGTGCTCGGCGAGCTTGCGGCTTCGCATGTGGGCGCGAAAGGGAAGGCGCTTCTCGTCGCCGATCCCGGTCTCGAGGCGACCGGCATGATCGATGAAATCAGGGCCGTGCTCGGGAAGAGCTTGGGCACGGTCGAGGTCTTCACGGCTTTTTCTGGCGATCCTACCGTTACGCAGACGGATGCGGCAGCATCGGTTGCGCGCAGGAGCGGCGTCGAAGTCGTCGTGGCGCTCGGCGGCGGCTCCGCGCTCGACCTCGGCAAGGCGGTCGCCGCCATCGCCGGGGAGAGCCGATCCGCCATCGACTATGAGCTGGGCAAGCGGCAATTTCCAGCGAAGCGGCTGCCGGCAATCTGCGTGCCGACCACCTCCGGCACCGGCTCGGAGACCACCCGCACGGCGGTCTTGACGCGCGAGGACGGAGCCAAGACTTGGCTCTGGGGCGATGCGGTGAAATCCGCCGCGGTGGTTCTCGATCCGGAGCTCACGAGGAGCCTACCGGCGACGCTTACCGCCGCGACCGGTATCGACGCACTCGTTCACGCGGTCGAGGCGGCGACCAGCCGCAACGCGAACGCAGCGAACAATCTCTACGCCCATGCGGCCATCGAGCTCGTGGCGCGCCATCTCGAACGCGCCGTGTCGCATCCCGATGACATCGCGGCGCGTGAGGGCATGCAGCGCGCCGCCATGCTGGCCGGCATCGCGATCGACAATGCCGGTACTGGCATAGCGCACAATATCGGCCACGCGATGGGCTCGCTGCGCAAGATCCACCATGGGCGCGCCGTCGGTATCGCGATGTTGGCGTCCTTCCCCTGGAACACCGAGGAGGATGACGGCCGCTTTGCGGCTTGCGGCCGCGCCATGGGTGCCAAATCTTCCGCAACGGGTTTCGCCGATGCG
>JAFBAK010000173.1 GCA_019247795.1 Hyphomicrobiales bacterium | reverse complement strand
CGGCTCGGCTTCGTGCAAGCCGATCCGATACGGTCACCGGCGCGCGCCCAGGATCTCATCTTGCGGCACCGCGTGGCGGGCTATCGCGTGGGAGGTCTCGAGGGCGCCTTCCGTCGTCTCGAGCTCGAGGAGGATTTCCTCTACGCCTACGGCTTCATGCCGCGCGAGATCGCCAATCTTTTGCACCCGAGGCTCGATCCGCACGGCGTGGCCCACTCCCCGACGGGACTTGCGGCCGATGTGCTCTCCTTCGTGCGCGAGCGAGGAACCACCCATCCGCAAGAGCTTGCGAAAATGTTCGGCAAGGAACGCGCGGTCAACAACTGGGGCGGCTTCTCCAAAGCAACGACCCGCGCGCTGCAGAGCCTGCATTTCTACGGGCTTTTGCGCGTCTCGCATCGGCGCGACGGCATTCGCCTTTACGAGGCCGCGACGCGCTCGACGGAAAGCGTGAGCCGCGTCGAGCGCCAGCAGCGTCTTCTCCTTCTGGTGCTGCGCCTTCTCGCGCCCTTGCCCAAGAGGAGCCTCGGGCCCACGCTCGCCCTTCTCGGAAGAGGGGCGCCGCAGCTGCGTCGCGACATGCCGAAGGCGCTCGAAAAGCTCTTGCGCTCAGGTGAGGTCGAGAGCGCCGAGGTCGATGGCGAAACATGGTTTTGGCCGAGCGAGATGCCCGCGCCCGACACGGGTTCGACGTCGCGCAAGCTTCGCTTCCTCGCGCCCTTCGATCCGGTCGTTTGGGACCGGCGCCGCTTCGCGCATCTTTGGGGCTGGGAATATCGTTTCGAAGGGTACACGCCAATCGGTAAGCGACGACGCGGCTATTACGCCATGCCGCTTCTTTTCGGCGACGAGATGATCGGCTGGGTTAATCTCGCCCGTGCGGATGGACGCTTGCACGTCGATGCCGGCTTCATCCGCGCCGCGCCTCGAGGCGAGGCCTTTCGCCGCGCCTTTGACGCCGAGGTGGCGCGCTTCGAAAGGTTCATGAAGGCTCGCGATTGAAGCGGCCCAACGATACCGCTTGGAAAGAGGGTCGCGAAGTGCCGCCCTCTTCCCGGAAAATCAGGAACTTAAGGTCAGCGCACACGCGCCGCCTGACAGAGCCGAACGAGATCATCATCGAAGGCGTCGACATTCGCGAGGATGGTCGGGCAGCGTCGCTTCAAGGTGAGACGCAATTGTGCGCTCTGCACGCCGTTGAGGCCCGCGCCTGTGGCCGAGCCGATGCCGGCAGAGCTCGCCGGAACCCCTGCCCCGACGCCGGCGACGCCCGAAATTCCCGATCCGACTGCCGCTCCGATCCCGGAGCCGACACCGCCACCGGCACCATTGACCCCGGGCCCAGCGCTTCCCACCCCGACGCCTCCGGAGGCTCCAACACCGATGCCGCCCGCACCACCGCCGGCACTCGCGCCGACACCCCCGCCGCCGCCGCCGACGCCCACACCGCCCGATGCTCCCGCGCCGACGCCGGCTCCGCCACCTCCCGCGCTCGCGCCGACACCGCCGCCGCCGCCACCGACGCCGGCACCGCCCGACGCTCCCGCGCCCACGCCGCCACCCCCGCCTCCCGCGCTCGCGCCGACACCGCCGCCGCCCCCGCCCACGCCGGCTCCGCCCGATGCTCCCGCACCCACGCCGCCACCGCCGCCTCCCGCGCTCGCGCCCACACCGCCGCCGCCGCCGCCGACGCCGGCGCCGCCCGATGCTCCCGCACCCGCGCCGCCACCGCCGCCTCCTGCGCTCGCGCCGGCGCCCGCACCCGCGCCATAGGCCAGCGCGCCCGACGCGAGAAGCAGCACGACGCTAAGCGAATACAATGCAGTCTTGGATTTCCTCAGCCCGAACGAATTTTCCATGATCTCCTCCCGGCGGCCAAAGCCTATCTTGCGGCCGTGCGACGCTCAGTTGCTTTCCGGTGCGCCTGCAACGCAACGAGAGCCGAGGGCCGGCAGTTTCGTTGGAGGATCGGGGGGCGGAGGTAAATTGCTTTATAGTTTGCGAACACTCAAAGAGGTTCATGCAAATAAAAAGTAATCTTATGTTTTTCGCCGACTGATCTTGGAATTCGAACACTGGAAATACGCCGATGAGTCAAGCACGGCCCATTTGTCTCATTGTTTTTTTGCCCAACCTTTCTCGCGTTGCAAAAGCACGAGGTCCAAGGAGGGGGCGTTGCCGGTGATCGCCGTCAAGATGCAATGGGCTTGGCCGCGGTGATGTGTCTGGTGATTGAAGAAATGGTCGAGCGCCTCGCTCAAGACCTGCTCCACCCGGGCCGGATTGGTGAGGGTCGAATAGCTGAAGCTCGCATCGAGCGCCTTCTCGTCGAGTCCGTCCACGAAGGCCTCGATACGGCGATCTTCGATCTCGCGCGCGCGGCGCAGCTCGCCAAAGTCTTCGAAGAGGATGGCGTCGAGTCGCGTCGGCGCGTCGCCCTCTCCGGTCAGTCGTCGCATCCAGAGGCGATCTCCGACAAGCAGATGATTGAGCGTGCCGTGCATGGATTTGAAAAAGGCCCCGCGGTCGGCTCGGTAATCCGCATCGCCGAGCGAAGCCGCCGCGTCGTAGAGGCGCCGGTTCGCCCAGGAATTGTAGAGCGCGAGGCGCGAATAGCGATGCTTCATCACGTGTCTTTTTTGAATTGCCGCACGCGCGTCGGACGTGAGGGCAGTGAGGGAACGTGGTCGTAAGACGCAATGCCAACGCTACCCTCCTGAAACCCATCCATAAAGTCCAATGGAATTGTATTACCCGTCCGATCAGATATTCTTATCGTCGTGTTGACGCTTAAGCAGCTCAGATATTTCGAGGCCCTCTCGCGCCTGCATCATTTCGGCCGCGCGGCCCGGGAATGCGCGATCTCGCAACCGGCGCTCTCGATGAAAATCCAAGAACTCGAGGCCACTCTCGGACTGCCGCTCGTCGAGCGCCGGCGAAACGGCGTAAGATTGACAAGCGCCGGGGATGAGATCGCGCGACGCGCGCGCTCGATCCTCACCTCCGTCCGAGACCTTTCCGATTATGCGCGCAACGCTGCCGGCACTCTCAGCGGAGGCCTGGTGCTGGGCGCCATCCCCTCGATCGCTCCCTATCTTTTGCCGGCAGCCCTGCCGCTCGTGCGCGCCCGTCATCCGGCGCTCGAACTCACTTTGCGCGAAACGCAAACCTCGATCCTCATCGGCGAGCTGCTCGCGGGAGAGCTCGATACGATTCTGCTTTCCTTGCCCGTCGAGCATGCGGAGATCGCGACGCTTGCGCTGTTCACGGACCGATTCGTGCTTGCGGCCCGCAGCGATGCATCTTTCGATCGCTCGAAGCCGATCACGCCCGAGATCCTGTCGCGCGAAAATCTTTTGCTTCTCGAAGACGGCCATTGCTTGCGCGACCAGGCGCTCAATCTCTGCCAATCGGCGCGCGCCATGCGTGATCGCTTCGGCGCGAGCAGCCTCGCGACGCTCGTTCAGCTCGTCGCCAACGGCTACGGCGTGACGCTTCTTCCGGAAATGGCCGTCCCGATCGAGGTGAGCAACGACGATCGGATCGCGCTCTACCGCTTTGCCGAGCCGCAGCCTTCCCGCTCGATCGGCTTGGCCTGGCGCCGCACCTCGCCTCAGGCGGCCGACTTCATGGCGCTGGGCGAGATCATCACCGAGGTGGCGGCCCCCCTGCCTGAGCTCACCGCGACGCGATCGCCCGCACTCGTCTGACTTGCGGGGCGCGCACGGCTGAGGTCCGCGTGGCGCAATGGCAGCGCCGCTTCCCGAAATGTTATCGTGACGCGAATCAGGAAGGAAAATCGCTTGAACATCGAGGTCAATCGAGCCGCCGCGCGAACACGTACGGGCGGGGTCGATAGCGGGTATGCGTGGCTTCGCCTGGCCATCGCGGTCGTGCTTTCGACCGTCGGCAATGTCGGGCTCTGGTCGTATGTCGTGGCGCTGCCGGCCGTGCAGGCCGATTTCGGCGTGGCTCGCGGCGCGGCGTCGTTGCCTTACACCTTCACCATGCTCGGCTTCGCCTTCGGCAGCGTTCTCATGGGATTCCTGCTCGATCGCTTCGGCGTGATGCTGCCCCTGATCATCGGCGCCGTGTCGCTCGGCGTTGGCTACGTCGCTTGTGCTTATGCCCCGAGCCTTGGAGTTTTGGCGCTCGGCCACGGCGTCCTGGGTTTGCTCGGCTGCTCATCGCTCTTCGCTCCGCTGATGACGGACGTGTCGCATTGGTTCGCAAGGCGGCGCGGCTTCGCGGTTTCCATCGCGGCATCCGGCAACTACCTTTCTGGCGCCATCTGGCCGCCCATCGAGCAGCATCTCATCGCGAGCATCGGCTGGCGAGACACTTACCTGTGCCTCGGCCTTGTTTGTATCGTGGTCATGCTCCCCCTGGCCTTCCTCTTCTGGCGCCGCGCGCCGTTGCACGAGACGGCGCCGACGGCCGCGGAGGTGAGGAGCATGCAGCGTCCGCTCGGCTTGTCGCCGAACACGCTGCAAGTTCTTCTCGGCATCGCCGGCCTTGGCTGCTGCGTCGCCATGTCGATGCCGCAGGTGCATCTCGTGGCCTATTGCGCCGATCTCGGCTATGGGCCGGCGGTCGGAGCCGAGATGCTGTCGATGATGCTGGGCCTCGGTGTCGTCAGCCGCGTCGGGTCCGGGATCGTCGCGGATCGCATCGGTGCGCTGCCGACGCTTCTCATCGGCTCGGCGGCGCAAGGCGCTTCGCTCATCCTTTATATCGGCTTCAACGGCCTTGCCTCGCTCTACGCGATTTCCGCGCTTTTCGGCCTGGTGCAAGGCGGCATCGTGCCGTGCTACGCGCTCATCGTGCGCGATTACTTCCCGCAGAAGGAAGCCGGCGCGCGTGTCTCGATCGCCGTCATGGCGACGGTCATCGGCATGGCGCTCGGCGGCTGGATGAACGGGCTCATCTTCGATCTCACCGGCTCCTATGAGGCGGCCTTTGCGAATGGGGTTGCCTGGAACGTGCTCAATTTCGCAATTGTTCTCTGGCTTCTCTTGCGAAGCGGCACTTGGCGGGCGCGCGGCCCGGCCCTCGGCGCCCCCGCCTGAGAACAAGGCGGCAAAGCCGCATTTCCACCGCGCGCGGTTGCCGCGGGGGCGCCGAGATGGTAGCGGCGCTCGCATGCGCCCCCTCAAGATCGCTCCGTCGATTCTTTC
>JAFBAK010000374.1 GCA_019247795.1 Hyphomicrobiales bacterium | reverse complement strand
CAAGAGCTTGGTGGGTCCACCGTGATCGGCCCGCTCATCGTCGGCCTCGACAAGCCGGTGCAGATCGTGCCGCTCGGCGCCAAGGATGCCGATCTCGTCAACATGGCGGCGCTCGCGGCTTTCAACATCGGGGGTTGAAAGTAAGCGGGATGCGGCGAGCGAATGGCGAGCAGCTATCGGGAAGATAGCACTTCTCGCTACCTGCTACAGACGATGCTGCTCACCATTTGCTGCGCGCTAGTTTTGCTCGCTCAGCTGGCAGGCTCCAGCTTGTCCTGCGTCTTCGTCTCGAAGTCGCCGGCGTCGTGGCGCTCGTGGAGCTGGCTCGACGGCTCGCCGCTCGTACGGTTCACCATGCGGCCGCGCCGCACGGCCGCTCGTTCGAGAAGCATGTCCGCCCAGCGATTGACGTGCTTGTACTCGTGCACGCTCAGGAACTCGGCCCCGTTGTACGACCAGCCCTTCACGAGCCCGCCGTACCAGGGGAAGATCGCCATGTCGGCGATCGTGTAGTCGTTGCCCGCCACATATTTATGCTGGGCGAGCTGACGGTCGAGCACGTCGAGCAGGCGCTTGGTCTCCATGGCGAAGCGATCGATCGCGTATTCGATCTTCGTCGGCGCATAGGCGTAGAAATGGCCGAAGCCGCCGCCGATGTAAGGGGTGCTTCCCATCTGCCAAAACAGCCAGGAAAGGCATTCGGCGCGTGCGGCTCGCTCCGTCGGCAGGAAGACGCCGAACTTCTCGGCGAGATACATGAGGATCGCGGCCGATTCGAAGACTCTCACCGGTTTCGGCTCGCTGCGATCGACGAGCGCCGGGATCTTCGAGTTGGGATTGATCGCCACGAAGCCGCTGCCAAACTGGTCGCCATTGCCGATGCGGATGAGCCAGGCGTCGTATTCGGCACCGCGATGGCCAAGCGCGAGAAGCTCCTCGAGCATGATCGTGACCTTGACCCCATTCGGCGTGCCTTGCGAATAGAGCTGCAAAGGATGGCGGCCGACCGGCAGTTCCTTCTCATGCGTCGCGCCGGCGATTGGCCGGTTGATGCTCGCGAATTGACCACCGCTCGCCTTGTTCCAGACCCAGACTTTCGGCGGCGTGTACTCGGATTGTTCGGTCATCTTTCATTCTCCGTCGGGTCGCGGAGCAGGCCCGCGAGCGCAACGCTCATTAGCCTATCCCGGAGGCATTTCGCCGCTCATCAACACATGCCTCCCGTGCAGAGGAGGAGGTATGGCGTCATTCCCGATCGAGCGATCCGAAGGATCGCGAGGGGAAGGGAACCCATCTTCCTCCGGCGGTTCCTGGTTCCCCTTCACTCGGCTCGCTCCGCTCGCCTCGCCGGGGATGACATGGAGTTCCTCGGTTCGCCGGGGATGACGGGCCGAGTGCGAGGGCAAGGCGATCCGTTCTCCTTCAACGCGAGCTCACAGCCACTTCTTCCAGCGGAAGACGAGGTAAGGGACCACGGCGGAGACGAGCATCAGCACAAGGCCGTATTGATAGCCGTAGGCCCAGTCATATTCGGGCATGTTCTTGAAATTCATGCCGTACATCGAGGCGAAGAAGGTCGGCGGCGTGAACACGACGGTGATCACCGATAAAATCTTGATGATGTCGTTCTGGCTCAAATTCACGAGGCCGAGGATGGTGTCGAGCAGGAATTGCACCTTACCGAGAAGATATTCGGTCTGCGTCTCGAGCGAGGCGATGTCGCGCAGCATCGTGCCGATATGGCCTTGAGGCTCGCTATCCTCCTCGCTTCGGTTTCCGGGCGGGCCCGCGAAGCGCAGCATCAGCTCGATCGAGTCGAGGCTCTCGCGCGCTTTCGAGATGCGGCTCCCCTCTTGTCCGAGCGAGGCGAGCACGGACTGGTATTCATCCGTCAACGGGCGACCCTTGCGCGAGGCGCGCTCGAAAATCGCTTCCGAGAGCGTATCGACGCGGTCTCCCGTGGCGCGCAAGATCTCGGATGCCCGCGCGACGATCATGTCGACAAGGCCGACGAAGATCGCGTCCGGATCTTTCCTGGAGACGCCGAGACGCTGCGCGCGCCGCGAGAACATCTGGAACGGTTTCGGATCATCGTAGCGGACGGTGATCAGGACGTTGCCTTTGCGGATGAAGGTGACGTTCGCGATCTTCGGCCGGTTCGTTTTCGCAAGCGCCAGCACGCGCGCCGTCATGTAGCGCACGCCGTCTTCGGCGTAGAGGAGCTCGGAAGGCTCGATCTCGTCCATCTCTTCGGGCGTCGGCAGCGAAACGCCGGCGAAACCCTCCGCCGCCTTGCGCTCGTCGGCCGTGGGCTCGAGGAGATCGATCCAGGCGCCATCGGGGGGGATCGGCTCTCCTGGGCGAAGCGTCCGCTCGCCGAGCGGCGCGCTCTCGGCATCATCAGCCTTTCCGGCCTCGAACGAATGAACGATGATCATCGGGTCGGCGGCTCCATTCTCGTTATGGCGTGACGGTGCTCAGGCCGAAGGCAGGAGGCTTGCGGGCGCAACGCTCTCCTCGGGCACGAAGAAGTCGACATGGAGCGGCTGCGTCGGGTCGACACGATAACGGTCGAAATCCTTGACGCCCTCCTCCGCGAGAAAGCTGTCATCGATCAGGAAATTTCCTGAAAATGCGCACGCCGGCTTGAGGAAGATGCGATAGGCGGCCTCCGCGAGAATCTCCGGCGTGCGCGAGGCCCGCATCAGCGCGTCACCGCCGAGCAGATTGTTCACCGCCGCGGTCGCGATCGTGGTGCGCGGCCACAGCGCATTGACCGCGATGCCCTTCCCGCGAAGCTCGCCCGCAAGCCCGAGCACCACGAGGCTCATGCCATATTTGGCCATCGAATAGGCCGTGTGCGGCGCGAACCACTTCTCCTTCATGTCGAGCGGCGGCGACAACATGAGGATATGCGGGTTCGCCGATTTGGTGAGATGCGGGATCGCATATTTCGACACCATGAAAGTGCCGCGCGCATTGATCTGATGCATCAGATCGAAGCGCTTCATCTCGGTCGCCTCGATACTGGTGAGGCTGATCGCGCTCGCATTGTTGACGAGGATATCGATGCCTCCGAAGCGCGACACGGTGCTCTCGATCGCAGCCTTCACGGCCTCTTCGTCGCGGATGTCGGTCTGCAATGGCAACGCCTTGCCGCCGGCCGCCTCGAGTTCCTCGGCCGCCGTGAAGATCGTGCCCGGCAGTTTCGGATGAGCTTCGGCCGTCTTCGCGGCGATCGCCACATTGGCGCCGTCGCGCGCGCATCGCGTCGCGATCGCAAGGCCGATGCCGCGCGAGGCACCCGTCACGAATAAGGTCTTGCCGGCAAGCGGCTTGCGGGCGGCTTCGGGAGCAACGGATTCGGGCGCGGCTGTCGTCGGCATCGCTCATCTCCTCGCGGACCGGCATGAGTATAGACCGAGTCGTCGCGATCCTTCGAGGCCGGATCGCACCCGATGTAAGCTTGACGATTAAGACACGCGCAGCCGTCTTGACCGGGCGTCTGCCCGGCCATCCACGCCTCATCCTCGTGGGGTCTGCTTTAGGCGTGGATGCTCGCAGCAAGTGGGAGCATGACGAGACAATGCGCGTTCCGCCGCCTCAATCTCGAAGCGCGTCGCGCACGCTCGCCAAGGTCATGTCGATGTCGCGCTCTTGCGTGAGGTAATTGCAAACCGAGACGCGCATCACGCGCATGCCCTGCCAGGTCACGCCTCCGAACCAGGCGACACCTCGCGCCTGGATGCGACGGATCATCTCGTCGGTCTCGCGATCATGATCCCCATCATCAGCGAGGAAGCGCACGAGGCCCTGATTGATGATCGGTTTCGCCACGATCTCGGCGCCCGGAAGCTCGCCGATGCCATCGACGAGGCGTGTTGCCAACGCGCAACATCGCTCCACGATCTCGCTGATTCCGGCGCGTCCGAGCGCGCGGATTGCCGCATAGGCCGGAAAGCCACGGCCGCGCCGCGACCATTCCGGATTCCAATCCTTTTGATTGCGCAGCTCCTCGAGCGGAACGGCGTAGCTCGTCTCCTGCGAAAAAGCAGCGCGATGCGCCAAGGGATGCGCGACGAAGACGAGCCCTGATTCGAAAGGCAGATTGAGCCATTTATGGCCGTCCGTCGCCCAGGAATCCGCTTGCTCGGCGCCCTCGAGGAGATGGCGATGGCGGTCGCTGGTCGCCGTCCAAAGCCCGAAGGCGCCGTCAATATGCACCCAGGCCTTCGCCGCATGCGCGATCGGACAAGCCCGCGCGAAGGGATCGAAGACGCCAGTATTCAAATCGCCCGCTTGCAGCCAGACGATGACAGGGTCTTGCCCGGCCGCGCGCAACGCCTCTTCGAGGTTGCCGATCTTGATGCGTCCGGAGTTGTCGGTGCCCACATATTCGACCGCCTCGGTGCCGATACCGAGCAGGCGGGCGGAGCGCAAGGTGGACTCGTGCCGGTTCTGCGTGGTCACGATGCGCAAGGGCGGCGCACCGGCGAGCCCCTTGCGCTCGACGTCCCAGTTGCGGTCGGCGAAAAGCTTATGGCGCGCGGCCGCAAGCGCGGTCGTGTGAGCCATCTGGCAACCCGTCACGAAGGCGAAGGACGCCGATCCAGGAATGCCGAGAAGCTCCTTTATCCATTCGCCGCAAACTTCCTCGACCACCGCCTCCGCCGGCGCCGTGACGTTCGAGGCGGCGTTCTGATCCCAGACGGAGGTGAGCCAATCTGCCGCGATCGCGACCGGAAGATTGCCGCCGATCACCCAGCCGAAAAACCGGGCATTGGAGGAACCGAGGATACCGCCTTCGACGTCGCGGACGAGCTCATCGATGACCTTCTCAGGCGCCACACCGGCTTCGGGGAGAGGCTTCGCGAGACGCGAGCGCAGCTCTCGCATGGTGGCGGTCGCGGCGATCGGCCGCTTCTGCACGGCTTCGAGATATTTCGCCGCATGCGCAGCGGCGCGATCGAGAACCTGAGTCATGGGTCTCCGACGAGGTTGATGAAGGAAGGTGGCAAAGCCTTCACATCCTTTTGCCGGCGGATGCTTCGGCCGCGCCCGTATGATCGCGGCAAGATGCGACTTTGATAAGGCGGCCAGGCAAGACAAGCTCGGTTTACGGGACGCGTCCAACTCGGCTATCCCGAAAAACTTCGGCCGCGGCCGTAACGCATAAAGCAGGCAAAGCGCCATGGTCGCGGCGATGAACAGCAAGCAAACTGACGAAATCAGGGGAGACTCAGCCGGCTTGGCACGGTCGGTGACCGGGACGGCTGCGGTGCCCGGCACCTCGAGGCTGGACGCATGAGCGAGGCCTTTCGGCGGACGAGGGAGGTAGCGAGCGCCTCGAGCCGGCGCGTCTTCGTCGCCGTCGTCGCCACGACGCTCGCCAGTCAATTCTTCCGCGCCTCGACGAGCGCGCTCGGCCCGGAGCTGATGCGCGACCTTTCGCTTTCGCCGCAAGGGCTCGGTCTCGCCAATGCGGCGTTCTTCGTATCGCTCACGGCCGCGCAAATTCCGATCGGCATGTTGTTCGACCGGTTCGGCCCGCGCCGCGTGGTGGCGTTGCTCACCGTGTTCACCGTGATCGGTGCGGCGCTTCACGCGCTCGCGCGCTCCGAAGCCTTGTTCGTGCTCGCCCGTTTCCTTGTCGGCCTTGGTTGCGCGGGCAGTTTCATGGCGGCCGTCGTTTTGTGCGTGCGCTGGTACGCGGGGCGAAATTTCTCGACGATGCTCGCTCGCGTCTTCGCGCTCAGCGGCCTCGGCTATCTTCTCGCGGGCAGCCCCTGGGCAGCTCTGGCGGATCGCATCGGCTGGAGGCAGGCCTTCGCGATCTCGACCGTCTTTGCCGCGGTCATCGGCTACATGTTCTTCGCGCTCGCGCGCGATCATCCGGGCGATGCGCCTGCCGCACGGCCGCAGACATTTCTCGACATTGTTTCAGGCTTCCGCGAAGTCTGGAAGACCGCTGGACTCGTTCCGATTCTCGCCATGCATTTTGTTTCCTACGCCGCTTTTCTGACGGTGTTCGGCGTCTGGGCAGGGCCTTATCTCAACGACGTCTACGGCTTCGATCCGGTGGCGCGCGGCAATGTCCTCGTGGTCATGGCGGCAGCGCAGATCATCGCGACGCTCGGCTTCGGCCCGCTCGATCGCTTTTTGCCGCGCCGGATGATCGTCATCGCGGCTGCCACGATCGGCATCGCGGCGCTTGCGGTGCTGATCCTGGTGCCGCATCCTTCGACGGAAATCGCAGTGCTCATGCTGATCGTCTTCAGCGCGGTCACCTCCTTCGGTGTCGTGAACGTCGCCGATGCGAACAGTCGCTTCGCGGCGCACATCGCGGGTCGCGGCGCGACCGCGGTCAATCTCTTTCAGGTCGTTGGCACCTCGGTGTTGCCGATCCTGAGCGGCATGGTGATCGGCTGGTTTCCGGTTGGTGCGGAGGGTCGGCCCGAAATCGCGTATCGAGCGGCCTTCGCCACGATCGCCGCGAGCCTCGCGATCGGTCTTGCGGCTTACGGTTTCCTCTATCCGAAAGCGAGCGTCCCGAGGCCGGCTTCGGATGCCGCCCGCGAGGTTACAGAATAGCCAAGTCCCATGAGCCAAGTCCCATGAGCCCAGGTCCCATGAGCACACCCATGAGCCCAGGTCCCATGAGCCAGGTCCCTGACGGACGGTCCGCGTTTAGCCTTGCCGCTTCTTTTCGGTGAAGGCGAGGAGCGCGGCGCGCGCTTCGGGCATGGCGAGGCGCTTCGCGAATTCGCGCCCCTCCGCATCCATCGCGGCGAGCAATTCGTCAGGTTCGCCCCGCAACATTCGGCGCGAGGCTGCAAGTGCCGCCGGCGGCTTCGTCGCGAGCGTCTTTGCCTTGTCAAGCGCGTGCCCCTGCAGCTCTTGCGCCGGCAGGATCGCATTGACGAGGCCGAAGCTTTCGGCGCGCTCTGCCGAGATCGCGGCGCCGAGAAGCAAGAGCT
>JAFBAK010000372.1 GCA_019247795.1 Hyphomicrobiales bacterium | reverse complement strand
GTTCGTGACCGTTCCGGACGAACCCGATTCGACGTAGACGCCGTTGCTACCGCCCGTAATCGAGGCGCCCCCCAAATTGGTGACGCTGCCGCCCTTGGTGAGAACCACACCGTCGTATTTCGCGCCCGAAATGCTTCCCGTATTGCTCACCGAGCCGAGCGCCTTAGTGATGAAGACACCGAAAGCACCGCCGCTGATCCGACCCGTCGAGGTGTTCGTGACGACACCCCCGTCACCCAGATCAATGCCCGCCCCGCTCGTTCCAGAAGCGCTCACCGTGCCGCTGTTCGTGACCGTCCCGCTCGCCCGGTATTTGACGTAAATGCCGTTGTTCACGCTCGAAATCGAAGCGCCCGCGGCATTGGTGATGATGCCCCCAAGGCCCAGGATCACGCCATCATAGGTCGCCCCCGAAATGCTGCCGTAATTGGCCAAAGTGCCGAAGCCGCCCTCGATGAAGGCCCCAAATTTCTGACCCGTGATGGTCCCCGTCGAGGTGTTGGTGACGTTGCCGTTGTTCTCCAGATAAACGCCCGTGCCCTGGGTCCCCGTGCCGCTGATAAAACCGGCATTGGTCACCGTCCCAGCCTGATTCTGCAGAAAGACGCCGATGTCTCCCGCCGAAATCGATCCCGATTGCGTATTCGAGACATTGCCGCCCGCCGAGACCAGAACGGCGAACTTGACCGCCGAGATGCCCCCCGAATTGGTCAGCGTGCCGGTGCCGCCAGTAAAGAATACGCCGGCTCCACTCGAGCCTGTGCTCGAGATCGACCCGCCCGAGAGATTGGTCACGCTGCCGCCAGCACTCAAATCAAGGGCATCCGAACCCGAGATCGAACCGCTGTTCGTGACCACGCCACTGCCGCCCAGCGATATCCCGGTCTTGCTCGCAGACGACACCTTGCCAGCGTTGCTGATCGTCCACGTCGTGCCGCTCCCGCCATCGATCCCATCAGCTCCAGAACCCGTCGACGTCACCGTCCCCGTGCTGGTGATGGTCAGCGGATTGTCCGTCACCGCATTGAGTACGACAGGACCCGTCGTGCTGCTGCTGATCGTCCTCGACATCGCCCTCTCCTTTATTTTCTTTTGCCGGACGCTCGCGTTCGCTCCGCCGTTACACGCGGTAGCCGAGGCGATCCATGACCGGCTTGAGTATGGGAATCACGGGTTCCAGATGCTTCAGATAGTGCCGGTAGCGGAACCGGGACCTGTCGTACACTTTCTCCGTGACTTGGGCGTAGCTCGGCGTGTGCGGAACTCGCCGGTTCTCCTGGAAATTTACGCAACGCTCATCGAAGGGCTCGCCGATGAAATCGAGGATGCGCCGCAAATTGCCCGCGACATCGTCAACCATGTCCTCGTAGCGAACCGGCAGGTAGCGCAGCGCCATTTGCGCCCGATAATGATGGACGAGGTCCATCACCAGCACGTAGTGGCGCGCGATCGTCTCGAGCTCATAGGCGCAAAAATATCCGTGCGTCAGATGATGCGAGTAGACGGACAGGACGACGTCGAGCGGGTGGCGCAGAAGGTGAATGAGGGGCGAGCGGGGAAAGACGCAGGAGATCAGCCCGAGATGCATTTCATTGAGAGGCATCTTGTCGGTGAAATGCGCGCTCCCCGGCTTGATGATGCCCCGGAGCTCTGCCTTGCGAAGGTAGATGTCGCGCAATTCCTCGAGGCCCCGTCGATTATCTCCCATCCACAACTCGGCGAGCGCCTCAGGGTAGGACAACGGGCTTCCGAACCATCGCCCCAGCAAATCGCCGCACTCGTTGATGAAGGGAAGCTCGTCGCCCGCCGAGATCCTCGGATGGCTCGAGAGCGCCTGCTCCATCAAGGTCGTTCCCGAACGTGGGAAGCCGAGAATGAAGATCGGCTGCGCGCAGTTTTCGCGCGCCGAGCAGGGTGGCATGAGGCGTAAGCGCTCGGCGACGAAGAATTGCCGCAGGCGATCGGCCATGTCTCGTGCTTCGCGCTCGAGATAGCGCTTGCCGGCGATCTCGCGAGCCCGCTGCTTGGCCGCGTCGAAACAAGCGAAAGCCTCGTCGTAACGCGCGAGCTTGTCGAGGATGCGCCCCTTTTCCAGAAGCATATTGGAATCGAGACGATCGTCCGCGACGGCAGCGCTGCTGGTTGCGGCACCATCTGTCTCGAGTTCGGAGAGCGCGTCTGCGAGTTTGCCCTGGCGCGCCAGCAAGGTGGCGCGCGCGACCCTCACGCCCGGATCATCGGGCCTTATTTTGGCGGCACGATCGAGCTTGTCCCGGGCGGCGACGAAATTGCCGTCCGCCTCCTCGAGTTGCCCCCAGCCGAAAAGCGTCTGGAAAATCTCCGGCGCTACCTGGGTGGATTTGGTGTAAAGCTCGCGCGCCTCGGCGATCTTGCCCTGACATTTCAGGTTCCAGGCGAGATTGGCGAGCAGGATGGGATCCCGGTCGCCGGAAATCTCGAGCACGCGGCGATAGTGAAACTCGCCGATATGCGGGCGCTGCGCTTCGGTGAGAATCATTCCCATCAAGTTGTGCGAGCGCGCATGGGTCGGCGCGAGCCGGATGGCGTTTCGCGCCTGATGCTCGGCGGCCGGCAGATCCCCTTTTTGAAAAAGGAGCATCGCCAGCTCCTGGGTGGCATCGATGTTGTTCGGATCGACGCCGACGAGCCGCTGCAGCAAGGCGAGCGCCGCCTGCTCCTGGCCGGCCTGATGTCGAATCTGATAAAGAACAGCAAGCGCGCCGGGAAGGCGAGGCGCCGTTTCCAAGGCTTCGAGCGCGCGCGCCTCGGCCGTCGCGACATCGCCATTCGCAAGCGCCTTCGAGGCCTTTTTGACGAGCCTCTCGAGCGCCTCTTTCGCGGCAAGAGGCGCCATGTAGTCCGGTGCGATAGCGCAGCAACGTTCCGCCCGCAGGCCGCTGCCGCAAACGCAAGGGGTGGTCGCGTGCAGACTTGCCGCGGCGGTCGGGATCGTCCCGCACGCGGCGGCGTGCGTGCCCATCATGTCATGTACCCGGATTCCCGACGCACGAGACCCGTGGTGAGACGCTCGCGCCACCACGCGATCGTGCGTTCAAGTCCTTCACGCAAATCGATATGGGGGCGCCAACCCGTGTCCTCGTTCAGGCGACGGCTGTCGGCGAGAAGAGCGCGCACCTCCGAGCCTGCCGGACGCATGCGCTTGGGATCCTGCACGACAGGACGCTGGCAATTGGTTGCCTGCAAGACGAGATCGATGATGTCCATGACGCTCACCGCCTTGCCGCTGCCTGCGTTGTAAGGCCGGCCATATTGAATGTTGGGCGCAATTCCGAGCGCCAGGAAGGCTTCGGCGGTGTCCTCGACGAAGGTGAAATCGCGCAAGGGCGAGGTGTCGCCGGTTTGAATGGCGTTGCAGGACGGATCGATCGCTTGTCGGATGATCGTGGGAATGATGGCGCGCTCGCTCTGGCGCGGGCCGAAGGTATTGAATGGGCGCAGGATCGCGACGGGAAGCTCGAAGGATCGCGCGAACGCTTCAGCCATCATGTCGGCGCCGATCTTCGAAGCCGAATAGGGGGATTGGCCTTGCAGCGGATGGGTCTCGCTGATCGGCATGGTGAGCGCCGTGCCATAAACCTCGCTCGTCGAGGTGTGCACGACACGCAACGTGCCGCTCTCGCGCGCCGCCTCGAGCACGTTGAGCGTGCCGAGCACGTTGGTCTCGGCATAGCTTTGCGCGGCCGCGTAGGAATAGGGAATCGCAATCAGCGCAGCGAGGTGGAAGATGATTTCCTGCCCCTGGGCGAGACGACGCACGAAGCCGGAATCGCGGATGTCGCCGCGCACGAGCGTCAGCTTGGCCCGCGTCTCGTCGGGGAGATCGTCGAGCCACCCATGGTGATCGAAGGAATTGTAAAGACACAACGCCGTCACCTGGGCGCCTCGCTGCACGAGCTTCTCGGTCAAATGCGAACCGATAAAGCCGTCGGCGCCGGTCACGAGAACTTTGAGACCCTTGTACTCCACGCTCATTCCCCCGGTTGGATGACTTGTTCGTTGATGAGGGAGGGTTGGTGAAAGGCCTGCTGCCAGTTCCAACCGCTCCGGCCTTCATTCAGCGTCCGCTGCAAATCCTCACTCGGCGGCGATTGCCATCCGGCCACGGCCAGCAAGCCGCGGATGATCCAGCCCATGTCCTTGACGAGAGTGCGATGCGGGAAATAGGCGAGATCGATGTTTGCCTTGAGTGGGAAAAGGTATTCGCAGTAGAACTTCTCCGGATCATAGTTGTCCGGAAACATTGAGCTTTCGTTCCTGAATAGCACTTGATTCGGCCCAAATAGGCCCGGGCGGTATTGCAGCACGCGCAAGTATATGCCGCTGAAGCAATGGGCAAGCTCCAGGCTTTCCGGGCGCGGACCCACGATCGACATGTCGCCCTTGAGAATGTTCCAAAGCTGCGGCAGCTCGTCGAGCTTGGTCTTGCCGAGGAAACGTCCAAGGCGCGTGAAACGAGGATCGTTCTCCACCGTCACGGCGCCTGAGGCAGCGCCACAACGATTGTGAAATTTCTGGAACTTGTAGATGCGGAAATGCCGACCTCTCAAACCAAGCCGCAGCTGCGAGAAGAAGATCGGCCGGCTGCCGTTCATCCAGATCGCCAGAACGATGAGCAGCATCACCGGGCTGAAGACGAGAAGCGCAGCGAGCGCGATGGTCACGTCGAGAGCACGCCTGACGATGTCGGGCGTCCTCGGGGCGCGGCGCTCGGAGAGAGCCGTGAGATGGATGAGCGTCATGACAGGGCTTCCGCCGGTGCCGCGCGATCGAGCGCTTTTGCCATCGCATCCGTCACTCGCTCGACGTGATGCTCCTCCATGCGCGGATGCAGCGGCAGGGTGAGCTCGCGCTGCGCGAATTGCTCGGTGAGCGGCAAGGGCGCGCAGGGGAAATTCTCGCGGTAGAACGACGTCTCGTGGATCGGGGGGTAGTGAATGGTGGTCTGGATCTCGGCGTCCCGCAATCCGTCGACGACGCGCTGACGATCGACGCTCTCGGGCAGGACGATTGGCATGATGTGGTGCGAGGCCAGATGATTTGAGGTCTTGCGCCAGGCTGCGAAGGGCAAGCAGAGTTCCGGGCAACGGGCGGCGAGCGACCGCATATAGGCTTGCGTCAAGCGCAAGCGCTTGGCGTTCCATTCCTTCAAGCGCTTGAGCTGCAGGAGGCCGATCGCGGCGCGCAGCTCGTCCATGCGGTAGTTGTAGCCCAGCATGGTGACGTCATAAGTGGATATGCGGCTCGAGCGGCGTTGGAACGTGCCGCTCGTCATGCCGTGTCCGCGCATCTGGCGGATTTTGTCGAGCACGTCCTCGTTGGAGGCGGTCACGACGCCGCCTTCGGCGGTCGTCATGTTCTTGTTGCCGTAGAAGCTGAAGGCGGCAGCATCGCCGAAGGTGCCAGCCTGCTCGGCGCCCGCCGCGTGAGCGGCATCCTCGATGAGCAAGAGTCCGCGCGAGCTTGCAAAATCGCGCCACGCAGCCCGGTCGACCGTGTATCCCGCATAATGCATTAGGATCAGGGCTTTGGTGCGCGGCGTGCATTTGGCGGCGGCGTCCGAAAGCGACATGACGGGGAGATCGAGCGCTTCGATGTCGACGAATACCGGCTTGGCCCCGGCGTAAAGGACGCTGTTGGCCGTCGCCACGAAAGACAGAGATGGCACGAGGACCTCGTCGCCGCGGCCCACGCCCAGACCTTCCAGAATCAGGTGAAGGGCCGCCGTGCAGGAGTTCACTGCGACGCAATCGCTGGCGTTGTGCTGTTCGGCGAAGGCGCATTCGAAGGAGCGGACGCGATCCCCCATGGTGATCCAGCCGCTGTCGATGACCTCCGCGAGGGCAGCCTTTTCTTCTTCGCCCAATATGGGTTCCGCGACCATCAACATCGGCGATCTCCTCCACGGAAGCATGGGTATGCTGAGCACATCATTCTGCGGCCCTGGCCAACCCGCGAGGGCCGCAGCAGTATTCTCGTTTCCAGTGGGCGGAGCCCCGACCAAGGGCGCGCCTTGCGGCCACTAGGCCGCGGCAACGATTTGGAAAGCGGGTGGTTGATCGTCCCAGTTGAGTTCTTGCGCCTGCTGGAAGTCCTGGACGCGGCCGACATCGAGCCACAAGCCGTTGTGCTCGAAAGTGTGGACCGGCATGCCGCGATCCATCACGCAAAGCATGAGGTCGTCGAAGCCGAAAGGCACGCCCGAGGGAATGTAGTCGAGCACTTGGGGGTTCATGCAGTAGACGCCCATGCTGACCATCTGGGAGAGAATGGGCTTCTCGCGGAACTTGGTGACCCGGCCGTTCTCGCCTTCGATCACGCCATAATCCATCTTGACGGTTCGCGTCGCGGTGGCGATCGTCAAGGCGCTGCCGCGCTGGCGATGGTAGGTCGTGAAGGCATTGAAGTTGAGGTCCGTGAGGACGTCCCCATTGATGACCAGGAAGGTGCTGTCGAGTTGATCGCGCAGAAGGCTCAAGGGGCCGATCGTTCCGAGCGGCTCCGGCTCGTCGGTATAGGTGATGCGGAGATCCCACTGCTTGCCGTCGCCGCAGACGGCCTTGATCAACGCACCGAGATAACCGGTGGTGATGTAGACGTCACGGGTTCCGTTCCTGCGAAGCCATTTGAGCAAGAGCTCGAGAACCGGCTTGGAGCCGACGGGCATCAGTGGCTTGGGTAGCACCATGGTGTAGGGCCGCAGGCGTGTTCCCTTGCCGCCACACTGAATTACCACTTTCATGTCGTTCTCCTGACCGCTTTACTTGCGGAATCGGGCAGTCTAACTTCGACATGAAGTCAGTCCGCAGAAGGCGTTCTGAACAGCCCGAATTCGCAAGCACCAGCGTCGAATAAAAAGGGGAGTCGGTCGCTTGATTCCCTGATTCGTGACCGAAGCAACAGAACAACGCTATATCGGGGCGGCGCGTTTGCGACGTGCTAAAATGCATTACTACCACCTACTAGAAGTGTTACGCGCGATACTCACTTGTGGGTAGGGTTTTTCGAAGCGGGAAGACGACATCCGCGCACGCAACTCCGACCATTGGTCTTTCGTTGCATCAGCTTCGATGAATGGGCTCGATTGGAGCGCGCGCAATGGCGAAGGCAACCACCCGCGATCGAGGATTTGCCGCAATTCGCGCCCGTCGCCACTACGCGGTGTTGCTTTTTCAATAATGGTTAAGGAATTCAATACAATGTGCAGATCGCGTTCGGCGGAAGCGGAACGCCTTCCAGATGCGATAAAATGGAAGTGGCGTCGCTGACGGATGCCCGAATACGAGCGCGGCCGTCATCCCTTGCGTCATCGAGCCAAGTGTCGTGCCAAGTGTTTCGCGCCAAGTGTCGTGCCAAGTCTTTCGCGCCGGCGCGCCGATCAAAACCGAACGCGTCCGCCTCGTGATATTCGGCGAGGGCAATCACTTCGAAAAACAGAGGAATCCACAGGCCTTAATTGGCGGATGCGCCGCGAAATTTAGGCGAATCACGTATCCCCCCCGCCGGTGCCGAGCCTTGCCCGTTGGACCGATAATCCGCTCGCGCCGGCGTGCGCCAGGCCACTGCTCTGCCCCGTCGGGTCGGCGGCGAGAAAACCGCGTCCGCCATGCGTCTCCGCGACATCGGTCATCATCGGAAGCAGCCCGAGCGGATGAATGAATTCTTCGCGAAAGCAGGGAAAGCGTCGGGCGTCGAACAATCGGCGCAGCCAGTCCACCACCACCATGTGGCGCTCGGAACTGCGGATATAAGGATGGTAGGTCATCCAAATCTCGAGCGAGTGCTTGATGCCGATGTCGACGGGAACGAAGCGGCCGCCGAATACCAAGGCGTAAGACGGAAGCCAGCCGATACCGGCATCCCGCTCGATCGCATACAACACGGCGGAGCTCGTGTTGGTGCGTAGCGCGATCATGCCATCGAGGCTGTCCACCCCGAGCAGACGCTCGTAGGCGCCTTCGGGGAGAAGCGGCGAAACCTGCTGCACGAAGCGATGTTGGCGCGCCTCCTCCAGCGAACGAGGAATGCCGTTGCGCCGCCCGTATTCCTGCGACGCGAAGGGGTAGGTGTGCAGATATCCGAGACGGGCGGCGTAGAGATCCGGGTTGATGGGCTTGTGAAATTGAATCGAGATGTCCGCCTCCAGCCGGGCGACATCGGTCGAGTCCATCGTGCAGCGCAATTCCATGGTCAAAAGGCGATGAGCTTGCGCGAAAGGTAGAAGCTTGGGCAAAACCCAATACGTCCCGAGACCTTCGGTGATGGCGACGCGAACGATGCCGCGCAACGGGTCCTGCCCCACGCTCGAGCGGCGCGCGATGCTCAAGGTCGCACGTTCCATCGCGCGCACCTCGTCGAGCATGAACCGCCCGTCATCCGTGAGCCTCAGGCCCTCCTTGTCGCGGGCAAAAAGACGATATCCGACGGTCTTCTCGAGACGGTCGAGGGCCCGGGCAATGGTGCTGGCGGAAACGCCGAGGGACTCGGAAGCGCGTCGAAGGCTCCCTTGGGACGTGCAGGAAAGAAAAATCCGCAAATCGTCCCACGAAAGCTCTTGCATGAACGCCGGTCCCCCAAGCTCCAAATCTGAAGCACCCTGTGCCAGTTTTGGTTGCATTCGATGATCCGCCTTTTGCTTATGATAACGGATTAATACCAAACTAATCAAATCAGATGTTATCAATTTGGAGAGGGCCGGATGGATGGTCCGATTCTGAAGCATCGTCCGCTGGACCTCATCCCACCCAGTCGACGCTTCACGGTAAGGCCTGCAGCGACCTCCGAACTCGCTCGCTTGATCGATATGGCGGCTCCAGAAATCCCGGCCATGAAAATCATCGAGCCGGCGATTCACCGTGTCTTCCGCTTCAACCCGGAGACCATTCTCGCCGTTCACGATCGCAACGGCCTGGCAGGCGGGTTCGCCTTCCTTTACCTGAGCGAAACGGGGCTTGAACGGCTTTTCGCCGGCGGCTTTTCGGTTGCAGATCCCGATCTCGATCATCTGGCAGCGCCCGGAGAGGCGCCGCGAGGCCTGTACGCCTGGGCGATGTATCTGCCCGGCCCGCGCGTCGCCGCGATGGGCAACGTCATGAGATTCGTGCGCCGAGCCGACTTGGCGAAAGTCGACATGTATGCGCGCCCGGGCACGGACAAAGGTTGGAAGTTCATGGAGCGGACGGGCTTCGAGCCGGTTCCAGACGGTCCAAGCGACCTTTTCGTGTATCGCCGCCATGACCCCTCATCGTTTCCCTCTCCGGTACATCGGCAATTGGCCGGACTTTCCGAGGCGGTCGCCGACAAGCTGCGCCGGGATGAACCGCCCGCCGATCGCCCGGCGCGCGGCAGCCGAATGCGAGTGAAGGTGGCGCGTGGCGCCGACGATCTTTTGATGGTTTATGCGATCCGTGCCGCGGTGTTCCTGGCCGAGCAAACGTGCCCCTATGCGGAGGAATTCGACGGCAACGATCAATGCGCCACGCATTTCATCGGCTTTGTGGGCGAAGAGCCGGCTTGTTCCTTGCGGGCGCGCTATTTTGCGGATTTCGCCAAGCTCGAAAGGCTTGCGGTCCGCAAGGAATTTCGACGGACACGCGTATCGTTCGACGTGGTGCGCACCGCGGTCGAGCATGTGAGGCGCAAAGGTTTTCGCCGCATCTATGGCCACGCGCGCGAGGGCCTGGAAAAGTTCTGGGCCCATTTCGGCGGCAAGCCGATGGGGCCCGGACGGGAGTTTGTCTTCTCCGATTACCGCTACACCGAGATGGTCGCCGAGTATGACGCGCTTGCGAACGCCATCGATCTCCAAAGCGGCCCTTATATGATCGTGCGTCCGGAAGGGGATTGGGATCGGCCCGGCATTCTCGAGAGTTCGGCCGAGAGGACGACCCGCGAACCGCAAGAAAACGTGGTGCGGACGCTCAAGCGAGCGGTGGTCGGATGAGCCTCAACCCACCCCTGAAACAACTCTTTCCGCGTAGCGCCTTGCTGGTCTCGCTCGATGACGACATGTCCTGCTCCGTGATGTGCAAATGCGCGATGCTCATCGGTTGCTGGCATCGCATGCAATGGCCGATCGCTTTCCTGCGGCGCGTGCCGTCCGAGGGGCGGTTTCCTTCAGGCAAAAAGGCCTTCTCCGATGCCGGCGACCTGATCTTCGATTTGACCGAACCCTGCCCTTGGAACGATCTGCAGTTCCGGGCGGTCCTCGCGGATTTCGGCACGACTTGCGTCACGCTTGCGGGTTCGGGCCTGCATGATGTCCTGCTCGGAACCGCGATCGGTGCGTGTGCGATCGGCGTTCCGGCGACGCTCGTCACGGACGCGGTGCAAGGGCGCGAGCCGCGCGGCCTGCCCGGGGACATGACGAAGGAGGCTTTGTTTGCTCTCCTCGAGCCCTTCGTCTTGATGATGCCG